>MELE01000138.1:2984-5658 GCA_001768615.1 Acidobacteria bacterium RIFCSPLOWO2_12_FULL_67_14b | reverse complement strand
AACTGTGAGAACCCTCGTGGGGAACCCTCAACGTGACCGAGCGCACGCACGGCACGCTGGTGCGCCTGCGCATGGCGCCGCTCACCCGCACGCAGATTCTCGGCGGCAAGGCGCTCGCCTGCCTCCTGTCGATCCTCGTCGTGGAGCTGATGCTGCTCGGCGTCGCGTTTGGCTTCGGCGTCCGGCGCGGCCTGGGCCATCCTGATGCCGCTCTCCATGATCGGCGGCGCCATGGTGCCGCAGTTCGTCATGCCGGCGTGGATGCAGGCGGCCGGTGTGATCAGCTCACAATGCATTCTGAAGGAGTGGCTTCGTGAGCCTCGTGGTTTTCTTCGTGAGCTTCGTGGTTTCTTTTTAAATATACTCGCCGGATGAGACAGCTGCTCCTGGCGGGCTTCCTGGTCACCGCGCTCGTCATCAGCTCGCGGGCGCAAACGCAGCCGGGCCTGGCGCCCGCCGATCTGCACACGCTGCAGTCCGTCGGTGACGTGCAGCTGTCACCCGGCGGCACGCACGTCGCCTATTCGATCACTCACAACGAGCGGCCGGGACGGCCGTACAGCGACACCTGGATCCGCGACCTCGCGACCGGGCGGGTGGCGAAGCTGACCGGCGGGTCCGGCCCGCGCTGGTCGCGCGACGGACGCTGGCTGGCCTACGCCGGGCGCATCGAGGAGGGCGCCGGCCTCATCGTCGCCGATCAGAACGGCGAGGGCGAGCGGCTGATCGCGCAGCTGGAAAGCACCAACCATCCGCTGCCCACGTCCGGCGAGACGATCGCCTGGTCGCCCGACGGCCGCTACCTCGCCTACGTCTCCGCGACGGCGGGACCGGAAGCCGAGGACGCCAACGGCGATCCGATGGTGATCACGCGCTACCTGTACAAGCCGACGGCCACCGAGGGGCTGACGCGGTTCAACGACAACAGGCGCCTGCACCTCTTCGTGGTCGACGTCGCCACGCGCCAGGTGCGGCAGCTGACGACCGGCAATTTCTACGAGCACTCGATCGACTGGTCGCCCAGGGGCGAGGAGATCCTGTTCGTGTCCAACCGCGAAGCCAACCCCGACAAGACGTTCAACTACGACGTGTTTGCGGTGCGGGTGAAGGACGCCGCGGTGCGGCGGCTCACCAGCACCAGGAGTGCCGAGTACTTCCCCGCCTGGTCGCCCGACGGCACGCGCATCGCCTTCCTCGGCACAACGCGCGACCTGACTTCGTCGGAAACAACCATGGAAGACACCCACGTGTGGGTGATGAACGCGGATGGCGCCAACCGCGTCGAGCCCGGGAAGGACATCGACAACCGGCAGGGCGAGCCGCAATGGTCGGCCGATGGCAAGGCCGTGTACTTCTCCGTCCAGGAACGCGGCTCCACGAAGTTGGTTCGGATCCCCGACATTCGTAGGGCCGGGACTTCAGTCCCGGCCGTGCCTTCGGCGGAGCTTGTCGTCAACGAACCCGGCTCGCTCGGCGCCTGGTCGGTCGCGAACGACAAGATCGCTTACGCGTTCTCGAAACCCGACGGGCCAGCTGAGTTGTTCCTGAAGGAAGGCGCCGCGCCGGCGACACAGTTGACGACGCTCAACAAGGACTTCCTGGCCACGAAGACGATCGCCCACGTCGAGTCATTGACCTTCAAGAGTTTTGACGGAACCGACATCGAGGCGTTTGTCACGGTCCCCTCGACCGCGTCGCGCGGTCCGATGATCGTGATGATGCATGGCGGGCCGCATAGCCAGCAGGGCCCGGCCTTCAACGCGAAGGCGCAGGTCTATGCCGGGCTCGGGTGGGCGTCGCTGATGGTGAACTACCGCGGGTCCACCGGATACGGGCAGAAGCTCGCCGATGCGATCTTCAAGGATCAGAACGGCGGCGAGGCGAAAGACGTGCTCGCCGGCGTCGACGCCGCGCTGGCGAAGTACCCGTGGCTCGACGGCGCGCGGATGGGGCTCGAGGGCGGCAGCTACGGGGGGCAGCTCGCCAACTGGATCGTCACGCAGACCACGCGGTTCAAGGCGTCGGTGCCGGGCTGGGGCATCTCGAACCTGATCACGCAGAATTACCTGTCGTACTACCACGACTACCTCGCGGTCGAGTACGGCGCGTTCCCGCATGAGCAGGGCGTCATCGATCAGCTGTGGGAGCGATCGGCGATTCGCTACGCCAACAAGGTCCGGACGCCGACGCTGTTCCTGCACGGCGAAAACGACAACGACGTGCCGATTGCCGAAAGCGAGCAGTTCTTCATCGCCTTGAAAGACGTGGGGGTCGACACGGTGATGGTCCGCTACCCCCGCGAAGGCCACGGTCTGCGCGAAACCAGGCACGTGATCGATGCCCTCGACCGGTCGATTGCGTGGTACAAGAAGTTCTTCCGCTGAAGGCTGAAGGCTGAAGGCTGAAGGCTGAGAGCTGAAGGCTGAGAGCTGAATGTTCAAGAGACAGACTGAAGGATCCGTGATCTGCACGTCGTGCGGCGTGCTGGTCGGGGTCAACGACGCCACCTGCTACAACTGCGGCCGCCGCAACCCGGGGCTGTGGGGCTTCGGCCCGGCGCTCCGGCGGCTCGGCAACGACCTCGGCTTCGTGCCGATCGTCACCGGCGGCACGATCATCCTGTTCGTGCTGTCGCTGATCCTGTCGCGCGACGGCATGCAGATGATGCTGTCGC
>MELE01000138.1:0-2971 GCA_001768615.1 Acidobacteria bacterium RIFCSPLOWO2_12_FULL_67_14b | reverse complement strand
CCTGATCACGCTCGGCGCCAGCGGCGCCTACCCGGTGATCGTCCTCGGCCGCTGGTGGACCGTGCTCACCGCCGGGTGGCTGCACGGCGGCATCCTGCACATCTTCTTCAACGTGCTCTGGATCCGGCAGCTCGCGCCCGAGATCGCCAACCTCTACGGCGCCGGGCGGATGATCATCATCTATACGGTGTCGGGCATCACCGGGTTCGGCCTCAGCACGGCGATGTTCCTGATGCCCATCCAGTTGCCGTTGTTCGGCGGCGCCAACGTCACGGTGGGCGCGTCGGCGGCGATCTTCGGGCTGCTCGGCGCGCTCGTGCACTACGGGCAGCGAACCGGCAGCAGCCACGTCGGCCAGGCCGGCCTGCAGTACGCGCTGATCATGGGCGTGATGGGCTTCATCATTCCCGGCGTCGACAACAGCGCCCACCTGGGCGGCTTCATCGGCGGGTATCTCACGTCGCTGTTGCTCGATCCGCTGAAGCCCGAACGCATCGATCATCTCGCCATCGCCGTGGGCTGCCTCATCGTGACGTTCGTCGCCCTGATCGCGTCGGTCGTCACGGCGTTGAAGTACTGGTAGGACTCGGCCGCTTCGCGGCCTCGCAGGAGTCGGCGCTTCGCGCCTCCTGCGACTCGCTTCGCTCGTGGGACTCACTGCGTTCGTGAGATGCCACGAGCATTTCTTTCTAACGAGCGGCGCAAGCCGCGAGTCCCAGGAGGCGACGACCTGTCCCGCCGAAGCGCCGCAGGCGCGAAGGCGGAAGGCCCGAGCCCACGCCGAGCGTGAGCGAGGCGCCCACGAGCCCGGAGGGCTCGCCTACTCGGCGCGCAGGGCGGTCACGGGGTCGATCCGCGCCGCGCGCCAGGCCGGAAGTGCGGTGGCCAGTGCCGTAACGCCGATCAGCACCGCGGCCACCACGGTGAGCGTCGCCGGGTCGGTCGGCGACACGCCGTAGAGGACGCTGCCCATCGCAAAGGCCACGGCGATGCCGCCGGCCAACCCCAGCGTCAACCCAATGGCCAGCAGGACGAACGCCTGCCGCCCGACCAGGCGCACCACATCCCCGGCGCTCGCGCCGAGCGCCATGCGGGTCCCGAACTCGGCGGTCCGCTGCGAAACCGTGTACGACACGACCCCGAACAATCCCGTGGCGGCGAGGACCAGCGCCAGCAGCGAGAACCCGGCCAGCACGCCGATGATCACGTAGTCACTCGAGGCGGCGCGGCGCAACTCGGCGTCGAACGTCTGCAGCGTGTCCACCGGCACCGCCGGCGCGGTGGCGGCGACGATCGTCCGGACGCCGCCCACGAGGGCGGCGGGATCCCCGGCCGCCCTCACGACGAACCACAGTCGGCGCGCCGCCGGGTCGAGCGGCAGCCAGATGCGCGGCGGAACAGCCTGCGTGCGATCGCCGCCGACGACATCGCTGACGATGCCGACAATGCGCACGGTCTCGGCGGCGGGGCCCAGCGTCAGGCTGATCTGCCGGCCGATCGCCAGCGGCGGATCGCCGAACAACCGCACGGCGGTCTCGCGCGCAATCACCGCGGTTCCCGCCTCGCCCTCGTTCCACCACGAACCGGCCAGCAGCTTCAACCCCAGCGCATCGCCGGCGTTCGCCGTGGCGCGCGTGACCACGGCCGTCGGCCTCGCGTCGCCCGCCACCGCCGGCTCGCCGGGAATCGAGACCGGCGAGTACGCCTCGCCCCCGAGGATGGGCAGCGTCGACAGGGTCGCGACGACGGCCGCGCCGGGCATGGCGCGCAGCGCCGTTTGCGTCGCCATCAGCGCCGCCTGCGCGTCGGTGGCATCGGGGTACTGCACCTCGTCGAAATCGAGGCCGAAGACGAGCGCGTGGCTCGTCTCCATCCCGGTCGGCGCGGCATACAGTCCCGTGATGCTGCGCAGCGCGAGGCTCGACGCGGTCAGCAGGATCACGGCGAGCGCGACCTGCGCGATCACGAGGATGCCGCGGCCACGCGACGAGCCGGTGGTGCCCCGCGCCCCGGTGGACGCGAGCACCTGCCGCATGTCGGGGTGTGCCAGCAGCCGTGACGGCGCCAGCGTGAAGACCAGTGGGCAGACGAGCGCGAGCACCGCCACGAACGAGAACTCGTGCACATCGATCGCGAGCTGCTGAAAGACCGGCTCGGGCGAGATCGCGGCAATGGCGCGCAGCCCGGCCAGTGCCACCGGGATCGACAGCGCGGCGCCGGCGACCGAAAGCAACAGCCCCTCGGTGAGGAGTTGCCGCACCAGGCGCCCGCGACGGGCGCCGAGCGCGATCCGCATGGCCAGCTCGCGCGAGCGCGCCACGGTGCGGACCATCACGAGGTTCGAGACGTTCGCCGTGGCTATCGCGATCAGCAACCCGATCGACAACAGGAAGAGCGCGATGACCACCCAGAAGCCCTCGCCCCCGGTGAGGTCCCGGATCGGAATCAGCCGTACCTTCCAGCCGGCATTCGTGAGCGGGTGCTCGATCGCCAGCGCATCGCCGATCGCCGCCAGTTCGGCCGCCGCCTGATCGAAGGTCACGCCCTCGCGCAAGCGGGCCATGAAACGCAGGTTCCTGACGTCCCGCGGGCCATCGGGGTCCAGCTTGAGCGGCAGCCAGAGATCGACCTCGGCGATGTTGCCAAACTCGATCTCCGGCGACAGCACGCCGACCACCGTGACGAAGTCGCGGCCAATCTGCAGGGTCTGGCCGATCGCATCGGCTCGGCTGCCCATCTCGTCTCGCCAGTAGTGATGCGAGAGCACGGCCACGGGCGCGGCGCCCGCGACGTCCTCGCCCTCTCTGAAGACGCGCCCCTTGAGCGGCGCCTGACCCATGGCGGCAAACAGGTTGGCCGTGGCATAGGTGACCGCCAGCGTTTGCGACTGGCCATTTCTGATGAGCGCCGCGCGGCCGTCGCGAAACACCGCGATCCGCTCGAGGGTCGTGCTGCGCGCGCGGTAGTCGAG
>MELE01000137.1:9632-10095 GCA_001768615.1 Acidobacteria bacterium RIFCSPLOWO2_12_FULL_67_14b | reverse complement strand
CGGGTTGGAGGATTTCGGGGATGGTCATGCGCCCTCCGCACGCGAGAAATAGCCGTCCGCGTCAGTCATTCCTTCCCCGCTTCTGTCAGCTTCGCCGTCAGCGCGGCGTCGCTCGTCGCTTCGAGCATGGCCAGCTCCGTTTCGCTGATCTTGCCCAACTCGGTCTGCCCGGTGCAGACCTCCAGGACTTCACCCACCGACCATCCCTCCGGGCACAGATGGGCGAGACGCTTGAACTGCTTGGTGCGGCGCAGCGCCAGATCAGGCGGCGGCGCGGCACTGCCGCCCATCGCCGCTTGCGCGTTGGCATCCTTGCGTCGGGCTGTCTCCGCCTGCAACGCGGCGAGCAACCGTTCATTCGATTTCTTGTGCTTGGCCTTGGCGGGGTCGGCCACGTTTTCCGCCGACGTCTTCAGATACCAACCAAGATCAGCGTCGCTGAGTTCCGTGATCTTCGTCCCCT
>MELE01000137.1:6419-9536 GCA_001768615.1 Acidobacteria bacterium RIFCSPLOWO2_12_FULL_67_14b | reverse complement strand
TCGCCACGTCAAGGCCGGCTTGCCGGAGCATCTCGACGGGCACGCCGTTGAGTCCACTGAGCGCCCGCACCGCACGCCCATGCAGGTTGGCGTACGTGCTCTTGCGGACGTCGGTCGGGTCGATCTTGTCTCCGCCGCGTTGAAAGAAACCGTCGCCCGACCAGCGGCTACCCTCGACGTACTCCAACTCCTCCCCCGTAACCGCTGACCGGGCCGACGCGATCATGTGATAGCTGTAAGTCCCATCCGGAAAATCCTCGCGTTCGATCGCGGGCTGATCGACCGAGATCCCCCAGGGCTTGCCGGCCCGCTCGCAGCCGCAATCCTGCAGGTAGCCGACTTGCCGAAGCAGGTTGCCGTCGTGGTCGCGGCTCGTGTGGATGAGCCAGTCGGTCGGATAGGTGGCCTTGATGGACGCCGCACGGAGCCGCTCCAGCATCTGCACAAGCGTGTCGATCCGGTCGAGCGCGGTGGTGCCTTCGCCTTGTTCGAGCCAGCGCTGCAGGAAGCCACCGCCACGGAGTGCGGGAACGAGCGATTCCGGTTCAATCACCGCTGGGGTTTCGACTTCAGCCATTATCGTGTCTCCTTCTCGAAATGTGCACGGGTGTGTACACGAGTCGATTTCGGCTGTCAAGCCTTGACTGGGGAAAAGGTTTCTGGCATGTGCACGGCTATGCACAAGCCCAAACGCTATTACGTGAGCGCCCCGGTCCCGTACAAGCTGCATCGGCAGATCGTCGGCCTGGCACGGAAAGAAGGCCAGACGAAGGCCGATGCCGTTCGGGCCTTGCTGGAATTCGCGTTGACTCTGCGGGCCGGGAAGCCAGCGGAGCTGCCCTGAAGTCCTACGGTCGACCCCTGACGTTTTCCACGAGCCGAGCCGCTTCTTCTTTCAACCGCCGGAGCGCCTGCCGTTTTTCTTCGTTGCTGAGGTTCTGCGCCCGTGCGATCGAGTAGGCCCGCCGTTCCAGCTCTCCCATGTCGCGCTTGAGTCCAAGCACAGCGGATGCACGGCCGCGCGGCACATCGAGCCCGATCGTGCGAATCCCAGCAAGCGTTTGCAGGGTCGCACTGGTCACACTCGGCGGTTGAACCCCTGCAGCGGTCGGACGGCCGGACACCGCTTTGGCCAGCGGACTACTTGGACGGAGACCCATCCGACTGAGCCCGGGCTGCGCGGCGGTTTCCAGGCCGGCGAAGACGGGACCCGGTAGCATCGCCCGAGCCACGTGCCGCAGTCCAGCGGCGGTTTTCACTTCCTCCGGCTGAGCCACGGGCTGCCCCGTGAACAAACTCTTGTTCAGTGCGATCTCGGCGGCCACTTGCCCGATCGGCGTGAGGAACGTCGAGATCGCGGCCGTTTTCGGGGCGTTCCCTTGCAGCGCGGCGACTACGGTCCCGATCGGCGTCCCCGCTTCGCCGATGTCCCCGAAAAACAGCTCATAGGACAAGTCGTAGAAGATCGGGCGTCCCTTCCAATCCTTCATCGGCAACTTCACGAAGGCGCCGCTGCGCATCGCTGGCGAGAGCGCCTGCAGCTCCTCTTTCGTCGGCTCGTCGGTGGCCGCTTGAATCGCTTTGATCTGCGTGGCGAGGCGTCCGGGGCGCTTCGCGATGGCAGGAATCAAATCCGTGACGACCTTGTAGGGAAAGGTCACGAAAGGATAGATCCCGTAGCGCCGCGCGGCCAAGATGACTGGCGGCACGTCTCCGTAGTCGAAGAGCGACGTGACGACGCGGGTGGCCGCGGCTTTGTCCGAGAGCCCCCGGGCCAGCCCGTCGCGGAAGAGCGCCATCTTCGGCACCAGCTCCGAGTACTCGTACGCCGTCGTGAACGGTCGGCCGACCTTACTCACCGCGTCGACGATCTTGTCGCCCATGTGGCGCGCACTCTTCGGCACGGTGGCGGCACGCAGGAGATCACCCACCTCGGCGTCGAGCTGCGAGGAGCCGAACATCGGATGGGCACGGATCGCTCGCTGATAGAGCGTCGAGGCCGTCCGCACGTCGTCGAACGCCGCCGGCATGTGCTTGAGCGTGCCCGCCAAAGCGCCCGTCCCGAAGCTCGCGTGAATCTGCGCGAAGTTGCTGGTCAAGTTGCGCCGGATCGTCCCGGGCATGGCGACCTTGCCGATTTTCCATCCGGCGATCAGCTTCACCCACAGCCGCTCCAAGCCCTCCGGTTTCCAGGCCCGTGCGATCAGTTCCTGGTGAATTTCCTTCGGCACCCAGCGGCCCGCCAAGCCGCCCCAACGCCGATCGTCGGGCATCTGGCGAAACACCCGTTCGAAGTTGGGCACCACCGTGGCAAGTCTGTTCACTTCGCTTTCGGGCAGCGCGTAAAGACGGCCGACCTGGTTGTTGAGCTCGCCGCGGGCGATCAACTCGCTGTTGAGCGTGCGCTGCATAGCGTACCGGGCATCCAGCTCGTCCAGGAGCCCCAGTTCCTGCTGCTGCTTCGCGGTCATTGCTTTGCGCGGTTGAATGGCGGCGCGGCCTGGAACGCCCCCAAGGGTGCCGGTTCGGCCCGCTGCGCGTTCCGCTTCACCGAGAATCCGCGCGGCTTCCATCGGATCCGTTTTCGCCAGTGTCTCGGCGTACTGCTCCGGATTCAGGCGTCGAAGGTAGGTGTTTCGCAAGTAGACGTCGCTCCAGAGACTCGCCCGTTCCGGCGTGAGCAAGCCGAGTTGGACAAGCCGCGTCAGGTCAGCCTCGTGTTGCGTGGCGACGCGCTCGCCCCATTCGGTGGCGAATTTCCGGGTGCTCAGCGGCAACGTGCTCAGCCATTGGCGACGGATCGCCAGGGCTTCCTGCTTGAGCTGCCCGAGGTTGGCCGCCGTTGGTTCGAGGCCTTGTGCCAAACGGCTGGCGACGTGCCGGCCGGGGAGGTCAAAGTATTCCGTGCTCGCTTTGAGGAGCTCGCTTTGCGTCGGGGCGATCTGCCCAGCCTGTCCGAGTTGGCGGGCGCCTCGAGGTGGCGTGCGAGTTGTCTCCTTCAGTGCGCTGCGAAACTGACGACTGAACAACGCCGCGTCGACGCGCGCCAGCGTTTGCTCTGACCGCACGGTGCCGAGCTGCTCGACCAGCGGCGCCAGCTTCGTCTCCGCGAGCCCC
>MELE01000137.1:801-6404 GCA_001768615.1 Acidobacteria bacterium RIFCSPLOWO2_12_FULL_67_14b | reverse complement strand
GCCTTGATCGTCGTGGGGCGCGCAAGACCCGCGCGCACGGCGCCCGTCCGTAGCAGACCGCCTGCCGCTTTCGCGCCCGGGATGGCCTTGACGCCACGGCCGATCCACCCCATCGGCGTGTACGTCAAGGGATCTCCGACCACGTTCATGCCGAACTCGGTGACCCGGCCGAGTTTGGTTGTGCGGAATTCTTCCGGCAGCAATTCGCCGTAGCTCGTCCGCTCGAGCACGCCGCGTCGAATGCCCTTCCCGGTGGCCACGCCAGCAGCGGCGTACTGGCCCGCCAGCGCCACGTCGAAGATGTCGCTCACAGGACCGCCGGAGAAAATTTGCGGCGGCTGCTGTGGCCCTGGCTCCAGGATCAGCGCGCCGCGCTTGCCGGTCGGCAGTGAGACCCCTTGCGGCGGTGCGCCGAGGTCCGGTGCTGGCGCTACGTCACGGACCAGGGGCATTTACTGCCCCTCAGGGTATTCCCCGCTGAGCGCGTTGATCGCCTCGTCCTGCATCGCACGGTCGCTGATACCGTCTTGCGCGAGGGCGCGTCGGGCTTCCGTCTCGCTCACTCGCTCGCCACCCTGCAGCCGAGTGACGATGCCCGTGAGGGCTGGTCCCATCGCGCCAGGACCGGCTGCTGGCGGCGCTGGCACGAGCGCACCGCGGCCGGGTAAGGCTCCCGGGGCTGGCGCACCAGGAACCGGTCCTTCCGCGCCGGTCGCAGCAGGTTCGTTGAAGACCCGCGCGAGAGGATCGACACGGGCCAGCGCTTCAAACTGCTTTTGCGCTTGCGTTTCACTCATCTGGCGGACGTCGGGGTCGACGACGTACCCTCCGGCCATCCGTCGGGCGAGTTGGTTGCGGTACTGGCCGAGCCCCCCGCCGATGGAGAGGGTCTGGATGGCTTGTGCCCGGGTCTCCGGCGGTGTGTTCGGGTCGGTGATCGTGGCGGCGAGACGGTAGGCGTTCGGCGCCTTTTCTTTCGGTCGGCCGACCACGCCTCGAAAGCCTGGGTCGATCACTGTTGGCCCTTCTGCCGTCTCGACAACCACGCCGCGCTGAGGACGCTGAGGTGCGCGCATCGCTCCGAGGGCCTTGGCCGCTTCCGGATCGCCGGCAGCAGCAGCGCGGGCCAGCTCCTGCCGATTTTCTCCACGCGGAGCCGCAATCGACGTGAACTTGTTCGACCGCATGTCCCGCACGCCCACGAGCCGCCCCTGGACGTAGACTTCCGTCAGTCCTTCCGCCTTTGGCCGAAACTCAATCGGCCCGAGCGGGGCGGTCAGCGGATCTTTGTTGAACAGGGCAGCGGCTTGCTCGGGGTCCCGCTCGCTCATCTGGTCGTACAACTTCAGGCGTTCGCTGCGCATCGTCTGCTCGCGCAGGCCGGCGAGCGACTGGGCTTCGGCATGTTGCATCGCCTGTGCGCTGCGCGCTTGCTGGAGTTCCGCCAGCGTCGGAAATTGGAGCGGCATCTCAGTGCCCGCCGTGTCCACCACCGCCCATGCCACCGCTCTTCGGCATGCGCGGCGGCTTCATCGCGCCACCACCGGCGCCGATGGCTCCGCTGCTCGGGTGCGGGATATGAGCGGCAACGGCTGGCATCTTGGCGATCGAGCTTCCCGAGGTGCGAATCATCTTCGGCCGCGGGAACATTCCCTTGCCTCCGCCGCCTTTGCTTCCACCGCCTCCATGACCTCCGTGTCCTGCCATCAGAAGAACCCTCCTCCCTGCAGTCTGGCCGTGCTCGCGGGCATGCCGCCAGGACTGAATCCGCCAGCCGCAGCGCTCATGATTCCTTCGCCGACGTTCCCGATGTTGCTCCAGGTGTTGTAGGCGTTGAGACCCCGCTGGTAACCGCGTTCAGTGAACAGCCCGGCCCGACGGCCGTACACATCCGTCAAGGGATTGTAGAGCCCGGCGCGAATTCCTTCGAGGCTGAGCGCCATCCGTCCGCTTGGTTCGCCGAGCTGGCCGCCGAGCCCCGCGACGCTCAGCAGCGTTTGAATCTGCCGATCGCGTTCGCTCGCACCCAAACCGCTGAGGAAGCGACCGGCAGCAATCTGCGCAGGCCCGGAGCCCGGGGCACCGCTGGTAGCGAAGTTCCCAGCCAGTTGACGGAGCCCTTCCCCAGCCGTGAGCTTGAAGCCCTCGCTCGGCTGCTGACCTTGCGCGAGTTGGATCAACGTCGGCAACAGCGCCTCCACGGCACCGGTGCCCGCCTCGCCGAGGCGTCCCGCCATCCCGTAGTAGGGATCAGCTCGCGTGCCGACCGCGCCTTGGTAATCCTCGATCCGCCCTGCGAACCGGCCGAGATCACCGAGGGCCTGGTTCAGACCTTTCTTCGCTTCTTGACCGCCGAAGTACTGCCCGAGCCCGCTGAAGATGTCACCGAAGAGTCCCATCGTTTTCTTCCTTTGCCGCCGCCTCTCTATCGGCTCCATTGGCCGTGGCGGCTTGCAGCTCCGCTTTCAACCGTTCCACTTCGCGGTCCGCTGCTTCGGCGCGCTGCAGCAAGCGAATCGTGAGCTGGACGACTTCTTCGAGGCTGATCATACGCTGTCCAGCACAGTGTCAATCACCGCGTTCTCGGCGTCAAGGGCGGCTGCCGCCCGCGCCCGATCCGCTTCCAGATTGTCACGGCGTTGGCGGTTCGTCTGCTGTCGCGTCGTGAGCCAGGTCCGCAACCGGTCCCGCTGCTCGGCTTTGCTCAGCAGAAAGAAGTCGACCATCCAATCTGCAAAAGCGAGGGTGCTGCCCGCCCGTTCCCATTGCTCGTGGAAGAACTGCAGAACAAGCGAACGTTGCGCCTCAGTCATTCGAATCTCCCTACGGTTCCGTGGCGATGACCTGAACCGCGCCAGTCGCGAATCGTGCGACGACTTGCTCCTTGCCGGCTCCGTTGTCGCGCACGTAGATGCGCGCCCGGTTGTCGGCCGGCGCGGCGGCGTCTGTCGTTGTCGCGTATTCCCCGATGTCGATATAGCCTTGGCTCGATCCACCGACGATGTAGAGATTTCCGGCGCTCAGTTCGAGTAATTCGGTTGGTGCGGTGGTGTCGCCGAGGCGGAACTTGCCTTTGTGGACGCTCGCGCCGGTGCCGTTGCCGAAGAGGAACCAGCGATTCGTGCCGCTGGAGACGTTGGAATAGATACCCGCTGCGAGGGTGACCGTGCGATTGCCGCTCGTGCCGACGGTGAGATTGTCGATGGACACACCGAGATTGCGAGCGAGCGTCACTGTGCCGGTTGCGGTGAAGCCGATGTCTTGTGCCCACAGTGCCGCGCGTTCGGTACAGGCCATGGTTCCACCGGCCGTGAGCGCGGAGAGCGAGGGTACGTCACGAAAGCCGACGAGATTTGCGCACGTGTAGGTGCCGGAGCCGGCGTTGTGGCGCACGGCTTTGACGTTTTGAACCATGATCTGTTGCGCGCTGCCGGTGCCTTGGTGTTCAGAAATCGAGTTGTCGCTGAGCGCGAGCATGGTCCACGGGTTGATCGCGCCTGTTGTGATTTCGGTCTGATTGCAGGCAAAGAGCTGAAACAACGAAAAGATCGAATCCGTGGAACGATTGAAGGTCCCACCGGCGTTGAGCACGCGATAGCTCATGAGATTCGCGTAGGAGATCGTCGGCGAGATATCGAAGACGTCAAGAACCGTCGTGCCGGTATTGGTGAAGGTCTTGGTATAGGCAACAAGATCGAGCGCTGCACCACTCGTCGGGTGGTTCGGCCACAAGACCACCGCGTCGTCGAGGAAGAGAGTCCCTTTCGTCGCGTGACTCGTGCTCTGCAAGGTCAGGTCGTCGCCGCTGCCTGTGCCGCCGATGAGCGTCTGGCCGCCGCTACGGCCGAGGAGCCAGGGATGACCGCTGTGGTCGTCATCCGAGAGACCGTCCTGGCCACCGTGGTCATGCTTGTGCAGCGTCGTCGCGCCGGCGTCCGTGAGGTCCGTCCAGTTCGCGCCCGTGAAGTTCGCCGCGTCGAGGTAGTAGGCCCCGCTCTGATCGTCGAGGAGATCGGCGTTCAGGTTCGTGACCTTCGTCGTCGAGGCGACGGTGAGCGGCGCGGTGCCGGTTGTGATGTCCGACTGGAACGTCTCGGCACGAATCTGCCAACTCCCGGCGTCCCAGGCGGCGCTGAGGCCGCGCGTGCCGTCGGCCAAGAGGTACTGCGTATGGACATCCCCGACCGCGAGGTTGCTGAGGCTGTTGTGATCGACGGAGCCGGTGGTCAAGGCGATGACGCCGGTCGCCTCCGTGTAGCTGATCGGCGAGGTCCCGCTCAACGCGGCCCGCGCCCGCGCGTCGGTGTAGTAGAGGTTCGTTCCTTCTGTGACGTCGGTCGTCAACCGCGTGGTTAGGTCGGCGATGGAGGAGACCGCCTTGTCGATCTGTGCCCAGGTGTAGTCATTCGTTGCGGCAACGACCACGCCCGTCCGCCCGAACACGCTTGAGACCGGGGCCGTGAACGTCGCTGCCTTCGGCTCCCAGGTCGCGCCCGTCCAGGTGAGCAGGTCGTTGCTGGCGGGAACCGCAGCACTCAGTGCCTGCCCTTGGAGAAGTGCCGCGTTCCACTGCGCGATGGTCCGGCCGACATCATCGGCGGTGACGCCGTGGACATTCCCTTGAATCGCAGCGTGCCGGGCCGTGGTCAGGTACTGCGTGTGCCCGTCAGCATCGCGGTTCGTCGTCAGCGCGTGATCGACCGCCAGCGTCGAGACGGCGATGTTGTCGAGATCGAGATCGCCGCGGGGCGGGCCGAAAAGCCGCGTGTGAATGAGGACGAGGTACTCGTAGAGTTGCGGCGGAAGATTCTCCCGCGGCGGCCAGTCGAAGGCCGGGCCTCCGGGCAGGATGACCGGTTTAGGCACGGGCGTGCATCCCTTCCCCGAGGGGCTCGGCGGTCACCCAGCAGTCCGTCGTGAGCGCTTCGCCCGGCCCGCTCTCGATCAGCTCGATTGCCAGCTCGCGCCCGAGGCCGAGCCGGTAGAAGTCGGCGTACACATCCGCACGTCCCGTCGGTCCCAAGTTGATCGGCTGCAACGGACGCCACTTCGCATGATCGAGGCGCCAGCGAACGAGGGCCTGGCTCGTGTCATCGGATCCCCGTCGGACGCGCAAGCGCAGTCGGTTGATGCGAGCCTGGTTCGCGTCGATGGGGAACTGGAAGCTCCGACGCACCGGAATGGGGACACCGTTGTCGGTCGGATACGTCTCGGACCAGCGGTAAACCTGGCCTGTATGCTCATTCGACGCACACCAGCGCTCGCCGGCGTGCTCCACGTAAGCATTCCACTGCGGGCCGGTGTCGAAGCTCCAGGCGTCGTTCCGGTAGTCGTGGACGAAGATCAGGCCGTCCCCGGGGGCGCACCAGCGAATGACGTGCTCGGCCCGGCAGTCGAAACCGATCACGCGCTCAGGGGCAACGAGGGCTTGCACCCGTCGGTGAATCGGGACCGAGATGATCGTCGGTTGCGTCCCCTCCAGGCGGTAGAAAGCCCGGTCATGCCCGAGCCAATAGAAGGTGTCGTTCGCCTGGATCACCGAGCGAGCGGACCCACAGCCGACGCTGAGGCGTGCCTCACGCGCGAAGACGGTCTCACCGCCG
>MELE01000137.1:0-700 GCA_001768615.1 Acidobacteria bacterium RIFCSPLOWO2_12_FULL_67_14b | reverse complement strand
GAAGTTGGCCGCGGGGAACGTGTCGTATGTCCCCGCCTGCGTCCAATAGAAGAGGCCTGCGGCATTGGCGACGATCAGGTAGCTGTCCATGACCGCGACCATCTCGGTCGTGATCGGCGCGCTGAGCGCGGTGGCGGTGCGCAGCGTCGCATCAAGGGCCACGGGGGCGGCCCCGTCGGCGGCGATAACCACGTCGCCGTACGGCGCCCACGTCACTGATCCACCACCCTGCAACCGCGCCCCCGTGATGGGTGTCACGAACGAATAGGTCCGATTCGTCGCGGCCGTCGACGGCAACGGCGCCGGCTCGGTGAACGGATAGTCGTTGCCCTGCCCGAAGTTGTAGAGGCCAAGGCGCTCGGGCAGGCTAAGAACCCGGTTCTTCCAGTAGCCCACGCCGTCGATCAGCCCGTTGAAAAACTCTTCCTCCGGCGCGACGACGATGTTCGAATTGTGGCCCACGTTGAACGGCGCAGTGCCCACCGTGATTCCCGCGGTGTACGGCGTCTGCGTGCGCGTCGCGTTGACCTGAACGCCGATCAGGTTGTTCGTCGCATCGTGCCAGCCGATGATGAGGGTCCAAATATTGTTCGGCACATCTGTGCCGATGATCCAGCCCGCGTCGGCAGAACCGTTCGCGCTGACGAAGAATACCGCCGTCGCGCCTTGGAGGTTGAGTGTGTATTCTTTTTGCCCGACT
>MELE01000136.1:11134-11331 GCA_001768615.1 Acidobacteria bacterium RIFCSPLOWO2_12_FULL_67_14b | reverse complement strand
GGCCCGGCATCTGGATCGACCTCGGCCGTACGGTGCCGAGACGGACGGAGGCGCCGTTTTTCGCGATTTTGACCCTGCCCTCTGACGGGCCCGGATTCATCGATCGGGGCGACGCGGTGGTGATCGAGTCGCTCGCCCGAGCCGAGGGCGGAATCTCGCCGACCAGCCTGCTTGAGGCGCTGCGGCTCAACTTCCGC
>MELE01000136.1:0-11116 GCA_001768615.1 Acidobacteria bacterium RIFCSPLOWO2_12_FULL_67_14b | reverse complement strand
CCGCCGGGCCGGTGATCCCGCGCGCGGCCGGCATGGCGCCGTCGATCTGCGCGCCATGGCCGATCCCGACTCCGATCCGGCGCTGCGCGTGCCCGAGGGATTCGGGTTGCGCGTGCTTAGACACGCTCGCGACGGCCGCATGGCCTTCGTTCAGGCCGACCGCCGATTCTATGGCTGGGTCAAGGCCGACGAGCTGCGATGAGGCGGGACGGACGCTTGAACATCCGCGCGCGGATGAGGACCGATGACAAAGTGGGGGCGGGCACTTGGGCGACGGTCGGCATTGGTGGCGCTGACGGTAGCGGTGGCCGCTGCGTGCTCGCCGGTCCGCTACGCCAACGAGGGCGAGACCGGGGACCGCACCCCGGTGTTGGCGCGCACCGTGACCTACACCGTCGAGCGCGCCTTCTACAGCGAGCCGCCCCGTTGCGTCATCGTCATGCCCTTCGACGGGCCGGGCGACGATCGGCGCCGGGGGGCGCTGGTCGAGGCCGCCTTCGCCCGCCATCTGGCCCTCAAGGTGGGTCGCGTCGTCGATCCCGCCCGGCGCAACCGCGAGGCGCGCGACCGGGCGCTAGACCTGGACCGCGACGGTGACCGCCGCCGGCTGGCGCGCGATCTCGGCTGCGACGCGCTGCTCGAGGGCGCGACGGTGGCGGCCGACGCCACCTTCGCCTTGGTCTGGGCCGAGGTTCGCTTCGGCATCTCGGCCAGCCTGGAACGGAGCGAGGACGGCCGTCTCATGTGGCGCGCCTCGCACACGGCGGAGCGCTCGGCGGGGGGCCTGCCGCTGTCGGTGCTGTCGCTGCCGGTGGACGCCTATTCGGCGGGGCGCCTGATGAACGACGGCGACGTGCTGCCGTCGATGGTGGACGACGTCGTCCGCCGCCTGATGGCGAGCCTGCCCGATGCCCGTGGACTGTGGTGAGGCGAGCCGTCCGGCCTTGTTCAGAGGCTTCGCCGCCGTGGACCTTGTGCGGGGCGGGGCGGCGGGCCAACATGGCACCGATAGGCCCGGTCACGCCTTTGAGCGCGACCGGGCCAACGAGGAATCTGGCCCATGACCCTCCGTGTCGGGATCATCGCGACCGCCCTTGCGGTGCTCGTCGCCGGGCCCGCCGGGTCCCAGGTGCGCCAACCGCCGCGCTTCGACTTCGACGCCGTGCCCGGCCAAGTGGTGGTCCAATTCCAGCCGCAGACGGCTGGGGCAGCCCCTTTCAACCTAGCCGATTTCCTGACCGAGCGGGCCGAGGTGGTGGACGAGCTTTCACGCCTGGGGGGGATCGTCCTCGACGTGCCGTCGGCCCGCGCCGACCCGGCGGTGCGGCAGGCGGTGGTGGACCGGCTGCGCGCCAACCCTGCCGTCCGCCACGCCGAGCCCAACTACATCTACTACGCCGATCGGGTCCCCTCGGACCCCCTGGTCAAGGACATGTGGTTCCTGGAGCGTATCGGCGCCTACGATGCCCAGGATCGAAAGGGCGCTGGCTACGCGCCCGTCGTGGCGGTGATCGACACCGGAATCTACGTCCATCATGAGGACTTGGGCCAGCACGTCTGGACCAATCCCAGGGAGATTCCCGACAACGGCATCGACGACGACGGCAACGGCTTGGTCGACGACGTTCGCGGCTGGAACTTCGTCCAGGGCAACAACAGTCCCACCGCCGAGTTCGTGGCCGCGGCTGCCGCCGGCTGCGAGCCCGACCCGGCGAAGCGGCTGTACGAGGCGCACGGCACCCATGTCGCCGGAGTCATCGGGGCGCTCGGCGACAACGGCAAGGGCATCGCCGGCCTCGCCCCCGACGTGCGTATCATGGCCCTCAAGGTGATGGGGGGTCCGTGCGGCTCGGGGACCACCTCGACCATCATCCAGGCGGTCCGGTATGCGATCGACAACGGCGCCGACATCATCAACATGAGCCTGGGCGGGCCGCACCCGTCCGACATCCTGCGCGATCTCCTGCGCCAGGCCAACGATCGCGGCATCCTGGTGGTGGTGGCGGCCGGGAACGCGGCCTCCGACAACGACGCCACCCCGGTCTATCCGGCCGCCTTCGACCTGCCGGGCCTGATCGCGGTCGCGGCGACCGATGCCAACGACCGGTTGGCCACGTTCTCGAACCGTGGTGCGCGCTCGGTGCACCTGGCGGCGCCGGGCGTCGGCATCCTGAGCAGCGTGCCCATGGGCGACACGCCCACCGGCCCGAACAGCAACTACGCGCAGCTCAGCGGCACCTCGATGGCGGCACCGATGGTGTCGGGGGCGCTGGCGGCGATGATCGGGCTCAATCCGACGCTGCCTCGGCTCGAGATCATGCGCATTCTCCTGGCCACGGTCGATCCCGTGCCCGCGCTCGCGGGCATGGTCGCGACAGGGGCGCGGGTGAACCTGGGCAAGGCGTTGGCGGCGATGCCGGCGGTGAGTCCGCCGGTCGCTGCCCCCAAGCCCCCGATTGCCGCCCCTGAACCGCCGGCCGTCACTCCCCAGCCGCCAGCCGCTGCCCCGGAGCCCGCGCCTCCTGCCTCGGCGCCAAAGCCGGCCCTCCCGGTGGTGACGCCGCCGCGGAAGCCCATGCCGGCCAAGCCGGCGCCGCCGGTGGCCGGGCCGAGAGTCGTGCCCCCGGCGCCGGCGCCGGTGCGGGACGTGCGGGGGATCATCATCAACCCCCCGCCGACGACGGCGCAGCCTCCGGCCGGGGACGGAGCGACGCCGTCTCTCGAGAGCGAGGGCATCAACGTCTCGCCGCCCCCGCCCCAGGGCGCGAGAACATCGCCGTGAGTGCGGAGATGCCGTCATGATGGTCTCGCTGGCCGCCGTGTCGGCCCGAGCCAGGATGGTCTGCGGTCGGCGGGGCCGTGCCCTGTTCGCGATGGCCGTGGCTGCGACGCTGGGCGCGCCCGCGCCGGGTTGGGGCGCCGAGCCCGGCGAGGCCCCACCAGGGGCAAAAAGGGGACCGCGCCAAGTGGACGCGGCGGTGGTCGAGACGCTGGCCGTAGACGTGCTGGCCGGGATCAGGCGCCACGCCGCCGGCCGGGCGGCCCGCGCCGACAAGGGCCGCCTCGATTCCTGGATCGAGGCCTCGACTTGGTATGTCAAAGAGAAGATCCGCGAAGTGAGGGGCGAGACCGGAGACGCGGGCAAGATGGGCGGGAGTCTCGCATCGGCGCCGAGCCCGGCCCGGTCCGCGGCCGCCGGTCTCCGAGCCAAAATCGCATTGTGGCCGGTGTGGAAGGAGAGGGACCTGCCGGTGGACTCGTCTTTCGCCCGCGTCCTCGCGCACGGCCTGCGCGCCGCGCTGGTGAACGGCGCCGAGCCCGACCTCGACGTAGTGACCCGCGACGAGCTCGTGACGCTCGAGAAGGAGATCGACGAGTTCAATCCGCTCAAGCTTTCGGCCGAGAGGACCAACCAGCTTATCCGCTCAGCCGGCGCCGACATCCTGGTGATCCTGCACCTGATCCCCGGCGACGCGCTGAGCGTGACGGTTTCGGTCTCGGCCCAGGAGGTGTTGACCGGCACCACGCTCGCGGCGGCGCCTCCCCGGTCGCTCGCCTACGATGCCGACGTCGCCCGCGGCCTCGGCGTCGAGGAGTCGCTGAAATCGGCCGCGGCCCACTTCCTCGTCCGCCTACCCGGGCTCGCGACCATCAGGCCCCAGGGGCTCCGCTACCAGGACACGAAGGTCCAGACCCCGTTCGGGCGCTGGTTCTCCGAGCGCTTCCTGGCCGAGCTCGGGCGCGCGATCGACGGCCGCGGCCGGGGCACGCTCGCCATCGCCGACGCCGCCGTCGGGGCGGATCAGGCGCAGACACGCGGCCTGGATCTGGTGGAGAGGCCGGTCGCCAGCCTGATGGCCGGGGCCGGTGGCGGCGACTATGTGCTCAACGGCACCTATTGGGACCTGGGCGAGACCATCGACATGCAGCTCGCGCTCACCGACGCCAGCGGCCGGGCCGCGCCGTGGCAGGGTGCCATCCGCAAGGGGTCGATCGGCCCGGCCCTGTTGAAATCGCTGGCACCGGCCGCGGGCCTCGAGGTCGACGTCGACCGCGTGGGTCCGATCGGCTTCACGATCGCGAGCGAGCACGGCGAGGACCCGGTCTACAGGATCGGCCAGAAGCTGGTGATGATGGCCCAGGCGAGCCGCGACAGCTTTCTCCACTGCTTCTACAAGCAGGCCGACGGCAAGATCATGAAGATCTTTCCCAACCGCGCGCACAAGGGCGGGCGCATCGCCGGCGGCATGGTGGTCGCCATCCCGAGCCGAGCCATGGGCTTCGACTGGATGATTTCCGAGCCCGCCGGCACCAAGCAGGTCAAGTGCTTCGCCACCGACCGCGACGTGACGGCGCGGCTGCCCAGGCCGGTGGCCGCGCTCGACTTCGTCGGCCTGCCGTACAAGACGCTGACCGAGATCGGCCGGCTGTTTCGCGACTTCCGCGACGTAGGCTTGGCCGAGGCCCGGATGGTGATCACCGTCGAGCGCTGACGGGCGACGATGCCTAATCATGGCATCGAACGAATCAACGGAGCGTATGTCTTCCCCATTCGTTCCGACAATTTGACCGTGATTCCAACGGCGTCACATCGATCATCGTCTCGTGGAACGGCGGTGAGCGCCCGCTCGCGAGTGTGGCAGATGACCAACCTCTTCACGATAACGCCGCGCGTGGGATGCGGTCGTTACAGCCACCGCCCCTTCAGCCGGTCCCAGCTTCCGGCGCGTAGATCCGGTTTTTCCTTCAGCAATTCTGGCTTTAATATCTTGGTTCCCGCCGGATTTCGCGGCAATGGGATCTTCCGATACTCCAGAAAGCGCGGCACCTTGAACGCGGCAAGGTCCTTCGCGCAATGCTCGATGATCCGTTCCGGTGGCAAGTCGTCCTGAGTGACGCCCTTTTTCAGTACGATGTAGGCTTTCACCTCCTCGCCCCGCTCCCGGTCCGCCACCGGCACGGCCGCCGATTCCGCGACCCCAGGGATGCCATCCAACACCTGCTCAACCTCGCGCGCGGCGATGTTCTCGCCCGAGCGGCGGATCATGTCCTTCATCCGGCCGATGAAATAGAAATAGCCGCGCTCGTCTTGGCGGGCGAGGTCGCCGGTGCGGAACCAATCACCATGAAAGGCCGCAGCGGTCGCCTCAGGCTTTCGGTAATAGCCGTCGAACATACCCGGCCCGCGAACCAACAATTCGCCGATCTCGCCAGGCGACAGGGTCCGGCCGTGCTCGTCGGCGATCCGGCATTGACGGAACGCCGTCGGAATGCCCATCGAGCCCGAGCCCACCATGTCATCGGCCTCGACCGGCATGAAGAGACCGGCTCCGATCTCGGTCATTCCGAAGCCTTCGCGCGCCTTGAAATCGAAGCGGCGCTCCATGTCGGCATGGTTTTCGTGATTGTGACCGTAGATGTTGACCCGGGTCAGCTCGTTGTGACCATCGAGAGGAGAGGGAGGCTGGCGATAGATCGCCTCGGGGAACAAGCAATAGTTGATGCGATTTACGCGCACCCAATTCATGAAACGACTGGCGCTTGGCTGGGCCGCCACGTACAACGTGCCGCGCTGATAGAACGCCGCCAGCAGCAACCATTGTGGCGTCATGTAAAAGAAGGGAGTCGCCGAGAGCAACCTCTTGAAAGTCAGGAAGTCGCCCCGAGCATGGACCTTGGCGCAGATCAGCCAATAACGATGGGTCAGGAGACAGCCTTTCGGAAGGCCGGTCGTCCCCGAAGTGAACTGTATGTTCACCAGGTCGTCGAGTTCGGGCTCCGCTTCCGGAGAAAACCGGTCGCTCGACTTCTCGAGAAGATCGTGCCACCGAATACATCCATGATTGTCTTCGCCCACCACCACAATCCGCCCTTCGAGCCGTGGAAGCTGCCGCCGGATGCCGCCAAGAACGGGCAGGAAACTTTCATGGATAACGAGGCCATCCGCCTCGCTGTCATCCAGAACGTAGCCAAGCTCGCGGCTGGTGTACCTGGTGTTGATCGGCACCATCACCGCTCCCATTCGGGCGAGGGCCAACCACGAGGTCGGCATCGCGGCGATATTAGGCAGCATGATCCCCACATGCTTGCCCCGGCCAAGGCCGATCGACGTGAATCCGTTCGCCATACGATTTACGCGTGCGGCCAGATCGTTGTATGTTGCGACTTCGTTGCTTTCGAAGAAATTCCAGGCGAGTTGATCGGGCACGTGGGCACGCGCCTCTTCCAGCAGCGCATTGATGTTGCATGGCAGGGGTTCGGCTTCGATCTGCCGAATGCGTTCCGCCGCCGGCGGGATAGGTCGGCGAAAAATATCATGCTTGGACATCAGATTCCTCGTCGACGTTCTCGACGCTCTCGGGCCTAACCTCGGCACGGCGATTTCCGCTCGATAAGCTACGATAATCCGGCCGATGCTTCAGTACAGCCAACGATGGGTGTCGCGGATCTCCCACACCTCATGGTCCGGAGCACCTGTTGCCGTTTCCCGGCATCGCGTCATGAGGATCGTGCCACCGAGCAACCGAACGCACATTGAGGGAAAGGTAAAAAGTGCTTCGCGAAGCGCTTCGGGCAGGTCGTCACCGAAAGGCCGATGCGACCGCAGCGTGATGACGGCCACGTCCTGCTTCGGCAACTCGACCGCAAAATCATCGCCGCGGGACGACAGCAACCGCCGCAAGAAGCTCAACGCGGCGGCAAATCCGGTCTCCGAGATGTTCATCTCGCGGAAGAGTCGTCGCTGGTTCTGCACCGCCAGCATCGCCATCACCTGCTTCACCAGAAGGCAGGTCGCGTCGAGTCCGTAGAGGCTCAACATCGTGTGCACATGACCTTCAAGATATGCGCCGCCATATTTCCTTCTGGCGCGGCTGACACGTTCCTGCGGCCACAGCGTGGGATCGAGCCGCGGCGCACGGCGGGGATCAAAAGCGGGAGAATGACTCACGGCCTCGAACCGGATTACGTCTTCCGCCGCGACGTCCTGATCGTGCTCGATGAAATAGCCTTCGTTATACGGTTCCCCGTCCTGCCGAACCTTGGTGCAAACATAACCCAGCCGCCGGCAGCCCATCAGGCTCGCGTTCCGTGAGTGCCAGGCCGCGAAGGTCGCACGTTGCGCCGAGGCAGGGACGGCAACCAGTGCGCTGCCGTCGTTCCACAAGTCTTCATGGACGTAACGGATCCACACCTTTTTCGGGGTATCTTCAATGTACTCGACCGAGCTGCCGCCGATTAGGTTGGATAGATAATGATATTTCCCGGCGACGATCGCCGGCGCGGTATCTTGAATTCCCAGCTTCTTGACGCCTTCCAGGTAGTGCTGCTGTTGATGCGTTCCCAGCATCGCATGCTTGAATCGCACGAGCTCGTCGACGCCCCATTCGCGAAGGATTATGAGCTGCAGCCCGCCGGCCTGACGGCGCCACAGCGACGATGCCAGTTCGCAATCTTCCCGGAGCGCGGCGAGATGGGACATGGATCAACCCCCCTTGCATCGCGCTTGTCCGGCGCCCCAATCCCGCAGGTTCCAGTCGAGCGATTGCGGAAAGGTCGGCACGACCCCCCCCCAGGATTCGTGGCCCTGGGACGGGACGTGCCTCGCTTCCGTATGTCGAGAGCGGTAAGCTTTTCCAGCCGCGTTCCTTGAAGTAACGCTTGGTCGCGTCGCACGGCTCGATGCCGAGGCCATCGGCCATCATCTTCTCGGGAACCCATTCCTTGTGGGATGCATGGCCCTTGACCATCCGGTCCTTGCCCTCGGCCCACGCCTTGGTGATGTCGTAGATCATCTCCTGGCTCACGGCGCGGGTGTCGGCGTAGACGACGAACGGCAAGGCCACCGTCTTCACCTCGTTGGGCGTGTTGGGGTAGACGCCGCCCGGGATGCTCAGCTTCTGGAAGCCCCAGTCCTTTGCCAACTGGTCCCGCACCTTGTCGGAAAAACTGATCAGATGGGCCTTGCGCGTGGTCATCATCTCGATCCAGGCCGCCGTGGGATACAGGATCATGCTGTTGACCACGTCGACCTGGCGGTTGTTCCAGGCGTCGACGCGCTCGCCGGTGCCCATCAGGTCGACCCGGCCGCCCCAGCCGTCGATTTCCTTGAAGGTCACGCCATAGAACGCCAGGATCTCCTTGAGGACGAATTGCTCCGTGGACCCCATGGCTCCGGTCGCGATCTTGAGCGGAGTCTTGGCCTGCTTCAGCTTCTCGATCGTGTCGATGCCATACTTGGCATCCATGATCACGTGGAGGAAGTTCGGAGACGATGCCCCGATGGCGCACAAGGTCGGGGCAGGATCCTTGTAGAGGTCGTTGCTGCCCTTTTTGGCCAGCACCAGGAACGGCCCGTATGAGATGCCGAGCCCCGACTTGCCGGCCGCGGTGTGCGCCGGATTACCGACCCCTCCCGGACCGGTGATCACCGAGATCGGCTGGCCGTCGTAAAGGGCGTTCGCCATCTCGGCGAGGGTGGCTCCGGAGGGATACCACGCTCCCGCCGGCGGGCCGGTGATGATCTGCACGGCCGGATGCTTCTTCTTCGCCTGGGCCATGCTCGATGCCGGTGCAAGCGTCGCCATGGCGACCGCACCGACGATCATCAGCAAATAGCGCAACCACATTGTCCACATCTTTCGCTCCATCGAAGTTTCCTGAACCGACATTTCCAAGATAGACCACGGTTCCGAGCGTCATCGTAGTCAGTTGGATTCCCCGCGGCAATGGTGATCACCGTCGAGCGCTGACGCGCCGCGGGCGCACATGGGAAACCGGCACCGGAATCCCGACAACCACCAGGGGAAAAAATGTCCGCCGGTCTTTCCATGGTCTAGAATGCTGGTCTGCGGGCGCTGGGGGAGGCGCGCATGGCGGGACCCACGGCTCGATGGGCGGTGCTGCCGCCAACCCCGACGGTGGCTCTGGTCTGGACGGAGACCGAAACCGCGGCGGAATCGTCCAGGGTTCGCCATCGGGTTCGAGGCCAACAAGGCGGACGACACGCCGCATGCCGGCGAGGTCAGGGTCTATCGTGCCAGCCACGTGCTGATGCTCGTGGAAGGATAATGAAAGCGACCCTTGCCGGTGCGTTCCTGGTTGCGCTCGCGGCGTGTGCGGACCTCGTTCAGCCGACGGGGGACGCACATCGAGGCGCGCCCAGGCCGGGCGACGTATTCAAGGACTGCGCCGAGTGCCCCGAAATGGTGGTGGTGCCGGCGGGTTCCTTCGTCATGGGCTCGCCGGCCTCCGAGGCCGGGCGCATCGGCGCCGAGGGCCCGACGCACCCGGTGACCATCGCGCGCCCGTTCGCGGTGGACAGGTACGAGGTTACGTTCGCAGAATGGGATGCCTGCGTGGCCGGCCGCGGCTGCAACGGCTACCGGCCCGACGATCGGGGCCGGGACCGGGGCCGGCGGCCGGTCGTCTGGGTGTCGTGGGACGATGCCAGGGCTTACGTGGCATGGCTGACGCGGAGGACTGGAAAGCCTTACCGCCTGTTGACCGAGGCCGAGTGGGAGTACGCGGCGCGGGCGGGGACGACGACGCCCTGGTCATGCGGGGCACGCGAGCGGTGCCTGGGCTCGGTCGCTTGGCATTGGTACAATCAGGAGTTGCGGACGCAGCTCGTGGGAGGCAAGGCAGCCAATGCCTTTGGACTCTTCGACATGCATGGCAACGTGTGGGAATGGGTCGTGGATTGTTGGCATGACTCGTACGCGGGCGCGCCCGAGGACGGGAGCGCGTGGATGGCCGGCGGCGATTGCAGGCAGGGGATTCCGCGCGGCGGCTCCTGGCTCAGTCATCCGTGGGACGTACGCTCCGCCGCCCGCGGCACGGTTTCGACCAGCTACCGGGACTTCTTCAACGGCTTCCGCATTGCAAGGAGGTTGGATTGAGTCTTCGTCCCTTGCATCTCTGCGTCTAATGGGGGGATTCCAAGTCTTGTCGCACGGCAGGCCGTCGACGCCGGCGTGCATGAAGTGCTCCTGCCAACGCCAGACCACCGGCTGACTCTTGCCGGTGCGCCGCATGATCGCGGCCGTGCTCAGATCATCGGCGGTCGCCGGGACGATCCGCGCACGCCAGACATGCTTCTGCGGGCTGTTGCCATCGGTCACGAGCGCCGCCGGTCACCGGCGATCGAATTCATTCACGTTCGCCGCAATCCCGTTGCGCATGCTGCAGACTCACACAGCCGCGAGGTGGCGGAAATCCCCAAACGGACTCAATCGTTAGGTCGTTACGCCTAGAAGGGAGCTTTGATGTTGGGTAGGGGAACCGGCTGGGCTCCGGCGGACATCTTGGCGCGTGGCTTGCGCATGAAATAAATGAAAGGGACGCAGAGTAGGGTGAGGACCGCCAGCACGTGAAAGTTGTTGACGTAGGCGATCATCATCGCTTGGCGTTGCACCTCTTCCGCCACGGCGGCGAGCCCCACCGGATCGCTGAGGCTCCAGTCCGGGGGTAGCGGCACGTAGCGGAGGACATCGCTGAAAGGCGAGACCTCCTCCATCAGTATGGAACGGTTGATTTGGGCGCTGCGCACCAAGTAGTTGACCATGACCGAGATCCCGACGCTGCCGCCGAGAATGCTCACGAGGGCAAAGAGACCCGTTGCCATGCCGCGGTGACGAGGGTCCAGGGTCCAGAAGGTGGTGACGTTGAGAGGCACGAATGAGAATCCCGAGCCGATGCCGAAAACGACGGCGGAAACCATGATGAACGTCATGTTGACGTCGGTCGTGTACATAGACATCAACCATTCTCCGGTGGCGATGAACAGCAAGCCGAGGACGATGATGCGCCGGGGTCCGGACTTCTCGACCAGCCATCCGGCGATCACGCTGGCCAGCATCGTGCCGACGGCCCGTACGCCCATCACCTTTCCGGTCTCGGCGATGGGAAATCCGCGGATTTCCTGAAGGAAGGCGGGCATCAACACGAGAACCGAAAACATCAGCCAAGCGAAGACGAAGCACAGACCCAAGCCGACGCTAAGGTTGCGATCCTTGAAGATTTGCGGATCGATGAAGGGCTTGGGCGACGTCAGGGAGTTGATGGTGAAGAGGTAGAAACCCACCACCGCCAATGCCGCCGTGACGACGATCTCCTG
>MELE01000135.1:103908-104300 GCA_001768615.1 Acidobacteria bacterium RIFCSPLOWO2_12_FULL_67_14b | reverse complement strand
GAGCGCCACTACAGCTGGCCGGTGATCGAGAAGAAGTACGTCGACATGCTGCAGCAGTTGTCGCGCGAGACGTCGTCGCGGAAGATGGAGCCGCTGGCCGGCTGGTTCTCCAGGCGCCGGCGTGCGCTTCCACCGGCAGACTCGATCGTCAAACAACTGCCCGGCGGCCCGTTCCGCGATGAGCCGGTGGCTGTCAGCTCTCGGCCTTCAGCCCTCAGCTCTCAGGCTTCGACTGCCGGGACGCGCCCGACACAAAGGCCCGATTTCCAGCCACGGTCGGAAAGGCGCGGGTCTTGGCGGGACCAAAGGGGGACGAGGCCAGACGGCGGAAAGCCAGCGGTTGAGAGGCCGAATGCGGAGAGCCGAGAGCTGAAGGCTGAAAGCCGAAAGCC
>MELE01000135.1:103573-103867 GCA_001768615.1 Acidobacteria bacterium RIFCSPLOWO2_12_FULL_67_14b | reverse complement strand
AGCGGCGCGGCGGCCGTCCGCCGCGCCGCGGGCGCAGGCCCGGCGGTGGCAGCGGCGGCGGAGGCCGGTAGCGATGGCGCCCGCCATCCACCAGGTGCTCGCCACGCTCGGCTACGGTGATGCGATCGGGCACGAAGTGCTGGGCATCCAGCGCGTGCTGCGCCGCGCCGGCTACGACTCGGAGATCTTCGTCCAGACCGCGGACCATCGTCTCGAAGAGCTGACACAGGATTATCGCGATCTTCCGGAGGCGAGCCATCCCGACAACATCCTGATCCATCACTTCTCGATCGG
>MELE01000135.1:102623-103562 GCA_001768615.1 Acidobacteria bacterium RIFCSPLOWO2_12_FULL_67_14b | reverse complement strand
CGAGGGTCGCCTACGCGCTGCCCGACCGCATGGCGCTCGTCTACCACAACATCACACCGCCGCAGTACTTCGTCGACGTGCACAAGATGCTGGTCAAGCTGTGCTACCTGGGCCGGCGGGAGCTCGGGTTCTACAAGGACCGCTGCGATCTTGCGCTGGGCGACTCTGAGTACAACCGGCAGGAGCTGGAGGCGATCGGCTTCCCCGTGACCGGTGTGCTGCCGGTCGTGCCCGACTTCGCGCACCTCGGCCGCCCGGCCAACTACATGCAGGCCCGGCAGTATGACGACGGGTGGGTGAACATCCTGTTTGTGGGGCGCATCATCCCCAACAAGAAGATCGAGGATGTGATCCGCTTCTTCCACGCCTACAAGCAGTGGTTCAACCCGCGGTCGCGGCTGCTGCTCGTGGGCTCGCACGGCGGCTTCGAGAAGTACCTGTCGATGGTGCACCAGTTCATCGCCGACATCGGCGCCACCGACGTGCACTTCCTCGGCCACGTCGCGGACGAAGAGCTGACGGCGTACTACGAGCTCGCCGACGTGTTCCTGTGCGCGAGCGAGCACGAAGGGTTCTGCGTGCCGCTGGTCGAGTCGTTTCACATGGGCGTGCCGGTCGTCGCCTATGCGGCGACGGCGGTACCGGCCACGATGGACGGCGCCGGGGTGCTGTATACGAACAAGGACCCGATGCACGTGGCGGCGCTCGTCGACGCGGTGGTGAGCGATCGCGGCCTGCAGGATCGGATCGTCGATGGCCAGTATGCCGCCCTCGACCGGCTCGCGTCGAAGGACTTCGGCGGCACGCTGCTGCGGTTCGTCGATCAGATGCTCGCCACGCCGCGCCGGCCGCATCCGCCGGTGGCGTTTGATTTCTGGGACCAGGTGAAGCTCCAGGAAGAGATGGAAGAGATCTGGATCTACAGGCCGTCGGCTTATA
>MELE01000135.1:32054-102550 GCA_001768615.1 Acidobacteria bacterium RIFCSPLOWO2_12_FULL_67_14b | reverse complement strand
AGCTGCGGCCGCCGGCGCCCGGCGCCCGGCGCCCGGAGCCCGGCCGTGATCGTGAACCAGTGGGTTCCCGCGGGCCATAAGGGCGATGCGATCGGCGACTCGGCGCGGCGGGTACGGGGACTGCTGCGCGGACTGGGGCACCAGTCCGACGTTTTCGCCATGACGATCGACGACGACCTGCGGGGCGACGTGCTGCCGTGGACGGACCCGGCGGCGAAGCGCGGGGATCTCACGATCTTTCACTTCGCGCTGGTGTCGCCGATGACGGCGGAGTTCGCCAAGCTGCCGCGCGGGCGCGTCCTGCAGTACCACAACGTCACGCCCGCGCATTTCTTCGCGCCCTACGACGCCAACATCTTCCGGCTGGCGGCGCTCAGCCGCGAGGACCTGAAGTCGCTGGCCGGGCACACCGACGCCGCGCTCGGCGACTCGGAATACAACCGTCAGGAGCTCGAGGACCTTGGCTTCACGAACACGGGCGTGTTCCCGATCGCCATCGACACCGCCCGGATCACGGCGGCGCCGCGGGTGCCGGCGCTCGAAGACATGCTCACCGACGGCCTGCTCAACTTCCTGTTCGTGGGCCGCATCGCGCCCAACAAGAAGATCGAAGATCACATCCGCATGGCGGAGCACTACAAGCGCTACGTCGACACCGCGTACCGCTTCATCTTCGTCGGCAAGACCGACGGGATTCCGCGCTACTACAACATGATCCGCCAGCTCGTGCACGAGTACGAGATGCCGAAGGATCGCTTCATCTTCACGGGACCCGTGCCGGACGCGGAGCTGGCGGTGTATTACCGGACGGCGCACGCCTACATCTCGCTGTCGGAGCACGAGGGATTCTGCGTGCCGCTGCTCGAGGCCATGGCCGCGGACGTGCCGGTGATGGCCTACGCGTCGACGGCGGTGCCCGACACGCTCGGCGGCGCCGGCGTGCAGTTTGCCCCCAAGGACCTCGAATACGCGGCGGAGCTCCTCGGCGAGCTCGCCTACAACGACACTCTCAGGGCCCAGCTGATTGCCGGACAACGCGCCCGCCTGAACGACTTCGGCGACGCCCGCATCACGCGCGAGCTCGAAAGGCTGACATCGTGAAGATTGCGTTCATCGTTCAACGCTACGGCGCCGAGATTCTCGGCGGGTCCGAGTACCACTGCCGGCTGATCGCCGAGCGGGTGGCGCTCAAGCACGACGTCGAGGTGCTGACCACCTGCGCGCGCGACTACATCACGTGGGAGAACGCCTACCCGGAGGGCGCCGACCGCATCCGTGGCGTCACCGTGCGCCGGTTCAAGAACGCGCACACGCGCGACATCAACGCCTTCAACCAGTACTCCGACTGGATTTTCCATCACCCCCACACTCGAGACGACGAGATGTCGTGGCTCGAGCAGCAGGGGCCATGGTGCCCCCCGCTGCTCGAATACCTGAACAAGCACCATCGCTCGTACGACGCGATGATCTTCTTCACGTATCTCTATGCGCCGACGGTGCTGGGCCTGCAGATCGATCCGGCCCGGAGCATCCTGGTGCCGACCGCGCACAACGAGCCGGCGATTCATCTCGGCATCTATCGCGAGATGTTCGGCAAGCCCGCCGCCGTGGCGTTCAACACCGAGGTCGAAAAGGACTTCCTGAAGACGACGTTCGAGTTCCGGGCGGTCGCCGAGGAAACGGTGGGGTGCGGCGTCGATCTGCTGCAGGACCAGACGCAGCCGGACGAGCCCGAGCCCGAAGACGACGAGGAGCTGCACAAGCGGCTGGCGCCGCACTTGCGGGCGCGAGGAGCGCAGTTCCGCCGCCGCCACCGCCTGCAGGGGCAGTTTCTGCTCTACGGCGGCCGCATCGACGCCGGCAAGGGCTGCGAGGAGCTGATCGAGTACTTCACCAGCTACAAGGAGCAGGGCGGCGAGGCCGCGCTGACGCTGATGGGCGTCAAGCTGATGCAGCTGCCCGAGGTGCCCTGGGTCCGGTTCGCCGGACTGCTGTCGGAGCGCGAACGCCTCCAGGCCCTCGAGGCCGCCACCATCGTCGTGGTGCCGTCGCCGCTTGAAAGCCTGTCGCTGCTCGCCCTCGAGGCGATGGCCGTCGGCACGCCGGTGCTGTGCAACGCACGAGCCGAGGTGCTGGTGGACCACTGCGTGAAGAGCAACGCCGGCCTGTTCTATGCCAACCGCGAAGAGTTCCTTGAGTGCACCAAGCTGATGCTGGCCGACGAGCGCCTGCGGGACCGCATGGGCCGCAACGGCAAGGAATACATCAAGCGGAACTATCGCTGGGATGTGATCATGTCCAAGTACGATCGCTTGATCGGATCCTTGAAACGGTAGTTCGGAGTTTAGAGTGCAGAGTTAAGAGCGGAAATGCGCATTCTCTTTCTCGTCGCATTGCTGGCCGCGAGCCAGTTCAACCAGCGGCCGCCCGGCACGCCGGCGGAGACGCTGCTCGAGCCCGTCATCCTCCGTGCGCTGGACGAGGTCACGCCGGCCCCGACCTCCGCTGTCGTCGCGTTCATTGAGGGCTCAACATCCGCGGCTGGCGAAGTTCTCGTCAGCTGCGCGGCGCGCACGACAGGGCCCGATGGCTGCGCGACGATGGCGCTGACCGCGCGGCTGCTGAACGAACTGATCCGCAGGAACGGGCTGCCACAGCCGGCGCGCGGGATCCGGTTCGTCTTCGTCACGTCGCCGGACAAAACCGGCGCGCCCCCTCCGAATACGAAGGCGGCGATCCACGTCGACTTCGCAGCGAACCAACACGCACTGCAGGTCGTGCGTTCGCCGTGGTCGAGCGCCAGCATCGTGGACGAAGTGGTCGAGGTGTTTGCGCGCCACAAGCCCTACGGAACTGCGCCCGGGGCCGTCGAGGCCGGACCCTACCAGAACGTGGGCCAGCCGCAATGGAACGCCTTCGGCGTTCCAACGGTGTCGCTGATTGGCGCCGGCGCGGCATCCACTGGCCTCAAGCACCTGGGCTTGGTCACCGCCGCGACCGCGTACTTCCTGGCGACGCTTCCCAATCCTGGAGCCGAAGCGCTTCTTTCGCATCTGACGGTCGGCGCACACGCGCGACTGGCGGAAGACGGACGCAAGGCTGTGGCGCAGATGGGCAGCCAGCAGCGCGCCAGCGCCGACGTGCTGATCATGTTCGGCCAGGCGATCGAGCGCGAGCAGCGGCGGATCCGCTCGGTCGAGCGCTTCATGCCGGCACCGCTCGATCCGATTCTGCACGGCCGCCTGACCGACATGGAAAAGAGCATTACCAGCGTGTGGACGAGCATGGGGATCACGAGTGCGCCGTTCGTGCCCGCCGCCGAACGGATTCGCGGGAGGGGCGGCGAAGATCGCCGGATCCCCTCACGCGTCCGCCAGGGCCCGCTGCCGACCCCGGATCCGCCCACGGCCATGCTCAGGTTCCCGAACGTGGGCGACCTCATCTACGAGATCGGCAATTTCATCGACGGCAAGCGGTCGATCAGCGACATCCGCGACGCGGTCTCGGCCGAGTTCGGCTCCGTTGCGCTCCCCGTCGTGGCCGACTACTTCGACAAGCTCGCTGCCACCGGCGCCATCACGATCAAGTAGCCGATTGCGGCACGTAGGGATCGGGAACGACGCGCTCGAAGACCGCCACCGTCTTGAACGGTCCCTTGACGCCCATGCCTTCCGCCGTGACGGTCAGCCTGTTGCCGTCGTCAGACACCCGATAGGTTCCGCCACCGAGTGACTTGCCATCGAGCTCGACTCCGGCTTGGATGGTTTGGGCATCGGGCCGGCTGCCAAACATCTGCGCACCAGGTGGCACACCTGGAATCGGACGGCCGTTCAGGTCGACGACGGGGCGGCGCCTGCCGTCGGCAACGATCGACGTGGGCCGCTCGGCCACGGCCTGGCCGTCCTTGATCCCGTAGGCGACCAGCAGGTAACCCGCTTCGGTGGCTTCGAATCGCAAGCATGCCTGCGATGGCGTGTAGTTCGGGTCCCACTGGGACTCCTCGTTCCTGGCCTTCCACGTTCCTTCAAACACATCGCCGGTCATGGTGATCTCCTTGAGTGTGCCTGTCCAAGTCGAGAAGTATTCGTAGGGCAATGACAGAGCGAGATCGGCGAAGAGCCGGATGAGGCCAACGACGCCCTGCTCCTGCCAGACCAGCGGCGCCATGTCTTCGCCGAGTTGTTCGAGGCCGTCGCCGCAGATCAGGCGGAACTTGCGAGGAAACGCGCGCGCGACCCGGCGGTAGAGGTGGCCGCAACCGGTCGCAAAGGCGCTCACGAGCGCGCCTCCCGCCGGCGGTGCGCCTGCAGGATGCCGACCAGGTCCTTGAGCCGCTGGCTCTCCAGGTCGAGCACACGCTGCCCGAGCGGGGTCAACTTGTAATAGCGGCGCCGGGCGTCATCGAACTCGGGCGCCGGGCGGTCACCGGATTCGACGATCAACCCCTGCTCGATGAGCCGTTTCAACGAGCCGTACAGCGTCGCTGGCCAGAGGCGGACCTTGCCGCCGCTGCGCTCCAGCACCTCCCGCATGATGCCGTAGCCGTGCTGTTCCCCGTCGAGGAGACAGACGAGGATATGGAACCAGTTGCTCTTGAGCGGCACGTGCGCGTCGGGGCTTTTCGTCGCCATCAGCGCATATCTATATCACTCGATATAGATATGCGTCAAGATCATTTGCCTCTCTGGTCTCCTGTGGCTTTTCGACTCGCTACTCCACTTCGCCGACCGGCTCCAGCTCGTCGCCGTTCCCGGTCGGGCCGCCCTCGGGCTCGGTGGCGGTCGCCGCGGACGCCTTCTTGCGGCGGGGGCGGATGTCGTAGCGCTTGATCATCTCGTTGAGCGTGGTCGGCTTGATCCGCAGCAGCTCGGCGGCGCGCTTCTGGACGCCGCCGGCGACTTCGAGGGCGGATTCGATCCACTGGCGCTCGTAGGCTACCGTGACTTCCTTCAGCGACACGCCGTCGGCCGGCATCACCACGTGCGGGAGCGCGAACGACGGGTTCTTGCGGACCTGCTCCGGGATGAGCTCTGGGCCGATGCGCTGGCCGGTGCTCAGCACCACCGCGCGCTCGATCACATTCTCCAGCTCGCGGACGTTGCCCGGCCAGTCGTAGCTCATCATCAGGTCGAGCGCCTCGGGCGCCACCTCGATGTTCTTGCGGTTGTTCTCTTCGCCGTACTTCTCGAGGAAGTGCTGGACCAGCAGCGGAATGTCGTCGCGCCGCTCACGCAGCGCCGGCAGGTGGATGCTGATGACGTGCAGGCGGTAATACAGGTCCTCGCGGAACCGGCCCTCTTCCATCTCCTGCTTCAGGTCGACGTTGGTGGCGGCGATGATGCGGACGTCGACCTTGATGGTCTCCATCCCGCCCAGGCGCATGAACTCGCGCTCCTGCATCACGCGCAGCAGCTTGGCCTGCGTCTCGATCGGGACGTTGCCGATCTCGTCGAAGAAGATGCTGCCCTTGTCGGCCATGTCGAACAGGCCCTTCTTCGGGTAGACCGCGCCGGTGAAGGCGCCCTTGACGTGCCCGAAGAGCGTCGACTCCAGCAGGTCCGGCGGCAGGTTGCCGGAGTTGACGGTGACGAACGAGCGGTCGCTCCGGGCCGAGTTCTGGTGAATGGCCCGCGCCACCAGCTCCTTGCCGGTGCCGCTCTCGCCGGTGATGAGGATGGTGGACCGGCTCGGCGCCGCCTGGATGATCAGGTCGAAGACCTGCTTCATGCGGCTGCTCTTGCCGATGATGCCGGAGAACTTGTGATAGCGCGCCTGCAGGTTCTGCTTGAGCGCGACGTTCTCGGCCACCAGCTGCCGCCGCTCGACGGCGTTGCGCAGCACGACCAGCACCTCGTCGTTCTTGAACGGCTTGGTGATGTAGTCGAAGGCGCCCTTCTTCATCGCCGTGATGGCGCTTTCCATCGAGGCGTAGGCGGTGATCATCAGCACCGGCAGCTCCTCGTCGTGCTTCTTGAGCTCGTCGAGCACCTGCAGGCCGTCGATGCCCGGCATCATCACGTCCACGATCACCGCATCGAAGGGGAGCGACTTCGCCAGGTCCAGGCCCTCCTGCCCCGACGCGGCCAGGCGCACGCTGTAGCCCTCCCGCTCGAGCAGCGTGCCCAGGATGTCCCGCATGATCTCTTCGTCGTCGATGACCAGAACGGCGGCATTTCGTCGCATGGTTACAGTCCTGCGCGCTGACGTGGAGGAACAGTCGCGGCGGATGACGGCGCAGCGGCAAAGCGGAGCTCGAAGCGCGTGCCCTTGTCGCGCGCGCTCTCGCACTGGATGGTGGCCTCGTGCTCGCGGACGATGCCGTAGGTGATCGACAGGCCCAGACCCGTGCCCTGCCCCACCGGCTTGGTGGTGAAGAACGGGTCGTAGATCCGGGCGAGATGCTCGGGCGCGATCCCGGCGCCGGTGTCGGACACCTCGGCGACCACTTCGCCGCCGTCGAGCCTGGTCGAGATCGTCAGCCAGCCGCCGGCCGCCATCGCGTCGCGCGCGTTCAGGAACAGGTTGAGGAACACCTGCTGCAGCTTGAACTCGAAGCCGACGACCGCGACCGGCTCGGCCGCCAGCTCGCGGCGCACGCGGATGCTGCCCTTTTCGAACTGGTGCTCGAGCAGCGACAGCACGTCGCCGAGCACCACGTTCAGGTCGACGATCGTCCGCTCCGACGCCTCGGCGGCGTTGGGCCGCGACAGGTTGAGCAGGCCGTTGACGATGCGGGCGGCGCGGAAGGTCTGCTTTTCGATCTTCTCGAGGAGCGGGGTCCGCGGATCCGCGGGGTCGGCGTTCTCGAGCAGCATCTGCGTGTAGCTCGAGATGCCGGTGAGCGGCGTGTTGACCTCGTGCGCCACGCCCGCGGCCAGCAGGCCGAGCGACGCCATCTTCTCCGAGATCCGCAGCTGCTCTTCCATGTGCGAGCGCTCGGTGATGTCTTCGAGCATCACGATGGTGCCCGCCGCCGACCCGCCGGCCACCGTTTGCAGCGGCACCGTGGTGATGTTGACGAGCAGGGGTTCATTCGCGCGCGGACCACGCGCCACCAGCGGGATGCGGAACACCGTCGTGCCGCCGGGATGCTCGCGCCGGGCGGCGTTCAGGATGTCGACCACGTGCGCGTCGAACTGGCGGTCGATCGTCTGGCCGAGCACGCTCGATCGCGACGGCCCGTACAGCCGCTCCAGCGCGGCGTTCCAACGGACGATGTGGTCGCCCGGGCCGACGACCAGCAGGCCGTCGTCCAGCGACTCGAGGATGTTTTCGTTGAAGGCGTGGAGGCGATCGAGCTCCGACGCCTTGAGGTGCAGCTGGCGATAGAGCCGGCCGTTCTCGATGGCGGAGGCGGCCTGCGCCGCCACCGCGGTGACGAGCGCCATGTCTTCGCTGCTGAGCGGCTCGCCGCTGGTGCGGCGGCCGAGCGCCAGCACGGCGATGGCGTTGTCCTTGGTGATGCAGGGCACGAAGTAGAAGATGCCGGCGTCGCGCCAGAACTCGACCTCTTCGGCGGTGAAGCGCGCCACCGCGAGCGGATCGTCGATGCGTACGGTATGCGCACCGTTCAGGCGGCCGCCGATGCCCGACGTGCCCGACAACCGCGGCGGCGGCGTCTCGAAGCCTTCCTGGCCGATGGACTCGAAGTCGCCGGCGTCGTTGGCCAGCAGGAACGCCATGCGATCGAGCTCGATGGTTTCGCGCACGCGCGTGACCAGCCGATCGGCCAGGCGATTGAGGTCGAGGTCGCTGTTCAGCTCGCGCGCGAAGGTGACGAGCGCGCGGCGGTAGTCGTAGCGATCGCGATAGAACGCGCGGTCGATTGCCTTCTGTAAGCCGTCCTTGACCGGCTTGGCGAGCAGGATCACGACCACGGTGGCCAGGAAGGCGATGATCCAGCGATGCTCCGCTTCGCCTTCCACCACGTAGCCGCCCGATGCGCGGAGGATCAGCGCGTAGATGGCGACGATGGCCGCCACCGCCGACGTGTAGATCAGCAGGCGCTTGAGGATGATCTCGACGTCCATCAGGCGGTAGCGGATGATGGCGGAGGCAAACGCCAGCGGGATGAAGCCGAGCGGGATCGCCGACAGCTCCATCGGGATCGACGGGTCAGCGCCCAGCGCAAACGGCACCGCGTAGCCAAGCGCAAACGGAATGGCGCCGAGCGCGGTGCCCCAGACGATCCAGCGGAGCTGGCGCTTGGTCGTGACCGACCTGGCCCGCGCCAGCGCGCGCAGCAACACGGCGAGGCCGGCGCCGAGGAACACGGCGAGGTAGACGTACTCGAGCCGATCGAGCAGCGAGATCACGCGGACGAAGTATTCGGGATCCACGCTCGAGCGCAGCAGCGCAAGCGTGCGCGTCGACCCGAGTACGGCGCCCGGCAGGTAGATGGCCGGCAGCCAGCGCGCCAGCAGCGCGGAATACCCGGGAATGTGCGGCCGCTCCGGGAACACCAGCGCGAAGTGCAGGAAGAGCGGCGGCAGCACCATCACCGCAATCGCGTCGCCCCAGTAGAAGACCCAGTCGACGCGATCGAGGCTGCCGCTGAACGAGAAGGTAAAGACGCCGAAGAACGCGACCGAGAGCCAGAAGAAGTGCAGCGTCGCCTGGTCGGTCGGCCGCCGCGCGCGCACCGCCGCGCCCACCAGCAGCGTGAAGATGCCGACGGCGGCGAGCACGTAGTAGAAGAAGCCCTCGCCGCTCGGCATCGGCGCCAGCGACACGTTGACGACCTCGCGCGACCCGATCCGCAGCAGCGTGTAGGCGTGGCGATCGCCGACCCGCGCGTTGCGATGCAGATCGAGGACGTCGGCCCGTCCGTCAACCGGCTGGTTGTCGATGGCCAGGAGGATGTCGCCGGGCCGCACGCCGGCGCGGCTGGCCGCGGAGGGCGAGGCGACTTCCGCCGCCACGACGCCTGCCGCGCGCTCGACCCAGAGGACGCCGTCTTCGATCTCGTCGAACGTCGCGCGCGAGACCACGTTTGCCAGGCCGAGCGCCAGCAACCCGAGGGTCACCGCCACCGGCAACGCGGTCTGCCGCCATTCGCGCCACCAGGAGTCGGTGGTCGACGCGTACGCGGCGGTTGGGCGGTCTGGGTCGATCAAGGCAAGCCTATCCGGCCAGGAAAGAGCAAACCCCATACCATGAGGCTGCCGCGTTACTGGTCCCTAAACCATTGATAAATAAGTGCTTCAACGCCACCTGTCGCCGCGAAAAGCCACGTGTATCCAAGTTGTCGGTCGGGTGATCCAAAAACCAGTATGCGCCAGTTTTCGGTGGAAATCTTGAACTTCTGTCCAGGGAAGGCTTGGCGGCTCAGCTCTCAGCCTTCAGCCTTCAGCCTTCAGCCTTCAGCTCTCAGCGCGTCTCAGCCGAAAGCTGTCAGCGGAAAGCTGGGGCGCGACCGGTGCCACGGCCGGTATACGGCGGTCGAGGTTGTCTCCACGTTTCAGCGCGTGGAGCCGCCGGCGTTTGAAGTTCTATGGCACCGTGATCTTCCCTCGCTAAAGTAGACACTTCCGCCTGACGGCGAGGAGGTGCGGTCGGAATGACGAGTCGAATCAACGCGACGTGGCACAAGGCAAACCGGATGCCCGCGCACGCCACACTCGGTCAGCGGGTCACCTGGCACCTCGCTCATTCGAAAGCATGCAAGTGCCGTACGGATCTTCCCGCCAGTATCGTGGCTGAGTTGAAGCGCCGTGGCGCGGAGCCCACGCGCGACCGAAGGGAGCGCGCCTGCGCGAGGCGGCACGGACAAACCTAAAGGTCTGTCTCCACCGAGCCGAGCGCCTTCTTAGAACTTGACGGTGAGCCCGCCGACGATGCGCTTCGGCGGCCGGACGACGAGCAGCTCGTCGTAAGCCGACGCATGCGCCAGCGATTCGTGGAAGAGGTTGCGGACCGCCACCAGCATCTCCCACTGCGACGTGCGGAAGTTCATGAACGGCAGCGCCTGGTTGATCCGCACATCGAAGCGCGCATCGAAGGCGGCGGTCTTCGCGTCGCGCGATGCGAACGCGTTGTTCAACTTATAGAGCACGACGACGCGGGTGGCGGACTGGGGAATCTCGGCTTCGAGCGAGGTCGTCACGTCGTGAATGCGCTCGTTGTTCGATCGCACGGCCGAGGGCACCCACGTGGTGAGCACGGCGTACTCGACCGGCGTCGTTCGCGACCAGTCGGCCGTCGCCAGCGAGTAGTCGACCACGCCTCGGATGTTCTCCGCCAGCGCGTGCGTGAACGTGACGCCGACACCGCGCAGGTTGGCGTCGCCGGCCGCGCCCACGTAGTAGTGGCCGAGCGCCGAGGCGGCGGTGTCGAGCTGGCGCAGGCCGAACACGGTGACCGTCTGGTTGTCGATGCGCTGCTGGAACGCGCGCACGCCGATCGTCGCGCCGTTCATGACGCGCTCGAGGCCGACTTCGTAGTGCCGCAACTCCTGCGTGCGAAGACCGGCATGCGACAGTGGCGAGAAGGTCCGCTGCGGCGGCAGGTATTCGGCCGAGGTGGGCGGCAGGAATTCCTCGGCGCCGGGCGCGCTCACGTGGCGCGCGGCAGAGGCGCGCAGGCGCGTCTTCGGCGTCGGCGACAGCGTGACGGAGAGGCGCGGGCTGAACAGCGACGCGCCGTCGAGCATGTAGTCGTAGTGCGCGTAGGTCGCGCCGTAGCCGACCGAGAGATACTGCGACACTTTCCACTCGTCGAAGCCGAACACCGATCCGACGTTGCGGGCGGCGTCGGCCACCGCCATCAGCGCGGCGGTGTTGCCGCCTTCGTAGCGCTGCAGGCTGTAGGACATCCCGAACTGGTACTTGTGCGCAACCGGAGCTTTGACGACGTAGCTGCCGGCGAGCATCCACGAGCTCAGGTCGCTCTGGTTCATCGCCGCGCGCACGGTCCAGTCGCCGTGTTCGCCGACGGGCGCGCCCAGCGAGAAGAACGCCACGCTGCTCGTCCGGTCCAGCTGCAGCAACTGCAACGGGTTGTCGAACGCACCGGTCGTGAGCAGGTTGACCTGGCCGCCAAGCGACAGGTCCGAGAACAGCGCCGTGGCCGCCTTGGCGGAGCTGCCCACCGCGCGGCCGAGGAACTCGAACGAATCGGTGATGAACCAGTCGTTGTCCTGCGGGATGCCGGCCATGATCTCGGCTTCCTTCAGCACGCCGCGCTTCAGGTGGCGAAGACGCCACGCGAAATCCGTGTCGTCGCGGCCTTCGGCCTTGGCGGCGGCCGGCGGCGCGCCGATGGCGGTGGCGCCCACGGCCGCGTCCGTGATACGCGGCGCGGTGGCGCTGCCCTCCCGGCGCAGCGTGAACGTCGAAGCGCTGCTCACGGCGGGCCGCACGTTCACCATCGTGCTGCGGGTGGTGAGGAAGCCCGGCAGGTACGCGCGGAGCAGGTAGGGACCCGGAGGCAGCTGCCGGAGCGTGAACTGCCCGGCCTTGTCGGAGACGGCGAACGCGGTGGTGCTGCCGAGCGCGGAAACGACGACGCCATCGAGGGGCTTGCCCGCCTCATCCACGACGGTCCCTTCGATGAGACCGGTGACGGCGGAGGCCAGGTTGGTGACCCGCTCGAAGCCCAACCCCGAGACGCCCTGCGCCTGGGCGGCGGACGAATGCAGTGCCGCAAGGCCGAGCATCAACGCCGATGCGAACAGGCGACTGGGGGTGCCCATAGCTGTGTGAACTCCCAGCCCGCCTCCGGGCGCTGGTCGAAGGCGGGCGGTCGTCAATTTCGAGTCTACGCTTCCTGCCTATCCCTTTACGGTAAATTTCACGTCACGGTTCAGGGTTTTTCCCGCGGCTTTGTCCGTGATCTTGATGGCGAGGCGGTATTGCCCGTCGCCGAACGAGGCCAGCGGCACCGTGATTCCGCCCGGAACCGGGAACTTCGCCGGGTCGAACTGCGGCGGCAGGTTCGTCGAGTTGGCGACCTGCGGGTTGGTCTTGTTGAAGAACTTCTCCGCGCCTGCCTCGGTCTTGTGGAACTCGTACTCGAGCACCAGGTTCGGCTTGCCGGTCTGGTCGAGGCCCGAATTGTAGACCTGGAAAAAGATCGAGAGCTCCTCGGCCTTCTTGAACTCCATGTCGATGGCCGGGAGCAGCTCCTGCGCGCCGAACACGAAGGGCCGCTCGCGCGCCTGTTCGGGTCCGATGGGCGCGGTCAGCATGTTCACCGTGTCGGCGACAAGGATCGTGCTCGTGTTGAGCTCGGCGTTGTAGAAGTCGGGCACCGTGACCTGCGTCTTCAGCACGCCCATCTTGGGCACGGTGTTCTTCGGCGCCTTCTCTGGCAGCCGTTCTTTGAAGGCGATGTAGACGTCGTAGGTGCCGGCCACCGCCATGAACACGCGGTTGAGTATCACCTTGTCGCCGGCCAGCTGTGCGGCGGGCACGAAGTGGATGTCGTCCCACGGGTACTCGATGCGCTTGGCCTTGGGATCGGGCTCGGCCGCAGGGTCGACCACGCGGACGTACATCGCCGCGTCGGTCTTGGGCGCGTTGGTCACGTTCAGCACGAACGGCACGAACGTGCGCGTCTCCTGCGACTTCATGAAGAACGGCTCGATCGACATGGTGATGTCGGTGGGCGCGGGCTGGCCGGCCATGACGCCGTCCACGAGCTTGACCACCTGCTCGATTTCCTGCTGCTCCTGCTTGCTGCGTTTCTTCTCGTCCTTCTTCGGAGCCGGCTGCGCCACGGCAAACGTTGCCGAAACCACCAGCGCGACTGCCACGGCCATTGCACGCCGAAATACCATCATCAGTTCCCCCAAGAAGCGTTGCTTTCGGCTTTCGGCTTTCAGCTCTCGGCTTTCAGCTTTCAACCGATCGGTTTCTGCACAGATCGCTAGATCATACGAGTGCCAGACAGGGCAAGTCAAACACTCTAACTGGTTGTGATAGTAGAGGTTTACACGCCAAACCGACCATCCCGGTGGTATCGTGCTGAGGCTGCCATCATGCTGCGCGACGACGTGCTTGTGATCGTGCTGGCGGGCGGGGCCGGCGAACGGCTGGCTCCCCTCACGAGGGACCGCGCCAAGCCGGCGGTGTACTTCGGCGGCCCCTACCGCATCATCGACTTCGTCCTGAGCAACTGCATCAACTCGGGACTGCGCCACGTCTTCATCGCCACCCAATACAAGTCGCTCTCGCTCAACCGCCACATCCGCCAGGGCTGGAACGTCGTGTCGGAAGAGCTCGGCGAGTTCATCGAGATCCTGCCGCCGCAGAAGCGCGTGGGCGAGCAGTGGTACCAGGGCACCGCCGACGCCGTGTACCAGAACCTCTACTCCATCGTCCAAGAAACGCCGCTGTATGTCGTGGTGCTGGCCGGTGACCACGTCTACAAGATGGATTACCAGAAGATGTTGCGGTTCCACCTCGACCACGGGGCCGAGGTCACGCTGGCGGCCATCGAGGTGCCGCTCGAAGACGGCCGCCGCTTCGGCATCGTCGCCGTGGATGAGACCGATCGCGTGACCGGCTTCCTGGAGAAGCCGCAGCAGCCGCCGGGGATGCCGGGCCAGCCCAGCATGGCGCTGGCGTCGATGGGCATCTACGTATTCGACAGCGACCTGTTGATCCAGTCGCTCGAAAGGGATGCCGCCGATCCGGACAGCCAGCACGACTTCGGCAAGAACATCATCCCGGCGCTCATCGGCAACGGGCGGACGTACGCGTATCCGTTCTACGACGAGAACAAGAAGGCGGCGAAGTACTGGCGCGACATCGGCACGCTCGACGCCTACTACGAGGCGCAGATGGACCTGTGCCACGTGAACCCCGAGTTCAATATGTACGATCCGGATTGGCCGCTGCGCACCTACATGCCGCAGGCGCCGCCGGCCAAGTTCGTGTTCGGGGAGAACTGGCGGCGCGGCGAGGCGCAGGACTCGCTGATTTCGCAAGGCTGCATCGTTTCGGGCAGCCGGATCAACGGCAGCATCCTCTGCCCCAACGTCCGCGTGCACAGCTTCTGCACGATCGACGAGTCGATCCTGATGCCCGGAGTGCGAGTGGGACGCCACGCGCGGATCCGCCGCGCGATCGTCGACCGCGACGTCGACATCCCGCGCGGCGCGACCATCGGCTATAACGCCGAAGAGGATGGGCGCCGCCACACGGTGTCGGAAGGCGGCGTGGTGGTCGTGGCGCCCGGCGACGAGCCCTACGTCGGGCCGATTTCGGAAGAGGCGCTGAAGCTGGAAGCGGAGGCCGATCGGCGGGGATAAATAGACCACGAAGATCACGAAGATCACCACGACGATCACGAAGGTCTTTTTCTTCTGTCTTTTGAATAGTGGCTTCGTGGGCTTCGTGGTTTTCTTCGTGGTCTTCGTGGTTTCTTTTTAGGTGCCTATGAAAATCGCTGAGGTTCGTGGCCGGGAGATTCTCGACTCGCGCGGGAATCCGACTGTTGAAGTCGATGTGGTGCTCGAGGGCGGGGCGCGTGGGCGCGCGGCGGTGCCTTCGGGCGCGTCGACCGGCGAGCGGGAGGCGCTCGAGCTGCGCGACGGCGACACGTCGCGCTATCTCGGCAAGGGCGTCCGCAAGGCGGTGGCCCACGTCAACGGCGAGCTTGCCGCCGCGGTCAAGGGCAGGGACCTCACGCAACGCTCGCTGGACGAGGCGATGATCGCGCTCGACGGCACCTCGACGAAGGGCCGGCTCGGCGCCAACGCGCTGCTCGGCATCTCGATGGCGGCGCTCAAGGCCGACGCCGCGCGCGCGGGCAGGCCGCTCTACGCGCACATCGCCAGCCTGACGGATCCCGGAGCCCGGAGCCCGGCGCCCGGCCCTTACACGCTGCCGGTTCCGATGATGAACATCCTCAACGGCGGCGCGCACGCGGGCTCGAACGTCGACTTCCAGGAATTCATGGTGATGCCGCTCGGCTTCCCGTCGTTCAGCGAGGGGTTGCGCGCCGGCGCCGAGATCTTTCACGCCCTGCGCTCGATCCTGAAGGGCCGCGGGCTGGCGACCGGCGTGGGCGACGAGGGCGGCTTCGCCCCGAGCCTGAAGTCGAACCGCGAGGCGCTCGAGCTGGTGCTCGAAGCGGTGGGCAAGGCGGGCGCGAAAGCCGGCGAAAACGTCTTTCTGGCGCTCGATGTGGCGGCCAGCGAGTTTTGGGCCCCTTCGACTCAGACCACTCCGCAAGCGGAGTCGTCTTCGCTCAAGGCAGGTGGTGGCGGGCGCTACGAGTTCAAGAAATCCGGCGAGCCGGCGCGCGATTCGCAGGGCATGGTCGACCTCTACGTCGACTGGTGCCGGCAGTACCCCATCATCTCGATCGAAGACGGGTGCGCCGAGCAGGACTGGCACGGGTGGAAGCTGCTGACACAGGCGCTGGGCGATCGCGTGCAGCTGGTGGCCGACGACATCTTCGTGACCAATCCCGCGATCCTGAAGAAGGGCATCGCCGAAGGCGTCGGCAACGCCGTGCTGGTGAAGCTCAACCAGATCGGCACGGTCACCGAGACGCTCGATGCGATGGCCATCGCGGCGGCGGCGGGCTATCGCCGCGTCGTGTCGCATCGCTCGGGTGAGACGGAAGACTCGACGATCGCGGATCTCGCGGTCGGGACATCGGCCGGGCAGATCAAGACGGGCTCGGCATCCCGCAGCGACCGCGTGGCGAAATACAATCAACTGTTGCGGATCGAGGAAGAGCTGGGCAGCGCGGCGAAATACGCGGGGCGGTCCGCGATCAAACAGCTCAACAAATAAACCACGAAGAGCACGAAGATCACCACGAAGCGCACGAAGGGCCATCTTGGCAATACAAGAAGAAGAGTTTCGTGATCTTCGTGGTTTATTCTTCGTGACCTTCGTGGTTTCTTTTTGGATATGTACAAATTAGTGCTTCTGCGCCACGGCGAATCCACCTGGAACAAGGAAAACCGCTTCACCGGGTGGACGGATGTCGACCTGACCGAGAAGGGCCGTGAGGAGGCGAAGGCGGCCGGGCTGCTGCTCAAGCAGGACGGCTTCGCCTTCGACCTCGTGTTTACGTCCGTGCTGACGCGGGCGATTCGCACGGCCAACATCACCCTTGATGAGCTCGATCAGCTGTGGCTCCCGGTGCAGCGTAGCTGGCGCCTCAACGAACGGCATTACGGGGCGCTGCAGGGGTTGAACAAGGCCGAGACCACCGCCAAGCACGGCGAAGCACAGGTCAAGATCTGGCGCCGGGCGTACGACGTGCCGCCGCCGCCGCTCACGCCGGACGATCCGCGGCATCCGTCGCGCGATCCGCGCTACAAGGGGCTGCCACCCGCGGACCTGCCGCTGACCGAATCGCTCAAAGACACGGTGACCCGGTTCCTGCCCTACTGGCACGAGGCGATTGCGCCGGCCATCAGGAGCGGCCAGCGCGTGATCATCGTCGCGCACGGCAATTCGATCCGCGCGCTCGTCAAGTATCTGGATGGCATTCCGGATGCCGACATCGTCGAGCTGAACATCCCGACCGGCATTCCGCTGGTGTACGAGTTGGACACGAACCTGAAGCCGCTGAAGAGCTACTACCTGGGGGATGCCGAAGCCGCGAAGAAAGCGGCTGCCGCGGTCGCCCAGCAGGCGTCGCGGCAGCCGTAAGCGCTAGTTGGTCTCTTCGACCTTGGCCTCTTCCGCCGCAATCCGGAGCGAGCGGAGGAACCGTCGATCGTTGACGGTCATGTCGAAGGGCTTGCGTGGCACCAGCGCCTTCGACGCGGGCGCAATGGTCGCGGGGAGCGTGGCGCCGTCGCCGTGCGGTTGTCCGCGATTCACGAACCCCACCACCGCCTCGAGATTCACCTTCATTTCGTAGCCGGCGGCCCGGGCGCGCTCGCGGCACGCTTCGACTTCGGCGCTTTCGGACACGGCTGCGGCAATGGAGTCGGCCAGTTCTCGCGCGAACCGGTTAACGACATCATCCATAGGACGGCTCCCTCCTGTGGGACAGACCTTCCGATCTGTCCGTGGTGCGCCGTTCGGCTGGGACCGTCGGCAGTTGCCCATGCGACCCCACCGGGCGGCGGGCTGGCATCGGGCGCAAAATCGGCATCAGGCGGGACGATTCGGTCGCGAAAATCGGGGCCATTTTATGAAGGCCTTGGGGTCCTGTCAAGGGCAGAACGCTATAAGTGGTGTTTTTTCTGCAACTTGGGCGGATGCCTTACAGGGACTCGCGGCCTTCACGGCCGCTCGTAGGGGTCGGCGGGCTTCGCCCGCCTCCTGGGCTCGCGCCTCGGGGCGCTCGTGTGGTCGGGCGCTCTCGCGCCCTCGTGGGAAAACATACAATTCAAGCCAATGCGCAATTTCGTCGGGCCAGCCGACCTGAAGGGGTTCGACCCGGATAGCGATCTCGGATATCCGGGGGAGTTTCCCTTCACCCGCGGGATTCAGCCGACCATGTACCGAGGCCGGCTGTGGACCATGCGGCAGTACGCGGGGTTCGGCTCCGCCGCGGAATCGAACCAGCGCTATCGCTACCTGCTCTCACAGGGGGTGAGCGGCCTCAGCGTGGCCTTCGACCTGCCCACCCAGATCGGGTACGACTCGGACCACCACCTGGCCGCCGGCGAAGTGGGCCGGGTGGGGGTGGCCATCGACTCGATCGACGACATGGCGGCCCTGTTCGACGGCATCCCGCTCGACAAGGTCTCGACGTCGATGACGATCAACGCGACGGCGATCATCCTGCTCGCCCTCTACGTGGCGGTGGGCCGGCGCCAGGGCGTCGCGCCCAAGCAGTTGTCGGGCACGGTGCAGAACGACATCCTCAAGGAATACATCGCCCGCGGCACCTACATCTACTCGCCGCAGGCGTCGCTGCGCATCGTCACCGACATCTTCGCGTTCTGCGAGCGCGAGGTGCCGCAGTGGAACACGATTTCGATCAGCGGCTACCACATCCGCGAAGCCGGATCGACGGCGATCCAGGAAGTCGCGTTCACCTTTGCCAACGCGATCGCGTACGTGCAGGCGGCCATCGACGCCGGCCTCGACGTGAACTCGTTCGGGCAGCGGCTGTCGTTCTTCTTCAACGCGCACAACGACTTTCTCGAGGAGATCGCGAAGTTCCGCGCCGCCCGGCGGCTGTGGGCGCGGCTGATGAAGGAGCGTTTTGGCGCCACGCACCCGCGCGCGCAGCAGCTGCGGTTCCACAGCCAGACCGCGGGCAGCACGCTCACCGCCCAGCAGCCCGACAACAACATCGTCCGTGTCGCGATCCAGGCGCTGTCGGCGGTGCTCGGCGGGACGCAGTCGCTCCATACCAACGGCCGTGACGAAGCGCTCGCGCTGCCGACCGAGGACGCGGCGCGCATCGCGCTGCGCACGCAGCAGATCATCGGGCACGAGTCGGGCGTCGCCAACACGGTCGATCCGATCGCGGGCTCGTATTACCTCGAGCGCCTGACCACCACCATCGAGGACGGCGCGCGCGCGCTGCTGGCGCGCATCGACGCCGTGGGCGGGACGCTGCCCGCGATCGAAGCCGGCTTCATCCAGCGCCAAGTGCAGGAGTCGGCGTACAAGGCGCAACTGGCCGTGGATGCCGGCGAGGCCGTGGTGGTCGGCGTGAACCGGTATCAGACCGACGATGCGTCGAGCGTGGAGGTGTTCCGGGTCGATCCCGCGCTCGAGCGTGAGCAGCAGGCGCGCGTGCAGGCGGTTCGCGCCACGCGGGACCAGGGCCGCTGGAGGGCGGCGCTCGACGAGGTCGGCAGGGCCGCCGCCACGAGCGACAACCTGGTGCCGCCGATCATCGCGGCCGTGGAATCGCACGCCACCGTCGGCGAGATTGCCGATACACTCCGTGGCGTGTTTGGCGAGTACCGGGAAGTCTGTCTTGACTAGATGGTGTCGGCGTGCCTCCGGCACAAATATCGCCCACGTACGCAGATTCTGGCATGGTGTCTGACACCTTACTCGCCGTCGAAAACCTGACGACCGTGTTCGACGTGCGGCCGACGCCGGTCGTCGCGGTAAACGACGTGTCGTTCGAGATCCGCAAGGGCGAAACGCTTGGCCTGGTCGGCGAGTCGGGCAGCGGCAAGTCGGTCACCGCGTTCTCCCTGATCCGGCTGGTGCAGTCGCCCGGCCGCGTCGCCGGCGGCAAGGTGATCTTCCAGGGGCGCGACCTGCTCGCGACCTCCGAGCCGGAAATGCGACACGTGCGCGGGGCCGGCATCGGCTTCGTGTTCCAAGAGCCGATGGCGGCGCTCAATCCGGTGATGCGCGTCGGCGCGCACATCGCCGAGGCCCTGATCGTGCACGGGCTCGCCTCGAAGAGCGACGCACGGGCGCGCGCCGTCGAGCTGCTGCGCGCGGTCCTCATCACCGATCCCGAGAAGCGCGTCGACGATTACCCGCATCAGCTCTCAGGGGGCATGCGCCAGCGCGTGATGATGGCCGTGGCCCTCGCCTGCAAGCCGCCGCTGGTGATTGCCGACGAGCCGACGACGGCGCTCGATGTCACCGTGCAGGCGCAGATCCTCGACTTGCTGCGCGACATGAAGCGCGAGTTCGACCTGTCGCTGCTGCTGATCACGCACGACCTCGGCGTGATCGCCGAAACCGCGGACCGCGTCGCCGTCATGTACGCCGGCCGCATTGTCGAGCAGGGAACGGTCCGTGAGATCTTCCATGACCCGATGCACCCCTACACGCGCGGGCTGCTGGCGTCGATCCCCGGCGGTGGCGCCGGATCGCGCCTGAAGGCCATCGACGGCACGGTGCCGAACCTGGCATCGCTGCCGCCGGGCTGCTCGTTCGCTCCGCGTTGTCCGGCGCGCATGGCGGTCTGCGACACCGCGTTCCCGCCGGTCACCGCGATCGACCGGGAACACACGGTGCGATGCTATTTGCATACATCCCCGGATCCCGGCGCCCGGATCCCGGAGCCCGCGGGGACCGCACGCTGATGGCCCTCGTTGAAGTCCGCAACCTCGTGAAGCACTTCGAACGCGGCGGCGGCTTGCTGCGCGCCAAAACCGTGGTCAAGGCCGTGGACGACGTGAGCTTTTCGGTCGAGGAGGGGGAAACCTTCGCGCTCGTCGGCGAATCGGGCAGCGGCAAGAGCACGACCGGGCGCTGCATGCTGAGGCTGGTCGAGCCGACCTCGGGCGAAGTGCGGTTCCGCGGCGAAAACGTGCTGGGCTTCTCGAGCGCGCGCATGCGCGCGGCCCGGCGCGACATGCAGATGGTGTTCCAGGATCCGTACTCGTCCCTCAACCCGCGGATGCGGGCGTTCACCATCGTCGAAGAGCCGCTCGTGATCCACGGGATCGGGACCAGGACCGGGCGTCGCTCCCGCGTCGCGGATCTGTTTCAACTGGTGGGGCTCGATCCGGCGCATCTCGATCGCTACCCGCACGAGTTCAGCGGCGGGCAGCGGCAGCGGATCGGCCTGGCGCGGGCGCTCGCGCTCAACCCGTCGTTCATCATCGCCGACGAGCCGGTGTCGGCGCTCGACGTGTCGATCCAGGCGCAGGTGATCAACCTGCTGATGGACCTGCAAGAACAGCTGAAGCTCACCTACCTGTTCATTGCGCATGACCTGCGGCTGGTGCGTCACATTTCCAGCCGCGTTGCCGTCATGTATCTCGGCCGGATCGTGGAAATGGGCAAGACGGCGGAGATCTTCGAGAACGCGCAGCATGCGTACACGAAGGCGCTCTTGTCGGCAGTGCCGGCGCCCGATCCCGACGCGCCGCGCGCGAGGATCGAGCTGGATCCGGCGCTCGTGAACCACGACGCGCCGCTCCGGCGGATCGCCGAGGGACACTTCGCGGCGGTGTAGAACGCGATGCGACTCCCCCACCCATGAAGGCTATCGCGACTGAGCGCGCTCGTCGCCGACGAAGAGATGACGCAGCGCACGTCGCGGCAACGTCAGGTCACGGGGGCAACCAACCGCCGCATCCACTCCGAGGTCGCGTTCGTCTCGCTGCCGGGCGACGCCGGCTGGCTGGGGTTTCGCCGGGTCGTGAAGGTCAACGGCAAGATCGTCCCGCCGCCACCAGAGATCACGAGATGAATTGATCAAGGAGGTCAAGAGAGCAGGAGAAAACTATTCTCCTGATCTTCTGATCTCTTGTTGATTGTGATCAGGCGTGGACCGGCACGTGCGGCGTCTGCTTCACGTCTTTTTCGACCTGCCCGTCGCGAATGGCGATCACGCGATGCGCGTGGCAGGCGATGTCGGCTTCGTGGGTAACGACGATGATGGTGTTACCGCCCTGATGGAGGCGCGCGAACAGCGCCATGATCTCGACGCCCGTCTTCGAGTCGAGGTTGCCCGTCGGTTCGTCGGCCAGCAGGATCGACGGGTTGTTGACGAGCGCGCGCGCGATCGCGACGCGCTGGCGCTGGCCGCCCGACAGCTCGTTGGGCTTGTGGTTCATGCGGTGCGTGAGCTCGACCTTCTCCATCGCCGCCTTCGCCTGCTCGAGGCGCTTGGTCTTGGACATGCCCGCGTAGACCAGCGGCAGCTCGACGTTGTGCAGCGCGTTGGCCCTGGGCAGCAGGTTGAAGGTCTGGAACACGAAGCCGATTTCCTCGTTGCGGATGCGCGCCAGCTCGTTGTCGTTCATCAGGCTGACCTCCTTGCCGTTCAGGAGGTAGGTGCCCTTGCTGGGGGTGTCCAGGCAGCCGATGAGGTTCATCAACGTCGACTTGCCCGACCCTGACGGTCCCATGATCGCGACGTACTCGCCGCGTTCGATCTCGATCGACACGCCGCGCAGGGCGTGGATCTCTTCGTCGCCCATCACGTAGGTTTTCCACAAGTCCCGGGTTTCTATCAGGGCCATAAGGTCAGTCTATCAAGGGATCTACGGGTCCCCGCGCATGGCGGTTCCCGGAGCCCGGGTTGATTCACTTGCAGAGCGCATGCCCGAGCGTGCGGACGACATCGGATACGTCCGGCGGCAGGTGGCAGGTCCAGTCGTTGGTGTCGATGACCACGACCGCGATTTCGTGCGGGCCGTCAGCCGGCTTTCGCTGGCGCTCGAGCGACTGGAACGCGCGGTGCAGTTCTGCCGGCGCGGCCATGTGCCTGCACAACAGCAACACTACGACCGGGCTCTTTCCCGAATGGATGCGCGCGCGCGAGGCGCCGGACCAACCGTCGTTCACCGCCGCGGCATCGATGGTGTCCAGCACCTTCACGAGCACGCGCGGCAACGCCGTCCCGAGCAGCCGCGGCTTGGCCGCCGGCACGAAGGCCACGTCGAATCCCCTGACCGCCGGCGTCTTCAGCGGACCGTAGAGCGCTTCGACGACGGCTCTTACCCGGCCGCTCATGGCACGGTTGAGGATGACGTCGCGGCCCGCGCGTTCGTGCTCGAACCGTGCCCGGCCCATGCCAGGCGGGGGTGGCGGCGGTTCGGCCGCCGGAGTGTCTTGGGCCGGCGGAGCCGGCGCGCTCGGCTCCGGCGCGGCCTTGGGAGCCTCGGCAATCGGCGGCGGCGGGCCCTCGGCGAGCTTGGCGTCGTACACCTGGCGCAAGGCCTCGTCGGTGAGCGTCTTGTAGGCCACCGTCAACTCGGCGGCACGTGTGGCGGCCATCTCCTGGAATTCGGGGCCGAGGTGGATGACCTTGTCCGGGTGATACCGGGCGATTTCTTTCCGAAACGCGGTTTTGATGGTGTTGGCGTCGGCGCTTCGGTCGATGCCCAACAGCTCGTAATGGGTTTTCAACGGGGGACCGGATCGGGAGTTACGAGTGCAGCGTGGCGACCATTGGTCGATCTTACTGCCTTACTGCGAACGCTGCACTCCGACTCAGGTCATTCCCTTCTTGAACTCGGTGACGTTGGTGATGTTCGCGGCGGGCAGCTCGCGCGCGACCTTGCGCTCGCGCAGCCGCCGCTCGCTGCGCGGCTCGGTGCCGCGCGCGCAGTAGGGGCAGAACGTCCACCCCTGCTGCAGGCTTCGGCCGCAGCCCGGGCACGCGCCGCTCAGCCGGCGTCCGCAGGCGGGACACGCGACGAAGTCCAACGCCACTGGGCCCTGGCACGCGGGGCACACGCTGCGCATTTCGCGCACTTCCGTGACCACACGCAACAGCTCCTCGGCGGTGGTGACGCCGGCCTTCACCTTGGCCAGCGCGTCGTCGCCGAGCGACAGCATGCCGGTGGCCTGCGCGACCTCGCGGACGGCATCCTCCGACGCGCGCTGCGCGATCATGCGCCGGATGCGGTCGCTGATCTTCATCACCTCGTAGATGCCCATGCGCCCGCGGTAGCCGGTCTGGTGGCAGGCATCGCAGCCGACGGGGCGATAGAACGGGATGTTCGCGGCCTCGGCCTCGGTGATGTTGAGGGCGCGCAGCGTGTCGGGCGGCGGCGTGTACTGCCGGCGGCACGTCGGGCACAGCCGCCGGACGAGGCGCTGCGCGACGACGCCGATGGTGGCCGACGCGATCACGTACGGCTCGACGCCGATGTCGGTCAGGCGCGTAATCGCCGACGGCGCATCGTCGGTGTGGAGGGTGGTGAGCACGAGGTGCCCGGTCTGCGCCGCCTGCATCGCGATGCGCGCGGTCTCGCTGTCGCGGACCTCGCCGACGAGAATCACATCGGGGTCCTGGCGGAGGATCGAGCGCAGCGCGCTGGCGAAGGTGAGCTTGATCTTCTCGTTGACCTGCGTCTGGTTGATGCCCGGCAGCTGGTATTCGATCGGGTCTTCGATGGTGATGACGTTGGTGCGCTCGGACTGCACCGACATCAGCGACGAGCACAGCGTGGTGGTCTTGCCGCTGCCGGTGGGACCGACCACCAGGATCATCCCGTGCTGGAAGCGGAGGAAGCTGCGCAGGTCGTTCAGCGCCGCGGCCGAGAAGCCCAGCTCCTCGAGCGGGGGCACGCCGCGGTTCTGATCGAGCACGCGGAGCACCATCTTCTCGCCGTGCAGCGTCCGCAGCGTCGAGGCGCGGAAGTCCACCTCGCGCCCTTCGTCGGTCGTCACGCGCACGCGGCCATCCTGCGGCAGCCGCTTCTCGGCGATGTCCATGCCCGCCATGATCTTCAGGCGCGCGATCAGGCCTTCGTGGACCCACTTGGGCAGGTCCATGACCTCCTTGAGCAGGCCGTCGAGGCGGTGCCGGATGAGCACGCCCTTTTCCATGGGCTCGACGTGCACGTCGCTGGCGGCGGCCTTGATGGCGCTCTTCACCACGAGGTCGACCAGGTCGATGATCGGCGCGGCCTCGCTGCGTTCCTTGAGGCCCGCGATCGGCTCGTAGCCGTCTTCGTCGGGCCGCCGGATCAGCGCGGCCTCGCCGCCGGGCTGCGCCTCGCGCGCCGCCGGCCGCATCGCCGGCATCTGGGCCGAGCCGCCGGACGTGCGCATCAGCGCCTTGTCGGGGTAGCCGCACGCGATCGCCTCGAGAATGTCGGCGCGCGTGGCCACGACCTGCTTGATCCGGTAGCCCGTCTGGAACTCGAGGTCCTGCACGAGGCTGAAGAGCAGCGGGTCGGCCATGGCCACCGTCAGCAGGTTCTTGTCCAGCCGAATGGCGACGCACGAGCGTTTGAGGGCGACGTCCTTGGCAATCAGGATGACCACGCCCAGGTCGGGCGGGTTCTCGGCGAGATTGAGGTACGGAAATCCGAGCTGGTAGGCGAGCGCCTTTGCGATCTGGCGCTCGGTGGCGAGGTTGAGGCGGACGAGTACCGCACCCAGGCGTTCGCCTGTGCGTTTATGCTCCGATAGCGCCGTTTGCAGATCGTCTTCGGTGATCAGCCCGGCCTGAATCAGGCACTCACCCAGCTTTTTGCGCATCGATACCCAATTGCCTCGGACTACCGCTCGGACGCTAACAGATTCGTGGGCAGACGGCCATGATAGGGACGGTCAAATCCCCAAATCAACCTGATCCACGGCGCGAATTCGTGCAGCGGTGCGCACACGGATCCCGGCGCTGCAAATCCCCCTAAGTCTTTCGGTCAAGAGAGGTTGCCGCCTTAGGGCGATCTAAGATAGACGTGTCATCAGGAACCGGCCCTTGGACGCAGAACCGAAATCGCCTCAACAGGAACAGGGACTCGACGTCGACCTTCGGCGGCACGTCGCGCACCATCTTGTCGATCGGGCTGACGTTGTTGTCGCCGACACGGTGGCCACGTTCCCGTTGAGCGTCGGGTCGCGGCGGCTGGACGCCGACTATTGCGTCAAGCTGGGCAAGCTCTGCGTGCGGCTGCTGGCCGACGCAATCCTGGAAGGGCACCTCGACTCGCGGGGCCCCGGCATCAGCGAGCTGTCGGCGATCGTCGCCGAGCGCGAGCTGTCGCCCGACCAGCTGTTCATGTTCGTCCACATCGCGATGAGCACGGGCATCGACGAGCTGTCGCTCGATCCGCGGGTGGGCGCCACCACCGAGCCCTGGCCGCAGGCGGCCCAGATCGTGCGCCGCGCGGCCTTCGACCTGCTCGCCGCCTGGACCACGCGCTCCGTGTACATGCCGCAGCGTTCGTCAATCGAGGATGCGCTCACGACGCTGCACACGCGGCCCGTGCTCGACGCGGTCCTGCCCAAGGAATGCCAGCGCGCCGAGCGCTTCGAGCACTGGGTGTCGCTGATGCTGATCGACGTTGACAACCTCTCGGGGATCAACCGCGCCCACGGCTACGGCGTCGGGGATCGCATCCTGGAGCGCATGGGCATCCTGCTGCGCGCCTACTTCCGCCAGCACGACTGGGTCGTGCGCTACGCGGAAGACACGATCGCGGTGCTGCTGCCGGAAACGACGCCGGCCGATGCCCTCTCGCTCGCCGATCGCACGCGGGTGATGGTGGAGGACCGGCTGACGTTCCGGGACTACCGGACGGACCAGCGGGCCGAGGTGACGGTCAGCATCGCGGTGACGAGCGCCCGCGCTCTCGAGGGCGAGCCGATCGATCACGAGCGGTTGTCGGCGGAAGTCGAGGCCGCGCTGGAACGGGCGAAGGGCGGCGGCCGCAACCGCGTCGAGAACGTCGTCCTGATGCCCCGGCTGATGTCGATCGAGGAAGCCACGGGCCACCTCGGCACGACCCTCGAGGGTATCGAAGCGCTCGTGGCCGAAGGCAAGCTCGAGCCGGTCAAGGCCGGGCGCCACGTGCGGCTCGAGCGGGCTGCCGTCGAAGCCATGGTGCGCACGCGCCCGGACTGACGGGCGGGCGCACCACGCCTCAGCGTCTGCCGCAGCAGGTGATCAGCGGTCGCCGGGCGGCTGGCGATCCAGCCTCTTCAGGGAGACGGTGAAACTGAGAGGGAGGCGCGCCGGGTTGAAGCAGACCTTGTCGTCGCAGGCCTGATACTCCAGCGCGCCGGTGATCGTGACGGATGAATGGCTGCCCAGCAGCTTCTGCGCCTCCGGCGTCGCCAGCAGGGTGACATCGCTGCGCAACCGGAAGGGCCTCATGTAGACCTCGACCCGCTCGTCAAGCGGCTTGAAGTGGTAGATCTCCGACGGCGGGTACGTGGTCGCGTGCGCGCGCAACCACGGTTGGGCGTCGAGCACGACCTTCACGACTTGATAGTCGTGCTTCCCGGGGGCATACAGGTGCATGCCGCGCTTTGGCGTGACGTCGATCGTGATCGACAGCCGTTCGCCCGGCGCCGCCACGGTGTCGCTGATGGTGGCTGCGATCGTCACGTGCGACGTGCTGGCAGACACGCTGCCGCCGCCAAGTCCGGCGCCGAGCGTCCCCAGAATCGTCGCGGCCGTGTAGCGTTCCTGGTATGCGTCCTCGAAAAACCGCGACACGACGACGCCCTTGCGGTCGACGATGAAGGTCCCCGGATGCGGAATGCCGTAGGTCCGCGACTTTGGATCGACGGTTTCGTTGAGCAGGCCGTACTGCTTGATGATCGCGGACCCGGCGTCGGCGATCATCGGGAACGTGATTCCTCGCGAATCCGAGAATCGTTTCAACGTTTCGGGCGCATCGTAACTGATCGCAATCAGCCCGAGGCCCTGCTTCGTGATGTCAGCGTAGCGGCGTTGCAGCTCCACGAGCTGCGTTTTGCAGTACGGTCACCAGTCGGCGGAGCGGAAGAACACCAGCATCGCGCCTTTCGGCCCGAAGATGGAGCCCAGCGTGTGGGCCTTGCCGAACTGGTCGACGCCGCCGAACGCAGGGACGGCCTTGCCGACCTGGGGTCCCAGCTTCGAGGTGTCGACCGTTCCCGGGGATTGCGCCGAGAAACCGGCAACCGCGCATAGCAGGATTACGGCAACCAGCGTGGTGCGAACCATCATCATCGCTGAGATGCTGCTGCCCCGTTCGACGATACGCCCGGCGCTATTCGATCTTGTAGATCTCCCGGCGACCGGTGTCGATCAGATCGTGATAGCCCTTCATGGCCTCCTGGAATTCAGGAATCTCCATGGCCTTGCGCGACATCTCGGCGTGCGCCTCGAGGTTGGGCACCTCCATCTCCGACACGACGGTCCAGTAGCGTTCGGCGCTCACGTCGGTCATCACCTTCTGGGCGCCGAAGCCCATCTTCTGACTGAGCTTCGACAGTGCGAGGAACTTCTCAACCATGGGACGGGCCTTGCCGGGCTTGCAATACATGATGTCGCGAACGAGATACATGAGGGTCTCCTTTGCCAGTGATACGGCGCGCAGCTGCCGACGAAGGTGCGACTCTACCGCAGCGCGACAAAGACGACAAGACTCACGGTCGTGCCAGGTCTCGCAACACGTCGGCGAACCGATCGATCTCGTCGGTCGTGGTGTAGAGGTAGCACGAGGCGCGGGCGGCCGCGGTCACGCCGAACCGCTTGAGAAGCGGCAGGGCGGCCATGTCGCCGCCGCGAATGGCGATGCCCTGCACGTCCATGGCCTGGACGATCCGGGGAATGGGGATGTCGTTGAGCGTGAAGGTGAACACCGGCACGCGGAGGCCCGGCGGCTTCAGCGAGCCCAGGACGCGCAACCCCTTGATCCCGGCAAACCGGCGTGCGGCATGGTCGACGAGCAGGCGATCGTGGTTGGCGAGGGCATCGGCGCCAATCCGGTCCAGCAGGTCGATCGCCGCCGACAGCCCGACGGGACCGGACACGTTCGGTGTTCCGGCCTGATACTTCAGCGCGCCGTGCTCGAGTTGCGCGGATGCGGCGTCGACCTCGTGCGCCATGTTGCTGCCCCACTGATACGGCGGCATGGCCTCGATCAGTTCACGACGGCCCCACAGCACGCCGATGCCCATGGGCCCGAGCAGCTTGTGGGCCGAGCAGGCCAGGAAGTCACAGCCGAGCGACCGCACGTCGAGCCGGAGGTGCGGCGCCGACTGCGCGGCATCAATCAACGAGAGGGCGCCGCGCCGGCGGGCCGCCGCGCAGATCTCCGCCGCAGGATTGACGATGCCGAGCACGTTCGAGACATGGCTGAAGGCCACCAGGCGCGTGCGGCTGGAGCAGGCGTCGGCCACCCGTGACGGCGACAGCACCCCATCGTCGCCGATGTCCACGATCCGGATGCTGGCGCCCACGCGATCGGCCAGCGCGCGCCACGGCAGCAGGTTCGAGTAGTGCTCGGCGATGGTCAGCACAATCTCGTCGCCGGCGCGCAGGTTCGCCGGCCCCCACGCCGCGGCGACAAGGTTGATGCCTTCGGTCGTGCCCTTGGTGAACACGATCTCGCCCGGGTCGGCGGCGTTCAGGAAAGAAGCAACGCGCTGCCGGGCGGCGGCGTAACGCTGCGCCGCACGCCGCGCCAGCGTGTGCAGGGTGGCGGACGGGTTGGCGTTGTCGCTCGCGTCGAAGCGCGACAGCTCGTCGATCATCGCGCGCGGGCGCAGCGTGGTGGCGGCGCTGTCGAGATATGCCAGCGGGTGACCGTTCACCAGCTGGGCCAAGGCCGGAAACTGCTCCCGCCAGGCGGTCACGCCCTGCGTCTGGCCAAGCCGGGTCGCCGTGGCGTTGGCAAAGCAGCCCGGCAGGGGTTCCGCGAGCGCGCCGGTGGCGCCGAGCGCCTGCAGGAACGTACGGCGGCCGCACCTCATGCGGGCCGGGCCTTCCTGCGCGCCGTCTTCTTCGGCGAGCGTGCCCCCGACTTGCCGGGCTCGGCCGGCCGCGATCGATAGTAGGCCTCGATCACGTCCACACCGCGCTCGAGCAGGACGTCGTCTTGCGGGTGAAGCTGGCGCAACCCTTCGACAATCCGGCCCAGCGCCGCGGCTTCCGGCACGGCGGCGTCGTTCTCCTTGAGGTCGAGGGCATGGACGATGCGCGCGAGCCATGCAATGCCGGGCGCCTCGATCGCGAATCGACGGACCAGGGTCTCGAACGTGCACCCGCTGGCGGCGTGGCCGAACTCGGCCCCGAACATGTCGAAGGGCACGGCCTGGCGTTTCTGGAGACGGGCGGCCTCGATGGACTCGGCGAAGGTGAATCGCGCGCCGGGGTCGATGAAGCGCCGGATGAGCCAGGCCGAGGCGAACCGGTCGATGCCGGGACGCGGACGGGTCACCCAGGTCCGCCGCTGATAGTCGGCGTTCCGAAGGACGGTTTCATGCGCGGTCGTCACGGTCACCTCCTCGGCCGGCTGCAGCAACGCGCCCACGGCTGCCCGTGCCGCCGCGGCGTTGGGCGCCGCGAAGAAATCGATGGTCTCGAGATGCGCGAGACGGTCGGCCAGCCCGCGGATGTCGCGGCCGGGCCGGCGGCCGCGCCTGGCCTGCGGAGTGCGGCCCAGTTGCACGGCGGTCTTTCGCAGCGTGTCGAAGTCGGCGGCCCTCGCCGAGCGGAACGCCAGCCGCAGTTCCTCGTCGGCCGCCTGGTCGGCGGCGCTGGCGACAAACACCATGGCGTCGCCGCCGGCGGCGACGATGTCGGCGCGCAGCCATTCGAAGTCTTCGCGCGCCGCCGGCGAGTGCGGCAGGGCGTAGCCGCTGTTCCTGACCGGCAGGGCCCCCAACCGCTGCAGCTGCCGCCAGGTGCGGACGCGCGCCGCCGTCGGCCGGGCCGGCAGCTGGAACAGCAGCAGCAGCCACGAATTTGCGCTTGAGTCAGTTGACACTTACTAGTGTAATAACTGTTACACTCTTAAATGTCAAGCCACGGGACCGCCGTTACTCCAGCGACTCGTACTGGTCCTTCAGCTTCGCCACCACCGCCGGATCGGCCAGCGTCGTGGTGTCGCCGAGCGTCTTGCCTTCGGCGATGTCGCGGAGGAGCCGGCGCATGATCTTGCCTGAGCGGGTCTTCGGCAGGTCCGCGGCAAAGATGATGTCGTCGGGCCTGGCGATGGCGCCGATCTTGTGCGCCACGTGCTTCTTGAGCTCGTCGGCCAGCGCCTCGGAGGGATGGGTGCCTTCCTTGACCGTCACGAACGCCGCCAGCGCCTGGCCCTTGATCTCGTGCGTCCGGCCCACCACCGCCGCCTCCGCCACCTTCGGGTGATCTACGAGCGCGGATTCCACCTCCATGGTGCCGATGCGATGCCCCGCCACGTTGAGCACGTCGTCGACGCGGCCGAGCAGCCAGAAGTAGCCCTCGTCGTCTTTCTTGGCGCCATCGCCCGTGAAGTAGAGGTCCCGGCCCCAGCGGGACCAGTACTGCGTCACGTAGCGGTCGGGATCGCCGTAGATCGTGCGGAGCATCGACGGCCACGGCTTGGTGATGGCGAGCAGGCCGCCGCCCACCGACACACGGTCGCCCTGGTCCTTGAGAATCTCCGCGCTGATGCCCGGGAACGCCTGCGTGGCCGAACCGGGCTTCGTTTTCGTGATGCCCGGCAGCGGCGTGATCATGATCGCGCCGGTTTCCGTCTGCCACCACGTATCGACGATGGGGCAGCGCGAGCCGCCGATGTGGAGGTGGTACCAGATCCAGGCCTCGGGGTTGATCGGCTCGCCGACCGATCCCAGCAGGCGCAGCGTCGACATGCCGTGGCGCGCCGGCCACTCGGTGCCCCACTTCATGAACGCGCGAATCGCGGTCGGGGCCGTGTAGAACACGGTCACGCCGTAGCGGGCCACGATCTCCCACAGGCGGTCCTTGGCCGGCCAGTCGGGCCCGCCTTCGTACATCACCACGGTGGCGCCGACGGCGAGCGGGCCGTACACGACGTAGCTGTGCCCGGTGACCCAGCCGATGTCGGCCGTGCACCAAAACACATCGTCGTCTTTCAGATCGAAGACCCACTTGGTGGTGGCGTAGACGCCGGTGAGGTAGCCGCCGGTGGTGTGGACAATCCCCTTCGGTTTGCCGGTGGTGCCGGACGTATAGAGGATGTAGAGCATGTCTTCCGAGTCCATCGCCTCCGGCTCGCAGTCGTAGGGCGCCTCCTGCATCAGGCGGTGATACCAGTGGTCGCGCCCTTCCTTGACGTGGATCGGCAGGGGCGACCCGTGCAATCGCTGCACGACGACGACGTGCTTGATCGACGGCGCGTCTTCGAGCGCCTCGTCCGCCATCTGCTTGAGCGGCACGATCCCGCCGCGGCGCCAGCCACCGTCGGCGGTGACCAGCACGGTGCACGCCGCATCGTTGATGCGGTCGCGCAACGATTCGGCGCTGAACCCGCCGAACACCACGGAGTGGACCGCGCCAATGCGCGCGCACGCGAGCATGGCGATGGCCAGTTCCGGAATGAGCGGCAGGTAGAGCGCCACCCGATCGCCCTTCTTCACGCCGAGTGACCTGAGGACGTTGGCAAACTGGCAGGTTTGCCGGTACAAGTCGAAATAGGTGAGCGTGCGGCGATCGCCGGGCTCCCCTTCCCAGATGAAGGCGGCCTTGTTGCGCCGCCACGATCGCACGTGACGGTCGAGGCAGTTGGCGCTGACGTTGAGCTGCCCGCCGACGAACCACTTCGCGTGGGGCGGGTTCCAGTCGAGCACCTTCGACCACGGCGTGATCCACTCGAGCTCTTTCGCGAAGCCTTCCCAGAAGGCCTCCGGGTCCCTGGCCGCCTTCGCGTAGATCTCCGGATCGTTGACGTTGGCCCGCGCGCGGAACGCGTCTGACGGGGGAAAGCTGCGATGCTCGTGGAGCAGCGCTTCAATTTCTGGAGACACTCGCTCGGACATTTCGGCAGTATATGACGGGTTCCTCACGAAGGTTCCTCACGAAGGTTCCCCACGATCGTTCTTCACGATCGCTCCAAGGACCTGCGCCAAGAACCTTCGTGGGGAACCTTCGTGAGGAACTATCGTAAGTTGGCGCCGAACCAGCGGAAGCGCTTGGGGCGAAGGCGAAGCAGTTCGAGGCCGGAGGCGGCGGCTTCGATCATGCCGGGCTCGATGCGGTGCGACCCGGCGGCGGCGGCCTCCTGCAGCCCGCGCTCGCAAAGCAGGTTGACCAGCCGCGGCACGCCGCCGGAGAGGCCGTGGATCACCTCCAGGGCGCGCGGCGCGAAGCTGACCGAGAGGCCGCCGGCAATGGCGAGGCGATGCGTGACGTAGCGCTCGCATTCGTCGCGTTCGAGGGGCAGCAGGCGCGCGCGCGTATTGAGGCGATCGTCGAGCGCCTTGGGCAGCGTGGGCCCGCCGGCCATCGACGGCTGGCCGGCCAGCAGGATCTGCAGCACCTTCTCGCGGTTGGAGTCCAGAGTGGCCAGCGCGGCGATCTGCTCGACGGTGGCCATGGGCAGGCTATGGGCCTCGTCCACGATCAGCACGGCGCCTTCCCGGCTCGACCGGAGGTGCAGGAGGAATTCGTCGAGCATCTGGTGCAGCTCGGCCCGCGCCGCGCCCGCCAGGCGGCCGCGGCGGACCTCGTCCCTGGCCACGGCCCCGAGATCCTGGAGGACCAAGCGGAGCAGATCTTCGGGCGAGAGCAAGGCGTTGCCGACCAGCGCCGCCCGCGTCTTGCGCTCGAATAGTTCGATGAGCGTCCGGCAGAGCGTGGTCTTGCCGACGCCGAGATCGCCGGTGAGGAGCAGCAGGCTTTCGCGGTGCGCGAGGCCGGCCGAGAGGGCATCAAACGCGCGGCTGTGCGATCGGCTGCGGAAGTAGTACCTGGGATCCGGCGTGAGGCTGAACGGCCGCTCGACAAAGCCGAAAAACGCCTCGTGGGCCGCGTCGTGGTCCATTGCAGAACGACGTATCGGCCCGGAACCTGACGGGCTTTAACCCACGGTCACGAAGGCGGCACGGGCGGCGGGAAGGTGACCGGGTTCTTCTTGAACATCAGGGCGCCGAACAGGCCGCCGACCATGCCGAAGACGCTGCCCACGAACAGCATGGCGAAGAAGTAGAAGACCACGCCGATCCCGATGACGCCGCCGGACCCGAAGCTGTCGAGCATGGCGCGGACCTCGGGCGGCATGTTGTTCGAGCTGCGCATCATGCGCTGGACCATGCCGGACTGGAACGGCGCCAGCACGGCGGTCAGCGGCACGAACAGCAGCAGCCACACGAACGCCCCGATGATGCCGGCCAGCAGGCCGACGATCGCGCCGTCGCCCACGGTGATTGGCTCGGGGTGGTTCTGCTGCATCAGGTACGCGGCCAGCGCCCCGCCAAAGAGAATCCACGCGCAACAGCAGTTCGCGAGGTTGATGACCGGCAGCGCGGAGAGCACGCCGATGGCCAATCCGCCGAGCAGCGCCGGCTGGGTCTTAGCTGGTGTCATAAAGATCCCGAAGCCCCAAGCCTCAAGCCTAATCGTAGTCTTCGACCAAGTGGGTGACCATCTCTTCGCCACGGAGATAGCGCAGCGTGTTCTTCAGCTTCATCAACTGGATGAAGAGGTCGTGTTCCGGGTAGAGGTCCTTCGCGTGCATCGGCGCCTTGAAGTAGAACGACAGCCACTCCTGGATGCCCGACAGCCCGGCGCGCTTGGCGAGGTCGAGGAACAACGCCGAGTCGAGCACGATCGGCGCCGCCAGGATGCTGTCGCGGCAGAGGAAATTGATCTTGAGCTGCATCGGGTAGCCGAGCCAGCCGAAGATGTCGATATTGTCCCAGCCTTCCTTGTTGTCGCCGCGCGGCGGGTAGTAATTGATGCGGACGACGTGCGAGATGTCCTTGTAGAGGTCGGGATAGAGGTGCGGCTGGAAGATGTAGTCGAGCGCCGACTTCTTGCTCTCTTCCTTCGTCTTGAACGACTCGGGATCGTCCAGCACCTCGCCGTCGCGGTTGCCGAGGATGTTGGTCGAGTACCAGCCCCGCACGCCGATCAGGCGCGCCTTGAGGCCGGGCGCGATGATCGTCTTGATTAGCGTCTGGCCGGTCTTCATGTCGTTGCCGCAGATCGGCGCCCTGGTCTGCGCCGCCAGCTCCAGCATGGCCGGAATGTCGGCGGTCAGGTTCGGCGCGGCGTTGGCGAAGGGAAGGCCTTCCTTGAGCGCGGCATACGCGTAGACCATGCTCGACGGAATCGTCTCGTCGCTCGCGTCGAGGCCCTTCTCGAACGCGGCCAGCGACTGGTGCACGGGGCCTTCCTTCATGAAGACCTCGGTGCTGCCGCACCACACCATCACGAGCCGGGCACAGTTGTGTTTCTGCTTGAAGTTGCGGATGTCGGCGATCAGCTGTTCCGCCAGGTCCTTCTTGTTCTTGCCTTTCTTGACGTTGGGGCCCGACAGCCGCTTCACGTAGCGCTGGTCGAACACCGCCGGCATCGGCTTGATGGCTTCGAGCTCGGTGCGGATCGAATCGAGCAGCGCGCGTTCGAGCACGCCGGCCGTGCACGCCGCCGCGTAACAGTCTTCCTCGAAGATGTCCCAGCCGCCGAAGACGATGTCGTCCAGTTTCGCCAGGGGCACGAACTCGTTGATTCGGGGGGACCGGCCCTCGCCGCGCTTGCCGAGGCGGATGGTGCCCATTTGCGTGAGCGATCCGATGGGTTTGGCCAGGCCTTTCCTGATGGCGATGACGCCGGCGATGGTGGTCGTGCTGACCGCGCCGAGGCCCACGAGCAGCACGCCCAGTTTGCCCTGGGCAGGAGCGATTTCTGCGGGTTGCTTCACCGTGGAAATATATCATGCCGGTCCTCGCCGCCACCCCCTCGGCCTGGCGGGCACATCGGCGATTGTCGATTGACCGATCGTCCGATTGTTGGGTGATTGCCGATCGGGCGATTGGGCGATTGGATATTGTGATTGAGTGATTGCTCAGATCGAGCGATTGGGCGCGTCGTGGCCGCCAATCTTCAATCGACAATCCCGCAATCGAAATCACCCGATCACCCAATCGGCAATCACCAAACAGTCTCCCGATCCGTCAATCGCTCAATCGTCAATGCAGGCGACGCAGCTATGATGGACACATGTTCGCCCTCTGGAAATCGCTTCGCTCGCGCCGGGGTCGCACGCTCGACCCGCTCCACGTCTCGATGACCGGCGTGCGCATGGGCGAGCGGTTCATCCAGATCGGCTGCGACGACCGCTCGCTGCTCGCCGGCCTGGCGGCGAAAGTCGGCCTCAGCGGCGCCGCGGCGGTGGCCACCTTCGACGAGGCCTCGGCGGCGCGCGCCCGCGCGATGGGCGCAAAGGTGGGCGCGCTGATCGACGTGCAGCCGGTCGCGGCGGGCGCGCTGCCGTTCGACGGCGACAGCGTCGACATGGTGGTGGTCGACGACACGCGCGGGGCGCTGGCGGCGCGGCCGGCCGGCGAACGCGCCTCGTGCCTGGCCGACGCCCGCCGCGTCGTCCGCGCCGGAGGGCGTATCGAAGTCGTGGAACGGATCGGCCGCCAGGGTGGCGACGACGCGGTCCGCGATCTCGAGGGCGCGGGCTTCAAGCCGGTGCGCGTGCTGGCGGAGAAAGACGGCTACCGGTTTATCGAGGGTCTCCGTCCGAATGCCGGCGCCCCATAAAGGGGCGCCCTGCAGAACACCGGCGCCCTACAGAGTCAGCGTTGTCGGATCGTCGGGCCGTTCGACGATGAACCACACCTTGACGCTGCCAAACTCGATCTCGTCCCCATCCTTCAGCAGCGTTGGCTTGTCGATCGGCTCGCTCTGCACGCACGTGCCGTTCTTGCTCTTGAGGTCCTCGACCGTGGCCGCGCCGTTCTCGACGACGATCCGCGCGTGCACGCGCGAGACGCTCGGGTCGTTGAGATAGACGTCGCCGTCGTGATCGCGGCCGACCGTGGTGATGCCCGGGCCGAGCACGATGCGGCGGCTGCCGACGCGCAGCACGAGCACGGGGCCCGGGGCGGTCACGTCGTTTTCGGGCCGGACCTCGCGCACTTCCGACACGAAGCTGTAGCCCACGCCGTGATGCGTCTTGATCACGCTGGCGCCGGCGGCCTGGTCGCCAATGGCCGTCCGCACCTCGCCCACCAGCACCGGGAGGTTCGCCTCGACGACGAACGCGTCGGGCCACAACTGCTCCATCAGCTCCGCCTTGGGCAAGACGCGGGGGCGGGCCTCGATCAACAGCTTGAGCAGCTCGAAGGCCTTCGGCGACAGGTGCACCGACACCCCGTCGCGGGTGAGGTCCCTGCTCGACGTGTCGAGACGGCAGCGGCCAAACACGTAGCGCATATGCAACACCGGGCAGGCAGATCCTACCCTAGAAAAACCCTAGAACACGCTTAAGACAGGCCGGCGGCGGACGAGCCATGGTTGCGCTGACAGGATCAGCGCGCCATGACCCAACCACGCCTGCAACCGCCCGCGAACATCGTGGCGGCGATGGTGTGCGTGGCGGTAATCTCCGTTACGGGCGTCGCGGCCCAGTCCTCCGAACGTGACGCTCGTCTTTTCCTGTCCCGCGTGCGCGCCGTCAGCACCAGCACCGGCATCGTGCTCAACCAGCAGGATGTCGCAGTCCTGATCGCCCACGTCGGCACCGCGCAGATCGTCGAGGTGGAATGGACCGGGGAGCCCGGCCGGGTCACGTCCGTGCGGATGAGCGCCGTCCTCGATCGGGCGCAGTTCGAGATCGCCCGCCGGCTCAGGATTCAACCCGCGTCCGCACGGCACCTCATCGTCTCCGGCGATTCCAAGCGGATCGCCCGGTGGATCGAACGCGCCCTCGTCGAAGAGATCCGCAACTCGCTCGCCGGCGGTCCCTCGACCCCATGGGACTAAAGGCGTGTCGCGGAACTGAAGTTCCGCGCTGCGGAATCCTGCGGAATCCTACGGAATCCGGGCGAGCTTGCGCACGATGTGGCCGCCGGGCTGCCCGGTGAGCGTGGTGCCAGGCACGGTTTCGCCGACGTAGATGTTGCCCTCCCGATCGACCGCCACGCCTTCGGCCACGGCATCGTCGATCTTGTACTTCACGGATCCGTCGCGCGCGCTGCCGACGAACACGCCCTTCTTCACGTTGTAGTCGACGACGTAGAGCGCGTCGTCGGGCGTGATGAACATGCCGCTCGGCGTCCCGAACTGCGTCCACTGATCGAGGAAGGTCCCGTCCTGATCGAAGATCTGGATGCGGTTGTTGGATCGATCGCCGACGAGGAGGCGCCCGCGCGAGTCGATCACGAGCGTGTGCGGCAGGTTGAACTCGCCGGGCCCCTCGCCTTTCCTGCCCCACGCCTTGATGAACGTGCCGTCCTTCGAGAACTTGACGATGCGCGCGTTGAAGTGTCCGTCGGCCACGAAAATGTCGCCGTTCTCGGCGACGGCGACGTCGCACGGGCCGGCAAACAGATCCGGCCCCTCGCCGCGCGTGGCCTTGGTGCCGAGCGTCATCAGCAACCGGCCATCGGCGCTGAACTTGAACACCTGCTGCCCGAGCCCGTTGCGATTGAGGCCGTCGGTGATCCAAAGATAGCCGAAGCGATCGACGCGGATGCCGTGGGGCCACGCAAACATCTTGTCGCCCCACATCTTCAACACCTTGCCGGCGCTGTCGAGCTCGACGATGGGCGGCTCGGAGCGGTGGAAGGCGAAGATCTTGCCGCTCGCGTCGATCGCCATCCCCGGGACTTCGCCCCACGTGGCGCCGCCCGGCAAGGCGCCCCAATTCGGTACAACCCGGTACGGGTGCGGAGGCGTTTGAAGGACCGGCGACGCCTGACTCAGGAGCCAAAACGTCGCGAGCGTCGCCATGAATCCTCGCCTCATGGCGGGGATGGTAGCTCAAGACAAGGCAGAAGGCAGAAGGCAGAAGGCACAAGGCAGAACAAGGCCCAAAGCAGAAACTGCATCGCGGTAGCGGTCTCTCTTTCGCAGGGATTGCGAACCCGAAGGGTCGGCTTCCTTTGGAATCAATGAGTTAACCGCTGGCCCACGGCGTGCTTCAACCCGAAGCATGGAGAAACCATTTGATATTCGAGAGCGGGCCTTTCTGTTTGCGTGCGAGGTCTTGAATGCCTTTCCGGATGATCGACGTCTGCCCTGGCCGAAGCGGACGAACTCGTGGCCATCGTCACGACCATCGTGAAGCGAGCGTCCGCGAAGCTCCGCCGTGGCGGTGCCCACCCGGGCGACTAGGCTTTTCTGCCCTCTGCCCTCTGCCTTCTGCCTTCTGCCTTCTGCCTTCTGCCTTCTGCCTTGATCAGGCGACAGCCCGTCCCCAAAGCGCCACAAATGGCCGGGACCGGATCCGAAAGATTTCGTGAAATCCGGCCGAAAAGGCTGATCATGAAGGCATCACCCAACTGCGGCCGGACGGCAAGGCTTTTGCGATGATGCGGCAGTAGTCATGCTGGGCGTCCTTCCTCCCGACGTGTACGTGGCCCGCGATATCGCGGAAGCGGCAGGGGTCTCGGAAGTCCGAGTCCAGGCGCTGCTCGCGCGCGGGGAAATCCGGTCGGTCGCCGCGCAGTTGCCGATCGGCGGCCATCCCGAGCTCCTGGAGTTCGTCGCGCACGCCGAAGCGGTGCGCGCGGTGCGCGCGCTGGCGGCTGGAACCACAGTGGGCGTGCCCGACGCGCTCGGCCTGGGCCGCGAGCTCTTCGCGGGCGCGGCGCAGAAGGGCCGCGCCACGACCATCCCGATGATCGTGTCGACGAGCCTGCACGGGCTGGCGATCGCCACGATCCTGTTCATCGCCAGCCTGGGTTTTGCGGTGGCCGACGAGCGCACCGAGCCGATCAGGGACGAACCGATCCGGTTGGTGTTTCTCGCGACGCCGGGTCCGGGCGGCGGCGGTGGCGGCGGCGGGTTGAAGTTCAAGGCGCCGCCGCCCAAGGCGCAACGCAAAGGCCTCGAGAAGATCAGCAGCCCGATTCCGGCGCGCACGCTGCCGCCGCCAATGCGGCCGACGCCGAAACCACCCGAACCGCCAAAACCGCTGGAGGCCAAGCAGCTGCCTCCGGTGATGGCGCCGATCGCGACCAAGCCAGCCGAAGCGCAGGACCGCGAAGGCCTGCTGGCGAAAGCGCCTGAAGTGCCGCCGAGCCAGGGCTCCGGCACCGGCGGCGGCGTGGGATCCGGCAAGGGCACGGGCCTTGGCGAGGGTGATGGCAGCGGCGTCGGCGATGGATCGGGCGGCGGCACCGGCGGCGGGCCGTATCGTCCCGGCAGCGGCGTCGAGCCGCCGCGATTGCTGCGCGAGGTGAAGGCGGACTATTCCGACGAAGCGCGGCGCGCGAACATCGAAGGCGAAGTGGAGCTGGAGATCGTCGTGCGCAGCAACGGCACCGTCGGCGACGTGAAGATCGTGCGCGGCCTTCCCGGCGGGCTCAACGAGCGGGCCGTGCAGGCCGTCCGACAGTGGCGCTTCGCGCCGGCGAGGATGAAGGGTGCGCCGGTGGATGTGGTCGTCCAGGTGGGCGTGGAGTTCAGGCTGCGGTAGAGCCTGAGGACTTGAGGGCTTAGGGGCTTGAGTATGGATACCGTGCTTCTGGGAGTCACCGTCGTCTCGCTGATCGTCGCGCTGGTGATGAGCGTGACCGCGTGGCGGCTGGCGCGCGAAGAGAAGCGGCACTCCGCCGCCAGGGTCGCGGCGTTGTCTGTGGCTGCCTTCGGTGACGCGCACGCTCGTGGCACGGTTGAAGGTTTCGGCGTGCGCGCGCGCACCGAGCCCGAGCCGGTGAGGGCACAGGCGCCGTGGGCGCCGGCGCCGCTGTCGGTGACACGCACGACGGCGCCCACGCCCGTGCCCGCGCCGCAAGCGCACGACATCCGGCTCAACGAGCCGGCGCCGGTGGCCGAGCGCGAGATCGTGCACCCATCCGGCTTTCTCGGCAGCAGCCCCGCGCCGCAGGTCAGCGGCAGCGCCGGGCGTCAACACGGCCTCGCCATTGCCGCGGCGGTCCTGTTCGTCGGGCTGGCCACGGGCCTGGTCTGGATGATGTCTGGACCGCGGGGCACGACGGCCGCCGCGGTGGGACCGAACATGCCGCTCGAGCTGGTGTCGCTGCGTCACGATCGGCAGAACACCAGGCTCGCCGTGTCGGGCCTGGTGCGAAATCCCGTGACCGGGAAGCCGGTCGAGCGGCTGTCGGCAGTGGTGTTCCTGTTCGATCAACAGGGCGCGTTCGTCACGAGCGCCACGGCCCCGGTGGATTTTCTCAAGCTCGGACTCGGCGACGAATCGCCGTTCGTCGTCGCGATGGACGCGCCGCCGACGGTGGCCCGGTATCGCGTCAGCTTCCGGACCGCCGACGGCGTGGTGCCGCACATCGACCGGCGCGGCGCCGCGCCGATTGCGGCCGAGGCCGAACAGCCCGTGAGCGTGACATTGCGGTGAAGGACAGGACCATGAATACCAATCTCGGGCTCCCTTCGACTCGCCTTGCGGGCTCGCTCAGGGCAGGCCGGGCTCCGGGCTCCGGTTTCCAGCGCGGGCCGCGTCTCTGGGCCGTTGCCGCCGGCCTGCTGGCGCTGGCGGGCGCGAGTCCACTGGCCGGGCAACAGGACGGCTTCCGCTTCAAGAGCGGCGTCGAGCTGATCAACGTCACGGCCACGGTCACCGACCGCTCGGGCCGTTTCGCCGGGAGCCTGCGCAAGGACGACTTCGTCATCTACGAGGACAACAAGCTCGTCGAGGTCACGCACTTCAGCGCCGACCGCACGCCGGTCAGCCTCGGCATCGTCGTCGACACCAGCGGCAGCATGCAGGGCGAGAAGTGGTCGGCGGCGGTGAGCTCGATCGATCGGTTCCTCCGCCAGATGTCGGACGAGCTGGACGAGTTTTTTCTCTATCGCTTCAGCGCCAACGCCGACCTCGTGCACGACTGGACGAACGACCGCGATCGGCTGTCGTGGAGCATGAACCGCATTCACCCGAACGGCGGCACCGCGATGTACGACGCGGCGGCGGAAGCCGTGCCGATGGCGCAGAGCGGGCGGAACCGGAAGAAGGCCGTGGTGATCATCTCCGACGGCAACGACACGAGCAGCCGCGTCGGCGTGTCGGAAGTGAAGCAGGTGGTGCGCGAAACGGAAGTGCTCGTCTACGCGGTGGGCGTCGACAGCCAGGGGACGCCGACGTTTCAGCGGCCGACGCCGCCGATCAACCAGCCGCCGATCAACCTGCCGCGCCTGCCAATTCCGTTTCCGTTCCCGGGTGGACGCGGCGGCGGCGGACGCGTGCCGGCGCCCCAGCCGCAATACCCGCCGATCGGCGGCGGCAGCGGCCCGTATTCGGTGGGTGGCGCGGGCGATCGCGTCAACGTGGCGGCGCTGCGTGAGATCACCGACGACAGCGGCGGCCGCACGGAAATCGTGCGCGACTTCCGCGATCTCGATCCGGCAGTCTCGAGCATCGCCGACGAGTTGAGCCAGCAGTACTACCTGGGCTATCCGAGCCCGGGTCTCAAGGACGGACGCTGGCACACGATTCGGGTCGAGGTGCGCGACCCGTCGCTGAAGGTCCGCGCGCGCAAAGGCTACGTCGCCACGCCTTGATCAGAGGACACAATCCGCTGGCACGAACTTGGCAGTAAGAGCGGGCAGGAGGGCTCTTCATGAAACACCTGCGCTCTGCTTTGCTGGTCACACTCTTCGCGACCGCCGCCGCGTCGGCGTCCGCCCAGGAACCCCGCAAGGACCTGCAGATCTTCAACGATGTCGCCGACCAGGTGAATCGCTACACGCAGATCACGATCTTCGACAGCATCTCGGCGTCGGTCGATGACGGCCACGTCGTGCTCACGGGATGGGTCACCATGCCGTACAAGCGCGACGACCTGGAGAAGCGCGTCCGCAAGGTCGAGGGACTGCTGTCGGTGGACAACAAGATCGGCGTCCTGCCCGTCTCGCAGTTCGATGACCAGCTGCGGTTCCGCATCGCGCGGGCGATCTACGGGCACTCGCTGTTCTGGGGCTACGCGTCGATGGCCAACCCGCCGATTCGCGTCGTCGTAAACCGCGGGCACGTCACGCTCGAGGGCGTGGTGCAGAGCAACGTCGAGCGGATGCTCGCGCGCACGCTGGCCACCGGCTTCGGCGAGTTCGACGTCACGAACGATCTCAAGACCGACGCCGAGGTCCGCGAGGCGATGGAGCCGCGAAAGACGCTGAACTAGGGTTGTGTCGTTATGCCTTCCTGCTCCTGACGAACCAGATGGCCGCCGCGAAGGTCAGCGCCACGGCGGCCATCATTGCGGCGAAGAGCAGGAGCGTCCGAAACAGGATCGACTCGGTTTCCATCCGCACCTGGATGCTCACGGGGACGCCCTTCAGGCGATCGGTGAGCGCCTGCTCCCACACAATGATGTTGCCGCGCTCGATCGTCCGCGACGGCGCGTTATGGAATCCGACCTTGCTCGGCAGGTGCAGGCGGAACGCGATCCGTTCGGCCCCGCCCCAGCCGACGTTGCCCACGTCCTGGCCGGCGGCCGCGAGCACGTCCTGCGTGTACTCGAATTCCGCGTCGCGCTGTTGAAAGCGGTACGTCGACCACGCAAACGGCGCGGCCTCCGAGAGCCGCGTGATGTCGGGCGCGTCGATGCGCAGGTGGACGTAGCGCCGGCCGTCGCGGCGAGACGAGGTGACGCTCCTGACGTGCGACACCGGCGTCTCGTAGTACTCGCGGATCACCTGTCGATCGAGCCGCGCGCCCGGGTCGACGGGCAGCTTCGCGCCGCGAAGGGCGACCAGCGCGGGCACGGCCGCGTTCACGTAGACGCTGGCCGAGCCGTCGAGCGCGAGAAAGATCTCTTCTTCGTATTCGTATTTCCGTGAGAGCACGCTGCCGCACGCCAGCGACCACAACACCGAGAGCAGCAACAGGCCGAACGCCAGACGCACGATCGAATAATATACGGATGCGGTCATGTCTTCCGCTCCAACCCTCTTCCTGATCGACGGCAGTAACCAGATGTATCGCGCCTACCACGCGATCCGCGGGCTGACCGGGCCCGACGGCAAGTCCACCAACGCCGTGTACGGCTTCATCACCATGCTCCGCAAGCTGATCGCGGACCATCGGCCGGAATACATCGCGGCGTCGTTCGACCTGCCGTCACAGACGTTCCGATCGAAGCTCGTGGCCGACTACAAGGCCAACCGTGCGGCCATGCCCGGCGACCTGGTCGAGCAGGTGCCGTGGGTGTTCGAGGCGTGCGAAGCCATGGGGGTGCCGATCTTCACCTCGGAGGGCTTCGAGGCCGACGATGTGATCGGGACGCTGGCGAGCCGGGCGGCGTCGCATGGCCTCCAAGCCGCGATTGTGACCGGCGACAAGGACTTCTTTCAGCTCGTCGGCAACGGTATTCGCGTCTACAACCCGCGCGATGAAGGCGCCTGGTACGACGCCGAGGGCGTGGCCCAGAAGTTCGGCGTCCGCCCCGACCAGGTCGTGGACGTGCTGGCGCTGATGGGCGACACGAGCGACAACGTCAAGGGCGTTCCGGGGATCGGCGAAAAGGGTGCCACCGCATTGATCGCCGAGTACGGGTCGCTCGAGGCGCTGCTCGCCAAGGCCGGCGAGATCAAGCAGAAGAAATATCGCGAAGGACTGCTCGCCAACGTCGATCAGGCCCGCCAGAGCCGCGAGCTGCTCAAGATCCGCACGGACGTGGACGTCCCGTTCGACGCGGAGAAGTTCCGATACCGGGGGCCCTCTCGCGAACGGTGCTATGCGCTGTTTTCGCAGCTCGGCTTCCGGACGCTGGTCCCGGAGTTTGCGCCCACCGCGGCCTCGGTCACGAAGGACTATGCGGTCGTGGAGTCCAGCGAACAGCTCCAGGCGCTGGTGGGACAGCTCAAGGCCGCCGGGCGCTTCAGCCTGAAGCTGATCACCGACGGCACGGCGCCGGTGCGGGCGACGCTCGTCGGCGTCGCCGTGTCGACCGGGCCGGCGATGGCCCGCTACATTCCGCTCGGCCACGAGGGATTTGGCGGCGGCTTCTCGCTGGCGAAGTCGCAGGCCCTGGCGATGCTCGCGCCGGTGCTCACCGATCCGGCCATCGAGAAGATCGGCCACGACATCAAGGCCGACCTGATCGTCCTTGGCCGCCACGGGATCGTGCTCGAGCACCCGAAAGCCTTCGACACGATGCTGGCCAGCTACCTCCTCGACTCGAACCGGTCCAACCAGGAGCTGGAGCCGATCGTGCTCGAGCAGCTTCAGTACAAGGCGCTGACCGACGAAGACGTGCGCGGCAAGGGCGTGAAGGCGCTGCCGTTCTCGCAGGTGCCCGTGGACAGCGTGCTGAATTACGCAGGCGAGCGCGCCGACCTGGCGTTTCAATTGGCGGACCACCTCGCCCCGATGCTCGAGCGTGACGGGCTGCTGGGCGTGTACCGCGACCTCGAGCTGCCGCTGGTGCCGATCCTGGCGGACATCGAACGGATCGGCGTGCGCGTCGACGTGCGCGCGCTGGCGGCGCAGTCGACGGTGCTCGACCGCGAAATGAACGACCTCAGCCGGCTGATCTACGGACAGGCCGGCGGCGAGTTCAACATCAACTCGCCCAAGCAGCTCGGCGAGATCCTGTTCGACAAGCTGCAATTGCCCGTGCTGAAGCGAACCGGGACGACGAGAACGCCGTCGACGGCGGTGGAGGTGCTCGAAGAGCTGGCCGCCCAGCACGACATCTGCCGCGCGATTCTCGACTGGCGCGGACTGGCAAAGCTGAAGGGCACATACATCGATGCCCTTCCGGGCCTGGTCAACCCCGAGACCGGACGCGTGCACACGCAGATCAGCCAGGCGGTGGCGGCCACCGGCCGGTTGAGCAGCAGCGATCCGAATCTGCAGAACATCCCGATCCGCACCGAGATCGGCCGCGAGATCCGGAAGGCATTCGTCGCCGAGCCGGGACACCTGCTGGTGTCGGCCGACTATTCGCAGATCGAGCTGCGCGTGCTCGCGCACCTGTCGGGCGACGAATCCCTGATCGAGGCCTTCGAACGGGGCGACGACATCCACGATCAGACCGCGGCAAAGGTGTTTGGCGCCGACAGCTCACTCGATCCGCACGAGCTGCGGCGGCGGGCCAAGATCATCAACTACGCGCTGCTCTACGGAAAGACCGCGTTCACGCTCGCCAAAGACATCGGCGTGCCGCAGCAGGCGGCCCAGCAGTTCATCGACGCCTACTTCGCGGGCTTCCCGCGGGTGCGCACCTTCATCGACCAGACGCTCGAGGACGCGCGGAAAACCGGCGTCGTGAAGACGATGTTCGGACGGCGGCGGCCAGTGCCGGAGCTGACGAGCCGGAACCGGATGATCAGCGCCGCCGCCGAGCGCGTGGCGGTGAACATGCCGATCCAGGGCACCGCGGCCGACATCCTGAAGCGCGCGATGATCGACGTCCACGCCGCGCTGGCGGCGAGCCGCACCAGGGCGAAGATGATCCTGACGGTGCACGACGAGTTGCTGTTCGAGGCGCCACGCGAGGCCGCCGACGAGACCGCGGCGCTGGTGAAGGAGAAGATGTCGAAGGCGGTGCCGCTGCGCGTGCCGCTCGATGTGGATGTGGGGATCGGGGAGAACTGGCGGGACGCGAAGAGTTGAGAGTTATTTCCAGCGCTCTTTGACGACGGCCCATTCGGCGCGCAGGTCGGATTCGGTCTGGGCGCGGCGATCGGGCGCCACGGTCCGGACGCGGTCGGGGATGATTCCCTCGAGCACGAGCTTGTCCAGGTCGGCGCGCAGCTGCGCCGATCGGCCGCTGGCCAGCCGGGCGCGGACCCAGCCGGCAATCGCGGCATCCCAGGCCGCGCCGGGATCGCCGGCGCCACGGGTGCCGACGACCACCCAATAGGCCGCGGCCGCCGACCCCGGGCTGCGGGCCAGCTCCAGGGCCATGCGATCGCGCAGCCGCCCGAACGCGGCCAGGCGCAGCTCGCGATCGAGGGCGTCGGCATGACGCTCGACCGCACTCCCCCACCAGTCGAGCATGGCCTCCGCCGCCACCTGGCCCTGGGCGACCGCGCCCGCCAGGCCGCTCTCCAACAACTGCGCGGCGGCGCCGTAGTCGTCTTCGAAAAACAACGCCTCGCCCAGTGCCAGCAGGAAATCGACGTGGTCGCGGGCGGCGAGGCTGGCGGCGCGAACCGTGCCGAGAGCCGCACGGGCCGCCGACAGGTCCGAGGGGTCGGCACGCTCGCGGTAGCGCTCGAGATGGGCACGCGCCAACACCACCGTCGCGGCGTCCGCCGTGGCCGGCGTCTTCTGGGCCGCCAGCGCCGCTTCAATGGCGCCGTCGAACTGCCGCTGGTTGTAGAGGGAGCGCGCCCGGGCGAGGTCGGCGCGTGTCGCCGACACCGATGCGCCGCTGAGGACAATTACCAGTGCCGCAGACGAGGCAGACAATACAGGCTTAGCCAGGGCCACAGATGACACAGATAACACAGATCCAATACCAGGGCCGCCATGGTTGATTTGATCTGCGTGATCGGCGGCGCACGATAGAATATCGGATTGGATGTCTGACCCGGTCATTGTCCCGCGAGCCGAGCACCCGATTTCGCGGCGGGACATCGACGCCGACGCGCTCAAAGTGCTGTATCGCCTCAATGAGGCGGGCTACACCGCCTACCTCGTTGGCGGCAGCGTCCGCGATCTCCTCCTCAGCCGGCGCCCGAAAGACTTCGACATCGGCACCTCCGCCCATCCGTACCAGATCAAGAAGCTGTTCCGGAACTGCTGGATCATCGGACGCCGGTTCCGGCTGGCGCACGTGCGCTTCGGCCCCAAGGCGATCGAGGTCGCGACGTTTCGCAAGAACATCCCGGCCGGGACCGAAAGCGAGTCCGCCTCCGCTCGCGAACGATCGAGCGAGCTACGGCGGGACCTCGCCGTAGCGGCCAAGGGCCGCGAAGGCGGGCCGAGCGAGCCGCTGCCGCACGAGCCGGCCGGCGATGAAGGCGACCTGCACAAGCACGACAACACCTTCGGCACCTCCGAGGAAGACGCGTTCCGCCGCGACTTCACGATCAACGCGCTCTTCTACGACATCGCCAACTTCTCGATCATCGACTACGTCGGCGGCCTGCAGGATCTGAAGGACGGCCTGATCCGCTGCATCGGCGACCCGAACGATCGCTTCCGGGAAGATCCGGTGAGGATGCTGCGCGCCATCGTCATGGCCTCGCGTCTCGGCTTCCGGCTCGATGCGCCGATCGTCGCCGCCATCGCCAGGCATCGCTCGCTCATCGCCACCTCGTCGCCCTCGCGCCTGATCGAGGAGTACTACAAGATCCTCCGCTCGGGCGCGGCCGAGCTCACCTTCCGGGCGCTGGCCGAACACCGCCTGCTCGAGCCGATCACGCCGGAGATTCAGCGCGGCGCCAAGAACCAGGCGCTGTGGGAAGCGCTGGCGGCCCTCGACCTGTATCGGCGAGGGTTCGAGAGCGCGCCCCCGACGCTGACCAATCCGGTCCTGCTGGGAACCCTGCTGATTCCGCTGGGCCTGATGCCTCGCAAGGACCACAGCCGCTTCCATGACGATGAGGACGAGGATGAGGACAAGAGCGATGAGGCCGCGGAGCCGGCCGCACCCTCGCTCTCCACGGCGAAGTCGCGCTTCCGCCGTCCGCCAAAGGAACCGATCCTGAAGATCGGCACGCTGCCGATCGCGCGGGGCGACACCGAACGGCTGCGGCAATTGCTGTCGCTGCAGGGCCGGATTGGCGATCTCGAGATGTCGCCGCGCGCCAAGCGCGCGTTGATGCATCGCGGGCCGTTCGAAAGCGCGCTGACGTGGTTCGAGATCCACGGCCAGGCGCCGGCGGTGCTGGAACACTGGAAAGGGTTCATCGAGGCGCTCGGGCCCGACGCGCTCAAGCCGCCGACGGCCGATCCGGGCGCGCCCCAGGATGGCGAACGCCGCCCCCGTGGCCGCCGGCGTCGTGGCCGGCGCCGCCGCGGCCGCGGCTTCACGCGACCGCCCGAGAATTGAGAGAGTTCGCGGCCTTCGTGATCTTCGTGGTGTCGTTTAGCCGTTTTTCTTCTCGAACTCCTGCATGAACGCCACGAGCGCGTCGATGCCCTCGTCCGGGAACGCGTTGTAGATCGACGCGCGCATGCCGCCGACCGAGCGGTGGCCCTTCAGCCCGTCGAGGCCCGCCGCGGTCGATTCCTTCACGAACGCCTTCTCGAGATCCTCGCTCGGCAGCCGGAACGTGATGTTCATGCGCGATCGGCTCGCCTTATCGGCCGTGCCCGTGTAGAAGCCGGTGCGGTCGATCTCCGCATAGATCTTCGCGGCCTTGCGCCGGTTGTGCTGGCCGATCGCCTCCAGCCCGCCCTCGGCCAGCGCCCACTTCATCACCAGCCCCATCAGGTAGATGCCGAAGCAGGGCGGCGTGTTGTACATCGAGCCGTTCTCGGCGTGGACCGCGTAGTTCAGCATCGTGTGCAGCGACTTGCTGGAGCGGGCGAGCAGATCCTCTCGGACGATCACCAGCGTGACGCCGGACGGGCCCAGGTTCTTCTGCGCGCCGGCGTAGATCAGGCCGTACTTCGAGACGTCGATCGGCCGGCTGAACATGTCGGACGACGTGTCGGCCACCAGCGGCACGTCGCCGGCCGTCGGCTCGCCCGCCCACTCGGTGCCGAACAGCGTGTTGTTGGTCGTCATGTGCACGTAGGCCGCATTCGGCGTGAGCGTCAGCTCGTCCTGCCGGGGAATGCGCGAAAAGTTCTCGCTCTCGGTCGAGCCCGCGATGTGCACGGTCCCCACCCGCTGCGCTTCCTTCACGGCCTTCTGCGCCCAGCCGCCGGTCACGATGTAGTCGGCGGTGGAGCCGGGGGTGAGCAGGTTGAGCGGCACCATCGAGAACTGCAGCGACGCGCCGCCTTGCAGGAGCAGCACCTTGTAATTCGCCGGCACGTTGCCGAGCGCGCGAAGGTCGGCCTCGGTCCTCGCCAGGATCGCCTCGAACGTCTTGGAGCGGTGGCTGATCTCCAGCACCGACATGCCGACGCCGGGCAGCGACACCAGGTTGCGCTGCGCCTCTTCCAGGACCGGGACGGGCAGAACGGCCGGGCCCGCCGAAAAGTTATGAATGCGATGAACGGTGGTTGTCATGGTTGCTTGAGCTCCACAAGTTGCAGATCAGATCACGTGCGACAGCAAGCCGTCGCGAAGCTTGGGTTCGAACCAGGTCGACTTGGGCGGCATGATGCCGCCGGCGTCGGCGATGCGCATCAGGTCGTCGACCGAGACCGGGAACAGCGAGAACGCCACGGCGAACTCTCCCGCATCGACCAGCCGCTGCAGTTCATCGGTGCCGCGAATGCCGCCGACGAACTCGATCCGCCTGTCGACGCGGACGTCGTGGATGCCGAGCACCGGCTCGAGGATCGATGCCTGCAGGAGATCGACGTCGAGCGATGCCGCCGCGGGCGGCATCACCAGGGTCTGCCACCGGCCCGCCAGGTACATCGCGATCTCGCCCTTGGCCTTCGGGCTGGCGGGGCCCTCGTCCCGCACCGTCATCCGGCGCTTCAACGCCGCGAGGAACTCCGGCGCGGTCAACCCGTGCAGGTCGCGAACCACGCGGTTGTACGGCAACACCTGCATCTGGTTGTCGGGGAACGCCACCGCCAACACGGTGTCGAACTCTTCTGCCTTCTGCCGTCTGCCTTCCGCCTTCTCGTCGAGCTTCCGCCGCGTCCGGACGGCGCTGGCGGCGCGATGGTGGCCGTCAGCGATGTACAGGCTCGGGAGCGCGGCGAAGGCGTCGACGATCGGCTGGTGCTCGGCCGCGGCGACGCGCCAGATCTGGTGGCGAACGCCGTCGGGCGCGGTGATGTCGAACAGCGTCGCGCCCGTGGTCACGCGCGTGACGATGGCATCAAGGGCCTTCGACGCGCGATAGGTGAGGAACACCGGGCCGGTCTGCGCCCGGATGGCGAGCATGTGCCGGGTGCGATCGTCCTCCTTGTCGGGCCTGGTCTTCTCGTGCTTCTTGATCAGGTCGCGATCGTATTCGTCGATGGAAAAGCAGGCGGCGATGCCCGACTGGACGTGGCGGCCCATATGCAGGCGATACACGTAGAAGGCCGGCGCCTCCTCGCGCACGAGCGGCGCGGCGGCCTTCAGCTTCTCGAAGTTCTTCCTTGCCAGCTCGTACACCGAGTCGCCGTGGGGGTCGGCGCCCGCGGGCAAGTCGATCTCCGGCCTCGACACGTGCAGGAAGCTGAGAGGGTTCCCCTCGGCGAGCGCGCGGGCTTCCTCGGTATTGACGACGTCGTAGGGCACCGACGCCACGGCTGCCGCGGCGGCGGGCGCGGGTCTGAGCGCGGCAAAGGGAAAGATCGCGGCCATCAATTCCAAATTATATTCGGCAACGCTCTTGCAGAGTACGGGTGCAGGAGGAATGCATGAGCCACGTTGTGACTCGGGCCATTACACGTCTGTCATTTTTACTTGCGAGCCTCTTCGTTTTTACCGGTTCGGCGGCAGCGCAGGATGCCGGCCTTCGGGGCGGCATCTCGGTTGACCCGGATCAGTTCTATTTCGGCGGCCACGTCGAGACCTCGCCGCTCGTCGATCGCCTCCGCTTCCGGCCGAACGTCGAGGTCGGCTTCGGCGACGACCTGACGCTGGTTACCGCCAACATGGAGTTCGTCTACAAGTTCCCCAACCGCAGCGGTTGGGGCCTCTATGCGGGCGGCGGCCCGGCGCTCAACGTCTACATGTTCGACGACGACACGAACACCGAGGCGGGACTGAACTTCCTGGTGGGCGTCGAGCAGTCGCGCGGACTGTTCTTCGAGTTCAAGGTGGGCGCGATCGATTCGCCGGATTTCAAATTTGGAGTCGGCTGGACCTTCAGGTGAGGAGAAACCAGACAAGCTCCTGTTAATCGTTGTTGGCTGCCCGCAACGGAGACGCAAACAGCAGTCCGAAGTAGCGGTCGCGCTCGGTGGTGAAGACGTTGAGCAGCGTCGTCGGAACCGGATCGCCGGGCGGCATGTTGCGGTGTTCCAGGATCGGGTTCACGTAGCGGCCGTTCTTCTTCAGGCCATAGTGCAGGTGAGGACCGGTGGCGAGTCCGGTCCTGCCGACGCGGCCGACGAGGTCGCCCTGTCCGACGCGGGCGCCCGAACGGACGGCGGTCGCGGACAGGTGCAGGTACTCGGTTTCGTAGCCGTTCGGGTGGCGGACGCGCACCGTCCGGCCGCCGCCGGAAGTCCAGCCCGCCAGCGTCACCACGCCCGGCGCCACCGACACGACGGGTGCGCCGGTATCGGCGTGATAGTCCACGCCGTTGTGCGCCCTGGCGTAGCCGAGAATCGGGTGCTTGCGTGAGCTCGAGAACCGGGAGGTGACGCGCGGCTCGAACTTGAGCGGCGACTTCAGGAAGAAGCGCTTCAGCGAGCGGCCCTGGTCGTCGTAATACCCGGGTGAGCCGCCCTCGGGCGCGAAGCGGACCGCGCGCAGCTGCCGGCCGTGGTTGACGAATTCGGCGGCGAGGATGGCGCCGTACCCCGCCAGCTTGCCCTCGCGCGACTGGCGCTCGACGACCAGCCGGAACCGATCGCCGGGCTGCAGATCGGAGTTGAAGTCGATCTCTCCCGAGAACACGTCGGCGAGACCGAGCGCCAGGTCGATGCGCTCACCGGCCTTGTCGATCGCGGCCGACAGCGAGTTGGTCTCGCGGTTGATGTCGCCCTCGATCACGACGACATCGGTCTGCTTCGGAATGCGATCGATGGTCGTGATGAAGCGCGGCGTGCCGTCGAGCGAGGCGCGCGCGGCGATCAGGCGGCGGTCGCCGTCGATCTCGTACTCGAAGCGGCGGACGCGCCCGTCCAGCAGGCGATCGATCGCGTAGGGCTGGCCGGCGCGAAGCCGCCGCATCTCGAAGGCCCCGCCGATCGATCCGACGAGCGCGGTGGCCTCGGGCCCCTCGATCAGATGATCCTGGAACAGCCCCGCCATGGTGGTGCGGGCCGGAATGTAGCCGGTGAGGTAGTCGGCGTCCTTCGCCAGCATGACGTCGGCGCCGAGCCGGTTGCTCGACGTCGTGTCGGCGGCCGAGACCAGCCAGATCGGCGAGGTCACGGCCCCGGCAAGCAGGGCGATGGCGGGAACGAGCAACGATTTCCGCATGAAATGGACGGTCGATCCTAACAAAACTCCCGGTGCAAAAGGATGCAAAACCTCACTAGCGCCTCGGCATCGGGACCACGAGTTGCGCAGTAGTGCCCGCGTCGATGCGGACAGGCTGACGCACTTTTCGGCCATTCGCCTCCAGAACAACATCGTGATCGCCGGGAGGCAGGTCGCGAATCGTCACCGGCGTCGTCCCACGAACCTGCCCGTCGATGCTCACGCGCGCGCCCGGCGGGTCGCTGCGGATGTCGAGGCCGCCGGTCATCGGGACGTTCTGCAGCTCGATGTACTGCGCCGTCTGCACGCCGGTCTGAATGGTCAGCGGGATGACGCGCGGCTCGGACTTGCCGATCCCCACTTCGAGCACGTGCGCGCCGGCCGGCAGCTTCAGCGTGAGCGGCGTCACGCCGCGATCCTCGCCGTCGATCGAGACCCGCGCGGCCACGGGCCGCGACTGCACGACCAGCTCGCCTTCTCCGGCGCGCGGTGCGCCGGGATTGCTGTTCCACAACCAGATCACGACGATCGACTGGAACATCGCGACGGCCAGCAGCGCCATCACTAACGGACTTCTAACGCCCGCCTTTGAACTGGGTGCCTCAGGTGCGTACGGTGCTTCGGGTTCTTCGGGCCCGCCTTCGCGGCCGGAGGCCGCTTCCGCCGTCGCTGAAACTTCGGCGGACAGGTCGGCGGGGTCTCGCCGTAGCTCGCCAGGTTCTGTGCGAGCGGAGGCGGAGGCCTCCGGTTCGACGGGCTCGACCTCGCGAGCAACGACGGGGGCTTCGACCTCGACCGGCGGCGGCGGCAACGGTGCTGGCGACGGTGGCGGTGGTTCGAAGTGCGGCTGCGGCGGCGGCGCCCACGAGGACTCGGCCTGGGGCTGGTCGCGCCGCAGGTCGCGATCATCTTCGTGAGCGGAGGCCGGCTCCTCTTCGGCTTGGGGTTCGGCTTCGGCTTCGGCTTCGGGCTCGGGCTCGGGAGGTGGCGGCGGCGGATTGCGCTCGGCATCGATCAGGCCGCCGACCTTCGACACCCATTGTTCGAGTGCGGCCGGCTGCGTGACGTATCCGCGATCGCTGGCCAGGACCGCCTCGAAGGCGACCTGCGCTTCGTGGGGCGACTGGAACGCCGTGCGCACGTCGAACTGCAGCGCGCGCGCCAGCCAGGCGGCCAGGGCCGGCGACAGCGGGGCGACTTGTCCGTCGTGCCGTTCGGTAGTGGCCTCGAGCAATGATTGCAGCTGGCTCGGGTACTCTTCCTCCAGGAGCACGCGGCCCAGCAGCAGCGAGAGCGCGACGACGCCCAGCGCGTTGGCATCGGCGCGCGCGTTCGCGCGCGGCAGGCCGGCGGAAGGCGGCATGGCGACGCGCAGCTCGCGCCACAGGCGATCGCGTCCGAGGTTCAGCTTTTCGAGCGCGGGGCCGAACGCGTGCTCGGTGATCACCAGGCGCGCCTGCGGCGTCACAATCAGGCGTTCGGGCGACAAGGCGCCGATCGCCGAGTCGCGATTGTGACGGCCATAGAGCGCCGCGGCGGGCAGCAGCTGGCGCAAAATCCCGATGACGACCGTGATGTCGAGCGGCAGTTGGGCGTGCGACGCGACGAACAGCAGCTCCGACAGACGCCAGCCAGGCGTCGAATCCGAGACCAGGATGAGCCGATCGGCCGCTGGTCGATCGAGGCGGCGGATGTGTGCGTACGAGGTGTGGCGGACGGTGGCGAAGCGCGCCACCCGCTCGGCCAGGGCGGTCACGAACCCGGAATGCTCGACGAGCGCCGCCGGCAGCTCGAGAAACTCGACCTCATCGCCGGCCTCGGCGTCGACACCGCGCGTGCGGCGTCCGAACGCATCCGCGATTGTCGAGTCGTCGGGCGCGCCGACCGCTGGAAGCACTCGGATCATTTTGCAACGGGCCTTCCAGACCGGGCTGGCCGGGCCGACGATATGCTAACCCGAACCGGGCGAGCCAGTTACGGAAATACGCCCGGGGCCAGCGCGTTCGTGCGCAAGGCGAATTCTGTCGGCGCCAGGACGATTCGGTAATCCGCGGACGCCACCGCCGGAGCCCCCGGAGATCCGGGGTACACTCTCCTATTGCGCGTTCATGCACTTTTGGAGGATGACCATGGTGACGAGACGACGACTACTTTTCCTGCCGATCGCGTGCTTCGCGCTGGTCCTGACCGGTCTGCCCGGCCTGTCTGCGCAGTCGAGCGAACAGATCGACCTCGACGCCATCCAGCGGATCAAGGAAGAAGGCTTCGACCGCTCGCAGGTCATGGACACCGCGTGGTGGCTCACCGAGGTCCACGGTCCGCGGCTGACCAACTCGCCGCAGCTGCGGGCGGCGGCCGACTGGACGGTGAAGAAGCTGACCGAATGGGGCCTCGCCAATGCGAAGCAGGAACCGTGGGGTGAAACCTTCGGCCGCGGCTGGAGCAACGAGCGCACCGTGGTGCACGTGGTCAAGCCCTCGCCGTGGCCGGTGATCGCCTACGCGCGCGCGTGGACACCGGGCACCAACGGCCCGGTGGTCGCGGAGGCCGTGCTCGCGCCGCTCGCCACCGACGCGGACCTCGACAAGTTCCGCGGCAAGCTCAAGGGCAAGGTCGTGCTGCTGCAGGCCGTCCGCGAGGTGAAGCCGATGTTCGACGCGCCGGCCCATCGCTACACAGCCACGGAGCTCAACGAGCTCGCGGTCCAGGAGCCGCCGTCACCGGGGCGCGGCGGTTTTGGTCCCGGGGGCGGACAGGCGTTCGCGGCCAAGCGTAATGCATTCCTGATCGCGGAGGGCGCGGTGGCGGTGCTCGAGCCCGGCTCCGGGCGCGGCGACAGCGGCAGCGTGCTCGTAGGCTCGGGCGGATCGCGCAACCCGAAGGATCCGCCGGTGCCGCCGCAGCTGGCGGTGGCGACCGAACACTACAACCGCCTCGCCCGGATGGTTGGCAAGGGCACGCCGGTCACGATCGAAGTCGACGTCAGGAGCTCGTTCCACGACGCCGACCAGAACATGTTCAACATCGTCGCGGAGATCCCGGGCACCGACAAGGCCGACGAGGTCGTGATGCTGGGCGCGCACTTCGACTCGTGGCACGCCGGCGTCGGCGCGGTCGACAACGCCGCCGGGTCGGCGGTGATGATGGAGGCGATGCGCATCCTCAAGCAGTCGGGCCTGCGGCTGCGCCGCACGGTGCGGCTCGGCCTCTGGACCGGCGAGGAACAGGGCCTGATCGGATCGCGCATGTACGTCAAGAACCACTTCGCCGATCCCGCCACCATGCAGGTCAAGCCCGAGCATGCCCAGCTCGCCGGCTACTTCAACATGGACAACGGCACCGGCCAGTATCGCGGCGTCTACCTGCAGGGGAATGAGGCCGTCGCGCCGATCTTCCGCGCCTGGCTCGTCCCGTTCGAGAACCTCGGGGCCGGCAGCCTCACCATCCGCAATACGGGCGGTACCGATCACCTCGCGTACAACGCGGTCGGCCTCTCGGGCTTCCAGTTCATCCAGGATCCGATCCAGTACAGCAGCCGGACGCACCACTCGAATCTTGATGTGTACGATCAACTGGTGGCGGCGGACCTCATGAAGAACGCGGTGATCACCGCGGCGTTCGTGTATCACACGGCGAACCGCGAGCAGATGCTGCCGCGCAAGGCGTTGCCGAAGCCGACGGCGCCGCCGCGGCCGCCGACGCAACAATAACCTCTCGGCTGAAGGCTGAAAGCTGATAGCCGAAAGCTGCCCAGTTTGGAACTCACTTTTGCCGTTGTCGGGGCGCTGGTCGCGGGCTTTGCCGCCGGGTGGGTGCTGGCCTCACGCAGCCGCGCGACCCAGCAGGCCCAGCTGCGGGATTCGTTCGAAGCGCTCGCCGCCGCCGCGCTGAAGTCGAGCACCGACGAGTTTCTCAAGCTGGCCGATCAGAAGATCGGCAACGTGCACAAGGAGGCTGCCGCGGACCTCGGCCAGCGGCAGCAGCACCTCGACTCGCTGGTCGGGCCGATCAAGGACACGCTCGTCCAGGTCGATGCCAAGCTGCGCGAGGTCGAAAAGTCCCGCGTCGACGACAGCGCCAGCCTGCGGACCATGCTGAGCCTCGTCGGCCAGACGCAACAGCAACTGCAGCAGGAAACGCAGAACCTGGTGCGGGCGCTGCGCTCGCCGGGCGTGCGCGGGCGCTGGGGCGAAGTGCAGTTGCGCAAGGTCGTCGAGCTGGCCGGCATGATGGAGCACTGCGACTTCGACGAGCAGCCGACGATCTTCACCGAAACCGGCCGCATGCGGCCCGACATGACGATCAACATCCCCGGCGGCCGCTCGATTGTCGTGGATGCGAAAGCGCCGCTCGAAGCCTTCCTCGACGCGCAGGGCGCGACCGACGAGGGCGTGCGCACCGGCAAGCTGGCGGATCACGTGCGGCAGGTGAAAGACCATGTGACCAAGCTCGGCGCCAAGGCCTACTGGGATCAGTTCCCGTCGTCTCCGGAAATGGTGGTGCTGTTCCTGCCGGCCGAAGCCATCTACATGGCCGCGCTCGAACAGGACGCGCTGCTCATCGACTTCGGCGTCAAGCAGAACGTGATCATCGCCAGCCCGCTGACGCTGATCGCGCTGCTGCGGGCGGCGGCCTTCGGCTGGAAGCAGGAACGGCTCACCATCAACGCCGAAGAGATCAGCCGCCTGGGACGCACGCTGCACGAAAGCGTGGCGACGATGGCGGAACACCTCGAAGATCTGCGGCGCAAGATGGATGGGACCTTCGGCATGTTCAACAAGCTGGTGGGATCGTTCGAAAGCAACGTGCTGGTCAAGGCGCGGCGGTTCCGCGAGCTGGGCGCCGGCAGTGCCAAGGAAATCCCGTTGATCGACCCGCTGGAAACCGTGGCGCGCAAGCTCGAGGCGCCGATCCAGGGGGGACTTCTCGACCCCGAACAGACCGAGGCGACGTCAGGAGACCGTTCATGAAGCGACTTGCGTTGGTGACGTCCGCACTGTGTCTGATGATCGCAAACCCGCAGGCTCAACCCGCAGGTGCCGCCAAACCGGAGGCGACGTCGTTATCCGGTAAGCCGCTGTATGTGCCGGCGACGCTGGCGAACAGGCAGAAGCTCGACGCCGACCTGGCGCAGGCCGAGAAGGATCTTGCGGCCAGGCCGAACGACGCCGAGGCGATCATCTGGGTCGGGCGGCGGCTGGGCTACCTCTGGCGCTACCACGACGCGATCGCGATGTTCAGCAAGGGGATCGCGCGTCACCCGGACAACGCGAAGCTCTACCGGCATCGCGGCCATCGCTACATCTCGATCCGGCAGTTCGCGAAGGCGCAGGCGGATTTCGAGAAGGCGGCGCAACTGTTCAAGGGCAAGCCGGACGAGATCGAGCCGGACGGCGCGCCCAACCCGGCGGGCAAGCCGCGCAGCACGCTGCAGTTCAACACCTGGTACCACCTCGGCCTCGCGCATTACCTGCAGGGCAACTACGCGAAGGCCTACGACGCCTACGTCGAGTGCATGAAAGTGTCGAACAACGACGACGCCGTGACGGCGACGAGCGACTGGATGTGGATGACGCTGATGCGGCTCAATCGCAAGGCGGAGGCGGCGAAGGTGCTCGAGCGCATCACGCCGAAGATGGACATCCTCGAGAACCAGTCGTACCACCGGCGCCTGCTGATGTACAAGGGCCTCGACAAACCCGAGGCGCTGCTCGACACGGCGAAGGCGGACGACACGACGATTGCCACGCAGGGCTACGGCGTCGGCAACTACTACCTGGTCACGGGCAACCTGCCGAAGGCGCGCGAAGTGTTCGAGAAGGTCACGTCCGGCGGAGGATGGAACGCGTTCGGGTACATCGCGGCCGAGGCCGATTTGCAGCGGATGAAGTAGACGGGCTCCGGGCTCCGGGCTCCGGAAGCAAGATCGAATCCCGGCGCCCGGCGCCCGGATTCCTCACGGAGGTTCGGTTACGCTTCTGTGGCGGGACCCCCAGAACCGTCGTGAGGAACCTTCGTGATGAACCTTCGTGAGGAACCTTCGTGGGAACCCACGGCGGTATCGTTCTTGCAGCCCGTCGCGGTTGAATGTCCAGCAAGGTTCGCATCGCCGTCGCCTGCCCGATCCCCGGCGAGCGCGCCGCCTTCATGGAATGGCTGAGCGAGGCCGGCTACGAACCGATCCCGATGCTCGACCTCGACTGCATCGCGCGCGACCTGGGCGCCCGGCCCGTCGAGGCGCTCATCGCCGACGCCGTCCTCGTGCCGGCGGTGGAGCTGCCGCGGGTCGTCCGCATTCTCGGGTCGAACCGGCCGCTGATGCTCGTGGGCGCGCCCGGATCCGCCCCCGAAATCGTGCCGCGTGATGCCACCTGGGTGGAGCGGCCGGTCACCTGCGACACATTCCTGCTGTCGGTGGCGCTGGCCCTCGCCGAAGGCCGCCCCGCGCGCCGATCGCCGCGCAAGGGCGTGCCGAAGCTGACGTCGAGCATCGACGGCGTGGCCGCCAGGGTCATGGACGTCAGCGCCGAAGGCGTGCGCCTCGAGGTGTCCGAGGCGCAGCCGGCGGTCCTGCCGCCCTACTTCACGTTGCGCGTGCCCGGCTTCGGCGTGATCACCAAGGTGAAGCGGGTGTGGGTGGCCATGCCGCCGCAGGGATCGATCTGGTGCGGCGGCATCGTCGACAAGGCCATGCCGGCGAAGGCAAAGACCACGTGGCAATCGTTCGTGGAGGCCGCGCCAAGCACGGCCGAGATCATCCACCGCGAGTCGCGGCCGTACCTGTAGCTAGGCCGCGCTCGCCTTCTCGCTCTTCTTGTCCTTCTCGTCCTTCGGTTTCTTCTTGGCCGACTCTTCCCAGTCGACCTCGAAGATCTGCAGCAGCTTTCGCGCCACGGCCGGATTGGTCACGATCAGCCCGACCTCGCGGCGGCGGTCGAGCTCTTCCTTCCGCAGGCTCTGGCTGCCCACGAACGCGCGCGTGCCGTCGCGGATGATGGCGCGGACGTGGAGCCGCATGCCCCCCAGCGGGTACGCTTCGATGCCGCCCTCCTTGCCCCTCACGGTGCCGAGCACGCGCACCTTCACGCCCTTGTCGACGCGGTCCTTCAGTAGCTTGATCATCGCCGGGTCGTGGACCTTCGCGTCGTAGATCACCAGCTCCTTGCGGGCGCCCTTGATGAAGGCGCCGAGCATTTCCCGCGACGTTTCCGGGCTCACCACGAGGTTCGACTTGGCGGGCGTGTACGGCTGGCGGGTGACGTCGGCTTCGAACAGCTTCGACGCTTCCTGCACGGCCTTGTGGTTCTTGGTGGAAATCGCAAAGCTCCGGCTCCTGTCGATGTCGAGCTTGGTGAAGTTGAAGCCCAGCAGGTGCAGCGTGTGGTCGCAGATCATGTACTTCGCGTGGTAACGCAGGAGTTCGTCGTCGCTGCGCGACACGTTCAGGCCCGCCGCCAGCATGCGCTGTTCGAGCTTGCGCAGCTTGGCTTCGCCGCCCCGGTTGGTGTTCGCGATCAGCGCGCGCACGGTCACGCCGCGCTCGGCGGCCGCGGCCAGCGCCTTTTCCACTTCCCCACGATCGAAGCGGAAGATGAACACGTCGATCGACGTCTTCGCCCTCTTGATGGCCTGCACGACAGGCAGGACGCCGGCGTCGGGTTGGATGATGAGCTTCACGGCTACTTCGGCACCTTGTCCTTGGACTTTTCGTCCCAGACGATGGCGGCCTTGCCGGCCGGCACGAGCTCCATGAGGGCGTTCGACACCCGATCGGTCTGGAGCTTGCGCGGCGTGGTGACCATGTAGGACACCTCGTCTTCCGCGGAGGTGCGCAGCTCGTACCGCACCTTGAACCGGCGCAGCACCTGCTCGATCTTTGGCCGCAGCTCCTGGCTGTGTGCCCCCATCTTCAGGCCGAGCTCGAAGATGCGCGTCTGCGGCTCGAAGCCTTCGATGATCCAGAGGCAGAGCACGAGGAACGCGGTGCCGATCGTCGCCAGCCCATAGAGGCCGACGCCGGCGGCCAGTCCGACCGACAGGGCGCAGAGCATCACCACCGCATCCTTCGGGTCGTCGATCTTCGAGCGATAGCGAATCAGGTTGGCGGCGCCGACGATGCCGAACGCGCGCGCGAGGCTGGAGCCCACCACCAGCATGATCAGCGACCCGACCACCGCCAGGATGATCTGCGTCTGGACCACGGCTGGTTGCCGAGGCGGCGTGCCGCCGCGCCTGGGCCGCAGCGCCAGCGCGGCGCCCAGCAGCGCGGCCAGCGGCAGGCGAATCAACGAGGCCAGCAGTTCTTCCTGGAGGTTGTCCATCACTCCAGGAATGTCAATGGGGTTCATCGGTCCGATCCCTTCGATCCGAGGCGGAGCCCTTCCTGGATCTTCGACTTGATCTTCCGGATGTACCGGTCACCCGTGTCCTGTGGATACGCCGCGCTGCGAAATGCGTCGGACCATTGCGCATCGGAGATCCGGTTGAGGATATCGCAGATCCACAGCACCTCCGCCGGCGTGATCGTTTCGAGCAGCTCCGTGTGGCGCCCCCGGTAATCGAACTGCACCCGGCCGTTCTCGACGCCGATCACGAAGCGCTGGCGCTCGAAGTCGTCGATGTTGTTGCGGTTGCCCACCGGCCACCCCGTCCTGCCCAGCGAGGCGCCGATGTCCTGCACCACGAACCATCGCGACGGCGTGAGGTCCGGCGGCATCTGGTAGACGCGGTTGTTGGTGGGCTTGAAGTCCCAGTTGTTGAGCAGCAGGTTCGCGATCACGAGACCCTGGAACTGGCGCGTGCCGGCGAAGGGATTCTCGGTCCAGGACCACGTGCCGCCGTTCACGTGATCGGCTTCGAGCCGGAAGCGGCCCGCGAGCGGCCTCGCCACCGGCCCATTCTTCATGAACCATTCGGGCAGGAAGTACACGATCGGCTGGTGGTAGCCGGCGGCCCACAGCACGCGGCTGGCGACGACTTCCGGCTGACTTTCATCGCCGGTCTTGACGTCCCACGTGCGGCCCTGCGGATCCACCACGTCGTACCCCTGGCTGTAGCCGACGGTGTCGAGGCCCGCGAACGCGAACTCGGTGGCCGGCGGCGGCGCCAGCGGCTTGCCGCCGCGCCCGTAGAACAGGTCGCGTGACGCCAGGTCGCCCGGGTCCTGCCACAACTGCGCCAGCTCCGGCGCCGGTCCGGTCGTGGGCGCCGGCGACTGCGCCTGGCTGCCCCGCTCAGGGAAGCAGGCAACAGTGACCGCGATCAGGGTGACCGCGGCACGCACGCCCAGCGTCGTCATTGGGTGCCGGCGTTCTGTCGTGTGAACTCACCCGAGTCCACGCGCTTGCCGCGGCGTGACAGCGTCTGGAACCGCAGCACGTCGCCGTCGATCTCGACCACCATGTAGCTCTGCTCGGTATCGAAGCCCTTTGCCGTCAGCGGCCCGGTGATGATGTCGCCGGAACGCAGCTTGGCGGCGCCGCCGCTGGTGAAGTAATGGAGGCCCTTCTGCGGCTTGAGGCGCTCGTAGAAATGTTCGTGGCCCGAGAAGACCACGTTGACGCCGTACTTCAGGAAGAGAGGCTCGACGATGGCGCGGAGGTCCACTTCGGATCCGTGCCGCCCGCCCGACGAATAGATGGGGTGATGGAAGAACGCGACCTTCCACTTCTCGGTGGAGCCAGACAGCTCTTTCTGCAGCCAGGATTGCTGGTCCTTGTCCATGTAGTTGCTGTCGAGCGCGAAGAAACGCACGTCCTTCTTCTGGAACGAATAGAAGCGCTCCCCGCCCATCCCGAACAGCTTGTAGTACCGCTGGTTCGGATCGTCGTGGTTGCCCAGCGAGGCATAGAACGGGATCTTCGCGTCGATCAGGGGCTTGTACGGCTGCTCGAACTTGCGCGCGAAGTCCTGCGGGCGCTCGGAGCCGTAGATGTTGTCGCCCAGCATGATTGCGAACTCGTAGGGGAACACCTGGTGCGACTTCCAGACCTGCACGCCGACAGCGAACTGGGCGCGGTCGCCGGTGCCGGTGTCGCCGAGTACGAGGAACCGGACCGAGTCGCTGCCCGCCGGCGCCATCGTCTCGCCGACGGCGGACATCTGCGGCACGCCCGGCCGCGGCTGGGGAATCTGCGCGGTGCTGGTCGCCAGAATCGACGACAGCGCCAGCAACAGCACGAGAAGCAGGGGTCGGAGTCGCATGGTCAGATTCACCTCGCGTCAGCGTCAGCTCGGAATCGTCGGCACCACGTCGCGCAGGATGTCGACGATCAGGTTGGCCTTCACATCGCGCAGGATCAGGCTGCGGCCGACGATGCGGTATTCAAGCTCGGGCGGCAGGTCGGGCAGCTTGCGCAGCAGCGCCGCCGGGAACGTCGCCAGCGGCAGCGTCGTCGGGTAGACGGTGTTGATGTCCACCTTCATGTTCTTCGGCAGCTCCCAGATGAGCGCCTTGCGATCGGCGGCGGAGCGGCCGGCGAAGTCGTCCTTGACGATCTTGATGAAGTAGGGCTGGTATTCGGCCGCGAAGATCTCGCCGGGCTGGGCGCCCGCGCGCAGCGTCTGGATCATCTTGGCCAGCGCGGCTTCGCGCTCGGAGATCTGCGCCGGGTCGGAGGTCTCCCTCAGGTTCGGGACCTTGGTCTCCGCTTCGTTGTGGACCTTCAAGTACGCTTTGATGCGGTTCTGGAATTCGAGCGTCGCCAGGCCCTGGGTGTTGACGCGCGGTGGCGCGGTGACGGCAGCAGGCTGGGCCTGGTTTTCGGCGGCGCTTGCCGATCCCAGCGCTTCGGGCGCGCAGCCGCCGAACAACGCTGCCGATACGATCACGGCCGACGCCGACTTGAAGATGGTCATAACAAGACTCTCATACTACAAGGCCTGTGCCAGAGGCCCGACCACCATTAGTTGCGGTAGAGGCAGCGTCGGTGACGATGACCGGTGCCGGCCTGGATGCAGTGGCAGCGCGTTGCCTAAATTAGGCCGGCGGCTGCTCAGAAGACTAGACACGCCTTGCCTTCTGCCTTCTGCCTTCTGCCTTCTGCCTTCTGCCTTCTGCCTTCTGCCTTGACGTACGGCTTCAGCACCGCTTCGAGGTCCTGGCGCATCCACTGGGCCGCCGTCCCTTCCGCGTAATACCCCCAGGCCATCATCGACCCGCCTAGAACGGCCTCCAGCGTCCGCGCGAGCTGCCTGGCGTTGGTGGTTCCCACGAGCTCGCGCGCGGCGATGGCGTCGTCGACGATCGACCGCAGTTGCTTGCGCGAGGCGCGGGCGTGCTTGACCAGATGCTTGCGAAAATCCGGATCGGTGAGATCGATCTGCAGGTATGAGAGGTTCCGCGCGAGCGCGGCCGGCGAGGTGGCGAGGCGTGAAATGCAGTCACTGTAGGCGCGCAGGGCCGCCAGCGGCGAGCGATGGGCCTGCCGCAGCTGGTCGAACATCTCCTTGGCGCCGCCCGAGTAGCGGTCCGAGAGCGCCAGCAGGAGGCCGCGTTTCGACCCGAAGCGCTGCACCAGGGCGCCGGCGGTGAGGCCGGCCTCGCCGGCGATCGCCGCCAGGGTCAGCTCGCCGGGGCCCAGGCGCGACATCGCCCGGTGCGTGGCCTGGAACACCTCGTCGTCGCTGACCTTTCTCGGGCGTGGGCTCATGTTCGTCGGGCGTTCGCAGGGCACCTCTTTAGGGGTGCCGTTGACAGTTTATGAATGTCCGTTTAGTATCTGTTTCTAAATGGAAGTTTAGGATACACCAGGGAGGCGACATGCGGAAGGTGATCTACGGCGGCGCCTGCAGTCTCGACGGCTTCCTCGCCGGCCGCGACGGCGCCCTCGACTGGCTGCACTTCAGCAAGGACGTCGAGGCGGTGATGAAGGCCTCGTGGGCGAACACCGACACCCTGCTCGTCGGACGGAAGACCTGGGAGACCACGGCCGCCATGGGCGGCGGCGACGATGTGCCGATGAAAGGCATTACGAGCTACCTGTTCTCGCGGACGTTGAAGACCGCTCCCGGCAAGGGCATCAGGCTGGTGACGGAGGATGCCGGCGAGTTCGTGCGCGCGCTGAAGCAGCAGCCGGGGAAGGACATGATCGTGATGAGCGGCGGCAACCTCGCAGCCTCGCTGCTTGCCGCCGGGGTGGTCGATGAAATCGGGCTGAACATCCATCCCGTGCTGCTCGGCGCCGGCGTGCCGGCGTTCCTCGATTCCGGCGCGCGAGTGAAGCTCGAGCTCACCGAGTGCCGGGCCATCGATGGCGGCTGCGTCCTGGTGACCTACTGCGTTAAACCGTAGCGGCCGCGTGTCAGGCGGCCACGGCCACGACGGCGGGACGCACGCTCATCCGATACCCCATCCAGATCAGCACGAGACCGGCCAGCTCGGTGACATAGAGCACTTCGGTATAGCCCATGCGGGTCGCGGTGCCGCCGATGCCCGGCAGGATCGCGCCGATCGCAATCAGCACGTTGGCCACGGCACGGTGCCGCGTCGCCGGATCGGCGCTGTAACGCAGCGCCGACAGGATCGCGCCCCCAATCAGGAAGATCACGGCGTAGAGGTTGACGAACGGGCTGAAGTAGCGCACCCACCGCCACTCGAGCACGGTGCCGGTCAGCCGGTGCGCCTCGACCAGCGCGTAATTCACCGGCGACAGCAGCACCGTGATCGACGCGATGGCGACGAACCCGATCAGCACGGCGGTGAGCAGGTGCGCGGTCCGCCGGGTCAGCAGCAGGTAGACCGTGCCTTGCGCCAGCGGCGCACCGCCGAGCAGCGCCCCGGAAATGTACCAGGCGCGGAACATCGCCTCGTTCCACCCGAACAGCGTCGTCGCCGCCTCGGTGAAGGTGCCGACACCGTAGGTGGCGATACCGATCGCCCACCACAACAGGTGCAGGCGATCGGGATGCGCGCGATAGCGCCGGTAGACCTCGAGCGTGAACGGCACCGTGAGGATGGTCGTGACGATCGGAATGTAGTGAACCGGCTGCGGGCCCATCAGAAGGCTCCCACGTTCAGGCCGATCGTGAAGCTGCGGCCGCGGGCCGGGGCAAACTGGAAGTGCTCGCGGTAATAGGCGTCGGTGAGGTTCTCGACGGCAAAGGTCAGGCCGAGGCGGTCGCGCCCGCGCGAGAGGTTGACGCCCAGACCCACGCGCTGCACGGTCAATCCGTCGAGCGACAGCAGGTCCTGGGCGATCAGGAACGGCGAGTCGAGCAGCGTCTCGGCCACCCGCTTGACCTTCGTCTGCGTGCGCACGCCGTACTCCGCCCACCAGCGGCCGCCGGTGTGCGTGAAGCGGGCCGACGCCAGGACCTTCAGGGGCGTGATGTTGTCGAAGGGCGTGCCGCCGAGCGAGCTCTGGTCGAGCGGGTTGGTGCCCGCGGTGATGGTGCCGCGCGTGAAGGCGCCGGCGCCCGACAGCGTGAGCACGCCGTGCCGGAACACGATCGGCGCATCGGCGTCCACCTCGACGCCGGTGATGCGGACATCGGCGTAGTTGGTCGCCTGCGCCAGCGCGCCCGCGGCGTTGGTGGCGACCACCAGGTCCTGGGCAATGAAGTTCTGGTACTGGTTGAGGAAGTAGTACGCCCCGCCGGCGACGCGGCCCGCGCGGAACTTGAGGCCGGCATCGAAGTTGTTACCGGTCTCCGGCTCCACCTTCACGTTCGGCACCAGGCTTCCGGTGGTGGCCGGGCCCGCGAACAACATCTCTTCGAGGTTCGGGTGGCGGAAGCTTCTGCCGAAGCGGACGAACGGATTCACCCGGCCGTCCGGATTCGAGACGATGCCGATGTCGCCGGTCAGCGACTTGCGCGAGTACGAGGCGCCGTTCGGGTCGGGCAGCGTCGACGGATCGATCGCCGGCCGCGCGCCCGCGACGACCGGCGCCACGTTGTAGCCCGGCGTCGCCTCCGTCACGACCTTGTAGAAATCGCCGCGCAGCCCCGCCACGATCGACAGCCGCGGCCGCACCCGCCACTCGTCCTGGGCGAACACGGCGATGTCGCGGAGGCTCGCGTCAGGAACGCGGACCGGATGCGCAACCGACGCCGGGCCCAGGGCGATCGGCGCCGGCAGCGCCGCCGCCGCCGGACCGCGCGCGCCCAACACCACCTGTCCCACCAGCGACGTCGTCGTCGCGGTGGTCCGCTGATCGCTGCTGCGATCGCGATAGAAGGTGACGCCGGTGGTCAGCAGGTGGTTCGAGGCGGGCACGAACACCGCGTGCAGGTCGATCCCGGGCGTCCACACGCGCTGCTCGGTGTCCGACAGGATGTTCAGCCGCATGACGGTGATTGGGAAGAAGGTCACCGCCGTAGGCACGGGAAACTGCACCGGCAGCGTCGTGCGCAACAGGCGCTCGGTGCGCTGGTAGTGGGCGGTCAGCGACAGGTTGGCCAGCCACGGCGTGATCGCCTGGGCCTCGTATCGCGCGGAGATCTTGTCGAGGTTGCTCTTCGGCAGCAGTGTGTCGTTGAAGAAGTACGGCTGCTCGAAGTCGGGAAAGCCGACGTCCTGCATCCGCCGGTTCTGGTAGCGGACGCGCAGCGAGCGGCGGTCGCCGAGCTTCACCATGCTGGACACGTTGACGAACCGGCCTTCGGCCTGCGAGTTCAGGATCTCATCGTCCGTCCTCACGTACGGCGCGTTGAACGGGTCGGGAAACGCCTTGAAGGCGAAGCCGAAGTTGCTGTCGATCGTATCGGCCTGCTTCAACTGCCCGCCCGCAAACAACGGCCGGGTGTCTTCCGTGTCGAACTTCCCGGCCGTGTAGTTCTCGAACTTCTCCGCACCGCCTTGCACGCGGACGGTCACGCGCGGCGTGGTGGCGCCGACCGTAACGGTGCCGCGCATGCCCTGCTCGTTGGAGCTGTAGAAGCCGTTGAAGCCGTAGAGGAACTGGCGGCTCGGCGAAAAGGCGGGCTCGCCGGTGATGATGTTCACGGTGCCGGCCAGCGCGTCGGAGCCGTACATGAGCGTGCCGGCGCCGTTGATGATCTCGATGCGATTGATCGAGTCGGTCGAGACGAGGCCGACCTCGGCGCCGGTCCGATCCGTGGCCTGGCGCGCGGTGTTGAGCCGCTCGCCGTCCACGAGCACGAGCATGCGGGTGGAATCGAGGCCGCGCAGGCGCGGACGCACGCCGAATGGGCCGCCGCCGACCGGCGTCACATTCACCGCCGACGCCAGCGCGTCGCCGGTCGAAAGCGGGTTGATCTGCGCGATGGCCGCCTCGCTGATGGTCCCGACGTGCAGCGGGATCTGCCGCACTTCCCGCTCGGCGCGGCTGGCCGTGACGCTGACTTGCGCGGTCACCCCGCCCAGCTCGAGCACCACCGAGACGTCGAGGCTGGCGTCGCCGTCAGGCACGACGACGGTACGGGCCGCTTCGGAGAAGCCGCCGCGCGACACGATCACGAGGTAGGTTCCCGCCACGGAGGGCACAAACCGGTACGCGCCCTGCGCGTCGGTGTCGACGGAGGTTTCCTGGCCGGTCGCGATGTCGCGAAGCACCACGCGGGCCGATGGCACGGCGGCGCCGCTCGTGTCCGACACGGTGCCTCGAACGGTCGCCGCCAGCACGGGGGCCGTGGTCAAAAGAATCGACAAGAACAAAGCAGCAGAACAGGTACGCATCGCAGTCTCCACAGAGAGTTCAGAGTTCAGAGTTCAGAGTTCAGAGTTCAGAGTTGTCGCAACCCTTAACTCTTCTGCGGAGGGGGGCGGGAGGCGTACGGAGGCGAGAACCCGTCGGCGAGGATGCCGGCGGCCGAGAACGCGAGAGCCGGCGAGAACAGCGGACGAACCTGATGGCGCCGGCGCGCCAGCAGCGCGGTGAGCAGCCAGAACCCGATGCCGATCGCGGCCGACACCCCGATCGGCAATACCGAGGCGATCACGGCTTCGGGCAGCGCGAGCGAATCGAACGCATCGCCCGAGGCGGCGCCAACGGCGGGACCGTGCAGCAGGGCGGCCAGCACCCAGATGGCGATGCCCGTGCGGCCCCAGACGGATTGGCCGGCGCGCGTGACGCCGACCAGGGCCGCCACCAGCGCGGCCGCCGCGATCCACCGGAATACCAGCCAGGGATCCTCGAGCCGGCCGGTGGCCATCTGCCCGGCAAACAGCCACCCGTGAAACGCCACGAGCAGCGTGCCCGCCAGCAGGGACGTGATCCTGACGAGCGCGCGGACACGCTCGAGCCTCGGCCACGCCGCCGTGCGGGGAAGCATCGGGGTATTGTAGCCGACCGCCTGGATCCGCCGATTCATCGCTGTGACGGCCGAGGTGCAAGAGTCCGGCCATGGGCGAAACCACCGGAATCCGGATGATCTTCCAACCAAAGGCCTCAACGCCGTTTGGTGACCGGGGAAAATCCCGCACCATAACTACGGAAGGCTGAAGGCTGAAGGCTGAAGGCTGAAAGCCGAAAGCTGAAAGCAGTGGCTACGCCGGGCGCCTCATCACGTTGCCACCCAGGCGCTCCACCCACAGGCTCCCGAGCAACGCGAGCAGGGCGCTGCCGATCATCAGCATCGCGGGTGAGGCCGGCTGGCCGGTGGTACGGATCAGCGTGGTCGCCACCAGCGGCGCGGTGCCGCTGAAGATCGTGAAGCTGATGTTGAACACCAGCGCCACGCCGGTGAAGCGGATGCGCGTGGGAAACAGATCCGTCAGCAAGACCGCGAACGATCCGTTGGTGAGACCCGCGCTCAAGCCGGCGAGGATCAACAGCAGCGTCAGATTGACCGCGCGCGATTCGAGCGCCATGTAGAACGGATACGCAAACACCAGCAACAGCGCGACGCCGGTCCGCAACAAGTACCTGGGCGGAATGCGATCGCCGATCCAGCCGGTCGCCAGGATGCCGATGGCCGACGCGATCACGCCGACCGTTTGCGAGAACACGGCCTGCCGCGGGTCGTACTGCAACACGGTCGACAGATACGCCGGCAGGTGCGAGAAGAAGAGCCCGTTGAAGCATCCCGTACCGGCCAGCAGCGCGCAGCCGACGAGCACGTGCGTGGCATGCGTGCGCAGCGCCTCGCGGAACGGCTGCCGCGACGCCAGGCTGCGCATCCGCTCGAACTCGGGAGATTCTTCGAGCGACCGGCGCAACACGAAGCTGAGCACGCCGCCGAGGCCGCCGATCACGAACGCGATGCGCCAGCCGTAGATCGGCACGAGCGCCGGATCGAGCCAGGTGCGCACCGATAGGCTCACCGCCGTCGCCGCCGCCACGCCCATCGTCACGCACGCGAACACGACGCCGCACACGAGCGGCGCAATGCGCGGCGCGGTTTCCACCACGTAGGTCAGCGCCCCGGGCAGCTCGCCGCCGAGGCAGAAGCCCTGAAGCAGGCGGAGGGCGACCATCAGCGCGCTGGCCGCCACGCCCCACGAGGCGAACGTCGGCACCAGGCCCATGCCGAGCGTCGCGCCCGACATGACGAACACCGACCACAAGAAGACGCGGCGGCGGCCGTAGCGATCGCCGTAATGGCTGAGCACGATGCCGCCGATCGGGCGGGCGAGATAGCCGGCGGCAAACGCGGCGAACGACGCCATCAGGGAGACGATCGGCGACGAGCTCGGAAAGATCGCGGCGGCGATGTCCCTGGCGAAAACGCCGAAGATCACGAAGTCGTAGAACTCGAGCGTGCCGCCGAGGCTGGCCAGCAGCACGATGCGCCACCCCGCGGCGCCGATGCGATCCGGTGTGGTGGGTATTGGTGGCATCAGAGGTTCAGTGAGATACGTAGCTGTTCGTCGACGGCCTGGAGGTCTCCCGCAGGCAGTTCACCGAGCTTCTTGACGATCATTTCCTGCTTGATGGTGCGGATGATGCCCGTGGCCGTCGACGGAAGAGGGAGTCCGGCCTCTTGCCAGTCCTTGATGGCGTGGTCGCCCACCAGGGCACGGGAGACGTTGCTCGTGATCGCGACAAGAACCGCTTCGTGACGACTTCGGTGATATCGAGAGGAGCTGACCAGGAGCGCCGGCCGCTGCTTCACGCCCGTCTCATCAGAGAAGACGAACTTGACGAGGACGACATCGCCGCGGCTATAGGTCGTCATACACGTCGTCTGACCTGTTGCGCCAGAGTTCACCCAGCACGGGATCTGCGCGATCGGTCAGGGCGTCGGCTTCGCCGGCCACGTCCTCACCCA
>MELE01000135.1:1956-32043 GCA_001768615.1 Acidobacteria bacterium RIFCSPLOWO2_12_FULL_67_14b | reverse complement strand
ATCGCGGCGGCGATGTCCCTGGCGAAAACGCCGAAGATCACGAAGTCGTAGAACTCGAGCGTGCCGCCGAGGCTGGCCAGCAGCACGATGCGCCAACCCGCGGCGCCGATGCGATCGGGGGATGCAGAGGAGGTGTCGGATGTCGTCATCGGCTGCGCAGCAGGTCGCGGGTGACGGCGGGATCGCCGTCGTTCTTCGCCGGCTCGAGGCCGAGCACGGCGCACATGAACTCGTAGACGTGGATGTTCTCGAACGGCTTGACGCGCAGCCCGCGCCGGATCCGCGGGCCGCTGGCGATGAAGAGCCCCGCCATGGACTTCGCCCGCGCATCGTAGCCGTGCGTGCCGCCGGGCGGATGCCGGCCCGGCTCCTTCCAGCGCGCCAGCTCGCGGCGCGAGGTGATGAACCAGCCTTCGTCGGCAATCGCGTACACGGACGGCAGGCGGGGATGGCCCGCAAGCCCGTAGGCCGCGGGAATCTCATGGCTCCGGTACACCGCGAGGGACGGATGCTTGTCCTTAAGCGCGGCATACAAGTTGTCGACATCGCCGTCGTTGGGCGACAGGCCGAGCACCGGCGCCCAGTCGATCACGTCGACGGTGGATGGGTCGACGTAGTCGTCCAGCACGATCATGCGATCGGGGCTGAGCGCGGCCATGCCGTGATCGCTCACGATCACGTAGTGGACGCGATCGGCGAGGCCCGCGGCCTCGACACCGGACACCAGCTCGCCGATCGATCGATCCACACGCAGCGCGGCCTCCCGCACGTCGTCCGAGTCCGGTCCGCGGCTGTGTCCCGCGCTGTCGAGGTCGCTGAAGTAGAGCGTCAGGAACGAGGGACGCTTCCCTTCCGGCAGGCGGAGCCACTCGAGGATTTGCGCGATGCGCTCGGCGTGCGGCAGGTCGTTGTCGAACGGCGTCCAGTACGTGGCCTGGCGGCCGCCGATCACGGTTTCGGATCCCGGCCAGAACATCGCGGCGGCAACCCGGCCCTGCCGTTCGGCGGTGTTCCAGATCGGCTCGCCGCCCCACCACCGTGGATCGGCCAGCACGTCGCGGTTCGACATCGAGAACTCGCCGGGAATGTCCGGCGCCTTCATGTTGTTCGAGATGATGCCGTGATGGGCGAGGCGCAGGCCCGTGACGATCGTGTAATGGTTCGGAAACGTCTTCGACGGGAACTGCGGGACCAGGCCCTCGGCGCGCACGCCCCCGGCCGCCAGCCGCGACAGCGTTGGCGGGCTGAAGCGATCGAGATAGTCCCAGCGCCAGCCGTCGATGGAGATCAGGATGAGGATGGGCGGAGCGGACAAACCTGAAGGTTTGTCCCCACATCCTGGCGCAGCCCCAAGCAGCGCGAGCGACAGGACGGCGGCGAGCCAGGCGCGACGAGACAGCCGCATGAGCGCCAACACCTTATCTCAAGTCGCTCACCGGTCCGCTTCCCGCGTCCAGGCGCGCAGCAGGTCGGCGCGCGCGATGGTGTCTTCGCGATCGAGCCACGTCTCGATCGGCCACGGCAGGCGCCAGGTCCAGTTGATCTCGTTGACGAGGGCCGGCGTGTTGATGCGTTCGGTCCAGCCGAACACGTCCTGGAGCGGAATCAGGGTCAGGCAGGATCCGGCGGCGAGCAGCGACCTCACAACGGTGGCGCGCTGCTCCTCGGTCTCCCCTTCCGGCGTCGATGCCAGCGGCTCGATGTCGTGCGTGCCGGTGGTGGCGACCGACCGCTCGGGAAACTCGCGCGGATCGATCGGCGGCTGGCCGGGCTGATCCCAGTGCCGCTCCCAGCGCAGCACCTTCGATCCCGGCAGGTCGAGGCGCGCCATCGACTCGCGGACGAACGGCGGGATCACGCCGAGGTCTTCGGCGATCAGCATGGGCCGCGGCTCGCCCGAGCCCAGCACGCCGATCAGCTGCTCGCCCAGGGCGATCTGCGCCGGCTCGTCCGGCGGCGCGAAGAACGCGGCAACATTCGTGTCGATCGGCCGGATGTACATCCGATAAAGCCCGACCAGATGGTCGATTCGGAACCCGTCGTAGAGGTGCGCGTAGCGCCGCGCCCGGGCGCGCATCCAGGCGTAGTCGGTCGACGCCATCGCCTCCCATCGCCACGGCGGCAGCCCCCAGTCCTGGCCGGTCTCGCTGAACGCATCGGGCGGCACGCCGATGGTGGCGTCGAAGCGGAACTGGTCCTGGCGCGCCCAGACGTCGGGGCTGTCGGCGGAAATCATGAACGGCAGGTCGCCGAAGAGCCGCGTGGGCCAGGCGAGGCGCTTGGCCTCGGCCCACTGCTCCGCCGCAAGCCACTGGAGGTACTTTCGATACGTGATCTCGAGGTGGAGCGCGACGCGGGCCTGCTGCACGGTGGCGGGCTCCGCCTTCGCCAGCGGCTCCGGCCAGTCTTGCCACGGCAGCTCTTCGTGAAGCGCGTGCAGCGCGCGGAACACGCCGTACTCGTCGAGCCACCACGCCTCGTGGGCGACAAACGCGTCGAAGCGCAGCGCCCGCGGCGTGCCGCGCGCCACCTCGACGCGCAGGAACCGGTCGAACGAGCGGCGCAGCCATCGCTGTTTCAGGTGGCGCACCTGCTGGTACCTGATCCGCGGCGACTTGCGCACCATCGCCAGCGCGGCCGCGTCCGCCTCGTCCAGCGCCAGCTCGCCGCCGAGTCCGGCGAAGTCGACGACATCGACCATCGAAATGTAGATCGGGTCGAGCGCCATCGCCGTCATGGCCGAGTACGGCGAGGTCTCGGCCGGCGGCATCTCGTTGACCGGCAGGATCTGCAGCAGCGCCTGCCCGGCCTCGGCGGCCCAGCGTGAAAAGATCGCCAGGTCGGGAAACTCGCCGATGCCCCACCCCCGGGACGATCCAAGGGAAAAGAGCGGCACGCTCAGCCCGCTTTGCCGGCGCATCAGGCGCCCGCCCCGCTCGACACGCGCGCCAGCACACGGGCGATGGCCGGCGCGAACCGGCCGGGCTCCACGAGCAGGCTCACGATCACGAACGCCTCTTTCGAAAAATCAAAGAAATACCCCGGGTGCACGAGCACCTCATCCTGTTCGAGCAGCGCGAGCGCGAGCGCCTCTTCGGATCGCACCGCCGGCACCTGCAACACCGCGGACCAGCCGCCTTCGACGGGCAGGACGCCGACCGAAGGATGGGCGGCGGCCTGTTCGCGCAACGCCGCAAGGTTTTCGCGCACGCGCGCCAGGATCTGCGCGCGGATCGCGGCGCCGCGCTCGATCAGCGAGGGCGCCGCAACCTGGATCGGCGTCGATACCGACAGGTAGGTATCGGCGACAATCTCGTAGGCCGCCAGCGCCTCGTCCACTTTCGCCTCGGGCCCGCCGAAGCCAATCCACCCCAGTTTCACCTGCGGCAGCCCCGCCGACTTCGATAATCCGCCCAAGCTCATCGTCAAGGCATCGGTGTCGGCCAGCACGGGCGTGGCATTGGGCGCCGGATCGATCGGATAGTCCGCGAACACCTCATCGCCGATGATGGCCCAGCCTCGGCCGGCCGCCATCTCCGACAGCACCGACCAGTCGTCGCGATGCAGGAACGATCCGGTCGGGTTGTTCGGCGACACGATGAGGAGGGCGCGCGCGCGGGGACCCGACGCCCGCTCCACCGACTCCAGATCGATGCGCCAGGTCCCGTGATACTCGAGATCGTACGGCGCGGCGACGACGTTTTCGAGACGCGTCAGGTGCTCGAACAACGGATAGCTCGGCCTCGGCACCAGCACCACGTCGCCGGCATCGCAGAGCAGCTTGAACAGCAGCGCGTAGGCCTCGCTCGTGCTCGCCGTGAGCGCCACCCGATCGGCGGACAACACGATGCCGCGGCGCCGGAAATCCGCGGCCACCGCCGCGCGCGCCGGCCACAGGCCGAGCGGCTGCGGGTCGTAGACGAGCGCCTCCGCGCCCGCCAGCGGCGCGAGCAGATCCTCCGGATACGACAGGCCGACGCGGGTCGGGTTCGATTCGGTCAGGTCGACGATCGGCGCGCCCCGGCGCCGCATAGCGTCAAGCGCGAGCGACAGCGCGTTCGGTTCGAGGCTTGACGGCAGACGGGATGACGTCATTCAGCGGCTGACGAGCTCGACGCGCTGAATCACGTCGCCCTCGAGGATGCCGTCGACGACGGTCATGCCGGAGACGACGGTGCCGAACACGGTGTAGGTGTGATCGAGCCGGGGCGAGTCGATCAGGTTGACAAAGATCTGCGCGTCGCCGGTGTCGCGGCCCCGCGTCGACACGCCAACGGTGCCGCGCACGTGCAGGCCCACCTCGTCGCGCATGAAGAACGGCTCGCCGGCGTACTCGTTGGCGCCGGGACTGCCGCCCTGGATCACGAAGTTGGCGGCCACGCGATGGAACGTGAGGCCGTCGTAGTAGCCCTCGCCGGCCCGGCGCGCGATGCGCAGCGACGACAGCGGCGCGGCGTCGACGTCGAGGGCGATGTCGAACGACCCCAGGCTCCTCATGTGGAAGCGCAGCGACTTCCCGCGCAGCGCGGTCACCGCGGCCAGCGTGACGCCCGGGGGCGTCAGCCGCTGCGGCGCGGCGGTGCGCGGCGCGCCGGTCCACGCCGTCAGGATCTCCGCGGCCTTCGCCGCGACCTGCGGATCGAAATCGCGCAGGTAGCCGTCGATGTTGTCGGCCTCGCCGGTCGCGCCGTACGACTGGAGCCGGTTGAGGATCGCCATGCGCGGATCGCGTGAGGTGTCCTTGTGCTCCTTCGTGATGCGGCCCAGGGCGGCCAGCAACGGTGCGGTGGCCTTCGGCGCGTGGGTCTTGTCCTCGAGCGCGCGCACGGCCGTCAGGATCAGCTGGTAATCAGGACGCGCGAGCGCATCGAGGGCCACGGTCACGGCCTCGGGGCGCTTCAGATCGACGAGCGCCGTCAGTGCCGCTTCGCGGACGTTGTCGACGGTGTCGCCGCCCAGGGTCCTGAGATCGTCCAGCGCATCGAGCACGCCCGCGGCCCGCGCGGCGTACATCCGCACCTGCCACGTCGGGTGCTGCACGAATCGGGGAAGGGCCTTGCGCGCCTCGGCCGGAGCGACGCGCGCCAGCGACACCAGCGCGTGTGCCGGCATGTGCCACGCGCGGGGTTGCGTGCTCAGCGTCTCGACGATGGCCGCCAGCTCACCCGCATGTGGCGACAAACCTCCGGCTGCAGGTGGCGACAAACCTTCAGGTTTGTCGTTAACCCCCGGGCAGCCCGCGCCGAGCTGATCGATCGCCTGCAGGCGCACGTGCGGATCGGCGTCTTTCACCGCCGCGCGCACGGGCGCGCACGAGGTCTTCTGGAACTGCCGGCCCCATCCGCGCAGGCCTTCGAGGCGGACGTGCGCGTCCTTGTCCGCCATCGCCCGCGTGAGCAGGGCCTCGCGATCCGTCATCGTCGCGTCGGTCGCCGCCGCCGCCGCCGCGAAGCGGCGCACCTCCGCATCCGCGTCGAGCAGCCCGCGTTCGATCACCGATCCGGTGGCCTGGCTGCCGGTGACGAGCGCCGCCATCGCCAGCCGGCGCGTCATCACCGATCGGGGATCGGCGGCGGGACGCTGCGCCGTGGCCGCCCAGCGGAGCAGATCCCAGGTCCGCGGCCCAAGCGGCGGCAGCTGGCGCGCGCGGACGGTCCGCGCGAGGGACTCGAGGCCGCGGGTGGCGCCGACAATGGCGGCGGCGTCGGGCTCGTTCATCGAATCCGGCGACGGCAGGCCCTGCGCGAGCACGGCCTCGGCTGCGGCGGCCGGCGCGGCCGATTCGTACGGCAGGCGTCCGAGCGCTGCCACGATCTCGCCCCAGGCTTCCCAGGTGTTGAGGTTGGCATCGACAGCGGCGCGATCGATCAGCAGCTTGTGCACCTGCGCCACCGCGGCGGGCGTGCGCGCCATCTGCGCCAGCGCGTTGGCGGCCTCCGCGCGGATGCCGACGCCGTCGGCAAGCGCCGGGGCAATGAGCGGAATCATCTCGGGCCGTTCCAACCGGCCGATGGCGCGAATCGCCGTCCGCCGCGGCCCGCCGGTGAGCCCTTCCTTCAGCGCGCCGAGCGCGGCCTCGGTGGCCGGCCGCGCGTCTTCGGCCTGGAGCATCCGCTCCGGCAGGGACTGCGCCGAGGCAGGCGTCGCGAAACAGAACAGGGCAATCAGCAGTTTCTGCATCGTTTTAGCCGTTTCGGTGCCAGGCACCGTATTCCAGCATCTGCGCCGTCAGATCGCAGGGATACGAAATCCTGACGTCGGTGATCTGGCCCGTGGCATCGACGACCGGCTCGAGCTTCGGCATCACGAAGCCCGTGTACGACGGCAGCTTCAGGTGGTCGACCCGCGCCACCACTTCGTCGCGCATGTCGGGATCGAAGTGCACGCCATAGGTCTCGAACAGCTCCTTCGCCGCGGTGTAGTCGCCCTCGCTCTTGATGCGCTGCACCTCGGCCAGCAGCCGCGCCACGCCGCCCCTGAACGCGTCGCAGTCGGCGACGACGAAGTAGGTCTTGTCGTCGCGCCGCCGGACGTCGATCGCCTTGGTGTTGGCGAGCAGCCAGTGGACGATGGCCTGGCGGTTGCGCATGTGGTCTTCCTCGAGCTGCGAGCCGACGCGGACGCGGCGCAACTGCACGAGCGCGTTGCGGGCGTAGGCCTCGTACTCGGTCTGCACGACCGCCTGCTGCTCGTCGGCGGCGACGAGGCCGATCGCCGCCAGCTGCGGATCGGCCACGAAGTACAGCGCCACCAGGTCGGCGCGCGATTCTTCGAGCGCCGAGTACTGCTCCTTCAACAGGTCCTGCGGCGTCACCTCGATGTGATCGGCCATGCGCCCCGACCCGTGCCCCAGCACCTCGTGAATCTCGGTGGTCAGTTCGCCGGCAAACGCGCCCCAGCGCTTGGCGCGCTCGACCTCCGCCGAATCCCAGGCAAACTCGTGGCGGAAGGCGTCGGGCAGCGCCCGCTCGTAGGCGTCGAGCACGTTGGACAGCGACACCGACTTGCTGCCGTGCTTCTCGCGAATCCGCTGATCGTTCGGCAGGTTGACGCCGATCGGCGTAATCGGCCCCGAGTCGCCGGCCTCGATCACCACCTCGATGGCCATCGCCGACACGCCCTGCACCTTGGCCTTCCGATACGATCCCGCGATCGGCAGGTGATCCTCGAACCACTGCGCGTGCGTGGCCAGCGCGCGGATCTTGTCGGTCTTCTCGTGGTTCACGTAATAGACCAGGCCTTCCCACGCGCCCTTCATGCCGCGGGAGTCCATGTAGACCTCGGTGAACCCGTTCATGGTGTCGACCGACGAATCGCGGTTCTGCACCCACGCAATGTCGAAGGCCTGCCGGTCGGCGTCATCGCCGGTTTCGTAGAACCGGACCAGCGCCGCCAGCGCCCGGGCGAGCGGCTCGGGTGCGAACGGGATGGCGTCGTTCAGGTGGCCGACGATGCGGCGGATCTGCGCGTCGTACATCCCGCCGATCTTGTAGACCTCCTCGACCAGCTGTCCGTCACGCTTGGCCATGCGGGAATTCAGCTGGTTGCGCTCGGTGAACCCCTCGAGGTCGGCCATCGTGACGCCGTCGTACAGGTTGTTCGCGCTTCCGGCCAGAATGTCGAGGCCTTCGCCGGGCGTCTTGTTCGTGACCATCGGTTCGAAGTCCGGATCGAAGAACATGCGCGCGAACCGCTCGATCCGCTGCGCGACCGTCTCGCCGGCCGCCAGCGCGAAGTCGGCGCCGTTGATCGCGGCGATCTCCGCGGCCTCGATCATGCGCTGGCGATCGAGGTCGAGCAGGAACTTGCGGGCCGTCAGGTTGTTGTAGGGCCCGGTATTGATCCAGAACAGCTTCGTGTAACGCGTCAGCTCGGCCAGCGTCTCGGCGGGCACGCCCTTGGCGTACGTCAGGATCTGCTCGAGCAGGTGCCGAATGGCGAGGTTGTGGCGATGCCGCTGGTCGTAATAGATGTCGCGGCCGGCGATGGCGGCCTGGTAGAGGTGCCACACCAGCGTCTTCTCGGCCAGCGTCAGCTTCTCGAACCCGTCCGCATACAACTGCACCACCGCCGCATCGTCGATCTGCTCGAGGAGGTAGGGCCGTGTCGCCGTCTCGGTGATCACAGGGGGACGTCTACTTTCTGGCCAAGCACGGGAACCTCGACCTGCCAGCCGAGCTCCGCGACGATGCGCGCCTTCATGGCGTCCTGCGCTTCCGGCTCGCCGTGCACGAGATAGGTGGCCTGCGGCGCCTTCGGAAACGTGCGCAGCCACCGCAGGATCTCGCCCGAGTCGGCGTGCGCGGACATGCCGTTGATCTTCACGATTTTCGCACGCACCGGGACCTGCTGGCCGTACATCTTGATGTAGCGTGCACCCTCGATCAGGTTGCGCCCTCGCGTGCCAACGGCCTGGAACCCGACAAACAGGACGGTGTTGCGTTCGTCGGGCAATTCCGCGAACAGGTGGTGCACCACGCGTCCGCCGGTGGCCATGCCGCTCGACGCGATGATGATCGCCGGGCCGGCGGTCTGCACGAGCCGCTTCGACTCGTCCGCCGTCTCGACCGGCGTGAACCTCGGCGCGGCGCGCCGCATGGTGGGCACCTCGGCGTCGAGCTCGTCGCTCCGCCGCCGGTAGAACTCGAGCCCTTCGAGCGCCATCGGGCTGTCGACGTAGATCGGCAGCACGGGAATCCGCTTTTCGTCTTCGAGCCGGAACAGCCAGTACAGCAGCTCTTCGACGCGGCCGATCGCAAAGGCCGGGATGATCAGCTTGCCGCCGCGCGCCGCGGTTTCGGCGACGACGAGCGACAGGGATTCCATGTGGTCCTCGGCGGGATGCAGGCGATCCCCGTATGTGGACTCGACCAGCAGGACGTCACACTCGACGCCCGGTGACGGGTCCGGCAGGATCGGTCGTCCGTATCGCCCGAGATCGCCGCCGAAGAGAATCCGCCCCCCTTTCCCCGTCGTCCTCCGCGCGAGCACGTACGAGGAGCCAAGCAGGTGGCCGACATTGGTGAACTCCACCTCGATCGCGTCGCTGACGCGGACGGTGGTGCCAAACGGGTGCGCCTGGAAACGCGACAGGGCCTCGGTGGCGTCCTCTTCCGTGTAAAGCGGCAGCGCCGGGTGGTGCTTCGAAAACCCATGGCGGTTGGCGTGGCGCGCGTCTTCCTGCTGGATGCGCGCCGCGTCCGGCAGGATGAGCCGCGACAGATCGAGCGTGCCGCCCGTGCAATGGACCTTGCCCCTGAAGCCCCCGGCCACGAGCCGAGGCAGCCATCCCGTGTGGTCGAGATGGGCGTGGGTTAGCACGACGGCATGGATGGTATCGGGAGGCACGGCCAGGGGCGCCCAGTTACGCAGGCGCAGGTCCTTGAGGCCCTGGAACAACCCGCAATCGAAGAGGATGCGCTGCCCGTCGACCTCGAGTAGGTGCTTGGACCCGGTGACCGTTCGCGCGGCCCCGAGAAATGTCAGCGAAGGCATGAAGGTAAAGTATATGGGGTCACCACGTGCGAATCCTCGTCACCTTGTGCCTGTGCGTGATGAATCTGGAGGCCTCGGCGCAGAGCGTGCGACCGCGGGTCCAGGCCTACCGCCTGAGCGAAGGCGAGTCGATCGTCGTCGACGGGTCACCGGCCGAGCCGGCGTGGCAGCGAGCCGTTCCGGCCACGGACTTTCGCCAGCGCGATCCCGACAACGGATCACCCGCCACCGAGAAGACCGAAGTGCGCGTGGTCTTCGACGAGGACCGCCTCATCCTGGGCGTGACGTGCTTCGACTCGGATCCCGCGAAGCTGCTCGGCAACCAGATGCAGCGCGACCAGCCGTTCTCCGCCGACGACCGCTTCATGTGGGCCATCGATCCGTTTCTCGACGGCCGCTCGGGCTACTTCTTTGAGATCAATCCGTCGGGCGCGATGGGCGACGGCCTGATCACAGGCCCGACCGGCGGCGGCGGCTTCGGCGGCGACATGGACAAGGCGTGGGACGGCATCTGGATCGCGCGCGTCCGCCGCACCGACGCCGGGTGGACGGCGGAAGTCGAGATCCCGTTCAAGACGCTGAACTTCGATCCCGCCACCACGGCGTGGGGCGCGAACTTCCAGCGCACCGTGAGACGCAAGAACGAAGAGAGCCTCTGGACGGGATGGCGGCGCGACGAAGGCCTCACGCGCATGTCCAATGCGGGACGGGTCGAAGGCATCAGCGGCATCTCGCAGGGAATCGGCCTCGACCTGAAGCCGTACCTGCTCGGGGCCGCGAGCAATGCGCCGGGGCGAGGCGTGCCGGCCACGAGCGGCGACGTCGACATCGGCCTCGATGCGTTCTACAACGTCACGCCCGCCCTGAAGGCGAACTTCACGGTCAACACCGACTTCGCCGAGACCGAGGTCGACGAACGCCGCACGAACCTCACGCGCTTTCCGCTGTTCTTCCCGGAAAAGCGCGAGTTCTTTCTCGACGGCGCGAACTTCTTTTCATTCCCGACCGGTGATGACAGCCCGTTCTTCAGCCGCCGGATCGGCCTCACCGGCGGCGAGCCCCAGCCAATCGTGTATGGCGCGAAGCTGATCGGCCAGGCCGGCAAGCAGGACGTCGGGTTCCTGCACGTCATGACCAGCAAGGAAGCCGTCGCGGTGACGGGCGCGCCGTTCGAGCAGAAGGGCGAGGACTTCACCGTCGCGCGCGTCAAGCGGCGGTTTGGCAGCCAGTCGAGTCTCGGTGTCCTGTACACGCGGCGAGCGCCGCGGGAATCGATTGTCGATCCGCGGCACACCGTGGCCGCGGACCTCACGCTCGCCACGCCGAGTTTCGTGGGCGACACCGTGCTGGACTCGGGGGTGTGGTACATCCACACGACGACGCCCGGCTTTCTCAATGAAGACGGCGACCGGCCGCCCGCCGGCGGCAGCGACGCGTACGGCTGGCACGCGAACGTCGACAAGGATCCCTGGGGCGCGAGCATCTCGTTTCACGAGTACCAGGCCGCCTACGACGCCGCGGTGGGCTTCACGCCCCGCCGCAACTACCGCCAGTGGAACCCGGAGGCGGGCTGGCAGCCGCGGCTCAACGACCATCGCGTGATCCGCGGCTTCCAGTTCGAAGCGCAGATGAATCTCAACCTCAACCTCGAGAACCAGTTGGTCGATCGCAACATTCACCTCACGCCGTTCCAGGTCGAGTTTCATAGCGGCGATCAGGTCCGGCTGGACATCTTCACGCAGACCGACCAACTCGACGAGGATTTCGAGATCAGCGACGGCGTGATCCTGCCCGTGGGCAATCGCTATTCGTGGACGCGGTACCAGATTGAGGCGGAATCCGCCGAGCAGCGAAAGGTCGCGGGATCGATCGAATACTCGTTCGGTGATTTCTGGAGCGGCACGCGCCGGGAGTTGATCGTCGGGCTCACCGTTCGCCCGAGGCCGGGCCTGTTCCTGCGGCTGGAGAGCGAGTACAACGACGTCGACCTGCCCGAGGGCTCCTTCACCACGCGCCTGTATCGCGTGGACGCGCGCACGCAGTTCAACCCGTGGGTGTCGTTGTCGAGCAACATCCAGTACGACTCCGAGAGCCGCGAGGTCGGCTGGCAGCTGCGCTTCCGGTGGATTCAGAAGCCCGGCAACGACTTCTTCGTGATCTGGACGCAGAACTGGCTCGACGAAAACCGCCTGGGATTCAGGCCGCTGGACCGCAGGGGCGCCGCGAAGATCGTGAGGACCATTCGCTTCTGATCACAACAAGCCACGGAAACACGGAAGCACGGAATTTCCTCGTGACATTCCAGGAGTTGTTCCGTGCTTCTGTGCTTCCGTGGCGTTGTTGAAGACTAGAGAGCCGACATCACCGCCGAGATCGTCTTGCCGAGGATCTTCGCGAGCGCGACGAGCACGGGCAGCAGGTCGCCGCGCTCCATCACCGCCGCGGCCGTGACCGGGTCGCTGATGAGCAACCACAGCGATAGCGCGGCGACCGGGGCCAGCACGACGGCGCCGACGCTGACGATGCTGAACAAGCGCGCCATCAGTCGGCTTTTCGGCTGCTGGCGCGGACGGTCGGTCTTGGGGTTACTGAACGACACGCCCACTCCGATAGCTAGTACCGTACCAACCGAGCCTGATCCAATAACCATCATAGACTCAATCACTTGCGGGTATCGCCGCGGGCCGGCTTCTCCTCGAGGTGTCCGCTTGTGGGACTGCAGTATCCTGTTCCGCATGTATGCGATGGTCATCGTCCGCTATCGGCGCCCGATCGAAGAAGTGCTCGTCCACCAGGAAGCGCACCGCGCCTTCCAGAGAAGACTGAAGGACGAGGGCACCATCCTCGCCGCCGGCCCGCACGACCCGAGGTTCGGTGGGATGTTCCTGGTGCGCGTGCCGGACGACAACCCGCAGAAATCCCTCGATGCGATCCGCGACGCCGACCCGTACTACCAGGCCGGCGTCGCGCAGTACGAGTTGCTGGTATGGAATGTCGTCATCGGGAAAGACTCGCTGGATAAGATCTAGCGAAACCACGAAGGTCACGAAGAAGACCACGAAGCTCACGAAGAATACTCTGATCAAAAGGCTTCGTGGCCTTCGTGATGATCTTCGTGGTCTTCGTGGTCTATTTGTCTTTTCGCTGCCTCAAATACTCGCCGAGCATCCATGACCCCAGTATCACGGCCATGACGAGCAGCAGGGCGACAATGAGCGGGCGGCCGGCCACCTAGCTTTCTGCCTTCTGCCTTCTGCCTTCTGCCTTCGGTCTGCCTTCTGCCTTCGTTGTGCCTTCTGCCCTGGGAGTGATCTCCGACACGATCATGCCGACGACGAAGACGACGCCGGCGCCGATCAGGTTGTGCCAGAGGAACGCGATCGGGGTGTAGATCGTGACGTAGGCGACGACGCCCATGCCGGCGACGAGCCCCACCGAGGCGCCGGTGCCGTTGGCACGCTTCCAGCCGATGGCCAGCAGGAACACGCCGAGGATCGATCCGTAGAAAAAGGATCCGAAACGATTCACGACCTCAATCAACGAGCCGAGCTCGGCCGCCCAGATGGCGGTGACCGCCGCAAACACCGACCAGAACACGGTTGCCGCCTTCGTGACCCTCAAGAGGTGCGCCTCGTCCCCATCGTCGCGCACCCAGCGGCGATAGAAGTCGAGCGACGTCGACGTCGACAGCGCCGACAGCTCACCCGAGATCGTGGACATCGCTGCGGCGAAGATGGCGGCCATCAGGAGTCCGATCAAGCCCACCGGCAGGTGCGTCAGCACGAACGTGGGAAAGACGTAGTTGATGTCGTTGTAGGTGGCATCACCCGACACCGCCTTCACGAGCGCGACGGCTTCGGCGCGCACGCCCAGCACGCGCTGCTCTTCGGCATCGAACGCCGCGGCGCGAGCGGACTTCGCCCCCGGGTCTTCGGACCGCTGCGCCTCGGCGAGCCGCTCCGCCGCCAGCTTCCGGGCGGCCAGGGCTTCGCCGAACTTCTGCTCCAACGCCACGTACTCCCCGGCGTTCGCGCTCTCGCGCACGCGCTGATCGTGCACCGGGTTGAACAGCATCGGCGGTGGCGTGAACACATAAAAGATGAACATGAACACGCCGATGATCATCACCAGCGCCTGCAGCGGGATTTTCCAGTACGCGCTCATGAAGAGAGACGACCGCGCCTGGTCGATCGACTTCGCTGTCAGGTAGCGCTGCACCTGGCTCTGATCGGTGCCGAAGTACGACAGGAACAGGAACAGCGCACCCAGCGTCCCCGTCCAGAACGTGTAGCGGGCGCGCGGGTCGGTCGAGAAATCGAAGACCTGGAGGCGTCCGGTGGTCCCGGCGATGTGCAGGGCCTCGCCGACGCTCACGTTGTCTGGCAGACCCAGCATCAGCGCGATGCACGTCGCCACCAGCCCGCCGACGATCAAGTACATCTGCTTGACGTCGGTCCAGGCCACGGCCTGGACGCCGCCAAACATCGTGTAGGCCGCAGTCGGCAGCGCGATCAGCAGGCACGTGGTGGCGACGTCGACGCCGACCATCACCGACAGCACGACCGCCGGCGCGGCGATCACGGCGCCGCATGACATGCCGCGCTGGAGCAGGAACAGAAACGCCGTGAGCGCCCTGGTCTTCGCGTCGAATCGCTTCTCGAGATACTCGTAGGCCGTGAAGATGCGGGCGTTGTGGAAGAAGGGGACGAACGTGACGGCGATGATGATCATCGCGATCGGCAGCGCGTAGTACTGCTGCAGCAGGCTCATCCCGACGGCATAGCCCTGGCCGGTGGTGCCGATCATCGTGATCGCCGACAGCTGCGTCGCCATCACCGACAGGCCGACGGCCCACCACGGCAGGCTGCGGCTGGCGAGGAAGTAGCCCTCGAGCTGGCCGGTGTTCTTGCTCAGGCGGATGCCGTCCCAGACGATCCAGGCCAGGTAGACCACGATGATCGCCCAGTCGACGGCCGACATCACCGGGTGAAGTACCACTGAAACGCGTAGAGGCCCGCGAGCGTGATCACCCAGACGACGACCACGCGGATGTAGGTGCGGCCCATCGGCGTCACAGCCGCTTCACCCTGGCGCGCAGGCTGGTCTCGGCGGCGACCAGCCTGGAGCGGCGCGCCTTCCATCCGTCGCGGTCGTCCTGCAACAACCGCCGCGATTCACCGATCGCCCGCGTGGTTTCCGCCGGCGCCGGCCCGCCCCAGGTCGTGCGCACCTTGACGAAGTGCGCGGGGCTCAGGATCCGCTGCAGATCGGCCTCGCTGTACTCGAGCGGGCGGCCGAGGATCGCGGTCGAGGCGCTGGTGAGCGCCGCCGACAGCGACACGGCGGGATCTTCCGTCTGCGCCTTCAGCAGCAGCGCGGCGATGCCGTGCGCGCAGCGAAAGGCCAGCCCGTGATCGCGCACCAGGGTGTCGGCCAGCTCCGTCAGCGTGGTGCCGCCGTGTGCGGCGCGCGAGGCCAGCTGCGCCACGTCGAAGTCCGCGAGCCGCATCGCCGCCGCCACCAGCGTGACCATGCGGATGGCATCGCCGAACATCGACGCCACCAGCGGCTGCAGGTCGTCCTCGGTATCGACGATGTCGCCGAAGGGCGTGTTGTGGACGGCGGTGGTGATGGCCTGCGCCTGTCCCACGGCCTTGCTGCCGATCGCGCGTGCGTGCTCGAGGGCCACCGGGTTGCGCTTCTGCGGCATGATGCTGCTGCCCTGCACGAAGCCGTCGCTCAGGCGCAGGTAGCCGAACTCCATCGTGCACCAGAGCAGCAGGTCCTGGACGACGCGGCCCAGGCCGACGATCAGTACGCTGGTGGCCGAGGTGCTCTCGAGCAGGTAGTCGACGGTGGCGATGCTGCCGTAGGTGTTGCCGGTGGGTCCGGCGAATCCCAGAAGCGCGCTCGTGAGGGTGCGATCGATCGGGAAGCCGGTGCCGGTGATGGCGCACGCACCGAGCGGGTTCCGGTTGGTCGACTCGTAGGCCGCTGCCAGCCGGGTCGTGTCGCGCTCGAGCTGTTCGACCACCGCGAGCAGGTAGTGCGCGATGGTCGACGGCTGCGCCGGCTGGGTGTGCGTGTGCGCGCCGTAGACGGTGCCGGTGTGCCGCTCGGCGAGCGAGAGCAGCGCGTCCCGCAGGTCGAGCGTCGCGCCCGCCAGCACCAGGATGAACTCCAGCTGCCGCATCCGGTACATCGTCATGTCGATGTCGTTGCGGCTGCGGGCGGTGTGGAGGCGGCCGGCGACGTCTTCCTCGCAGGCGTTCTTGATCAGCCGCTCGATGTAGAAGAAGAGGTCCTCGTAGGTGCCGTCGTAGAGCACCTCGCGCACGGTGTCGATCGAGATCCCGTCGAGGGCAAAGCGCAGGGCGCGCGCGTCGGCGGCGGAGACGATTCCCGTTTCGGCCAGCATCACCAGGTGCGCGTAGTTGATGGCCATGAGCGGCGAGAGCAGCAGCTGCTTGGCGTCCTCGAAGTTCTCGTTGAGGACGTTGGTGACGTATTCGGGGGCGAACTTCATCCACAAGCAGTATATTGCGGCTTGTCCCGCCGTAGCTCGCGGGTGGCCTGCGAGCGAAGGCGGAGTGGAGGCCGGCATGAGACGCGCTCTTTCTGTTTCGCTCCTCGTTGCTCTCACATTGGCCACGAGCCCGGGGACCGCGGCGCAAGCACCGGCCGCAACCCTGCAAATGGCCGGGCTCACCCAGCCCGTCGACATTCTTCGTGACCATTGGGGCATCAACCACATCTACGCGCAGAACGAGGCCGACCTGTTCTTCGCCCAGGGCTACGCGGCGGCGAAGGACCGGCTCTTCCAGTTCGAGATCTGGCGGCGGCAGGCCACGGGCACGGTGGCCGAGATGCTGGGCCGGCGCGAGGCGCGGCGCGATCAGGGCGCACGGCTGCACCAGTTCCGCGGCGACCTGGACGACGAGCTCAATCGCTATCACCCGCGCGGCAAGCTGATCATCGAATCGTACGTGCGCGGCATCAACGCCTACGTGGCGGAGACCGAGAAGAACGGCGCGCTGTTGCCGATCGAATTCAGGATGCTCGGCATCAAGCCCGGGCGCTGGACGCCGGCCGTGGTGATCTCGCGGCACCAGGCGCTCGCGTCGAACGCCGGCGAGGAAGTGCGGCTGGTCCGTGCAATCCGAACGATCGGCCTCGAGCAAACGCGCGAGCTGCAGTACTTCCAGGGCGGCGACCCGCGCTTCGCGCTCGATCCCGAGATCGATCCGAAGACATTTCCCGACAACGTGCTGGGCCTCTACTCCGCGTTCCGTGCGGCCGTGCAGTTCAAACCCGAAGACGTATTGCCGGAGTTTCGCGCGGCCGCGAGCGCCCCGGGCGATGCAGGCGCGTCTCCCGCCTTCGCGCCAGGCGCTTCGGCGGACAAGAAAGACGCGCCTCTGCATGCGGCGGCTGACCCGGCCGGGCCCATCGATCTCGACGCCGACGCGCGGGACATCGGGTCCAATAACTGGGTGGTGGCCGGATCGAAGACGTTCAGCACGCGGCCGATCCTCGCCAACGATCCGCATCGCGTGGTCGCGGCGCCGTCGCTGCGCTACTGGGTGCACCTGGTGGCGCCGGGATGGAACGTCATCGGCGGCGGCGAGCCGGTGCTGCCCGGCGTTTCGATCGGCCACAACGAGCACGGCGCGTGGGGCCTGACCATCTTCGGGCAGGATGCGGAAGATCTGTACGTTTACGACACCAATCCCGCGAACGCGAACGAGTACCGCTACAAGGGCGGCTGGGAAGCCATGCGCGTGATCGCGGACACGATTCCCGTAAAGGGCGAGAAGCCCGAAGCCGTCGAGCTGAAGTACACGCGCCACGGTCCCGTGGTGTTCGAAGACCGCGCGAACCGCAAGGCCTACGGCCTGCGCGCGGGATGGATGGAACCGGGCGGCGCGCCGTACCTCGCCAGCCTCCGCATGAACCAGGCGACGAGCTGGGAGGAATTCCGCGAGGCGTGCAGCTTCAGCCACATGCCGTCGGAGAACATGGTGTGGGTCGATCGCGCGGGCCACATCGGCTGGCAGGCCGCCGGCATCCAGCCGATCCGCCGCAACTGGAGCGGGCTGCTGCCCGTGCCCGGCGATGGCCGCTACGAGTGGGACGGCTACCTGCCGATCAAGGCGCTGCCGTACGAAGCGGACCCCGGGCGCGGGTTCATCGCCACCGCCAACAACTACCTGCTGCCCGACACTTATCCCTACAAGGACCTGCTCCACTTCACGTGGACCGACGCCTTCCGCGCGTCGAGGATCACGGAGGTGCTCGGCTCAGGACGGCTGTTCAGCATCGCGGAGATGACGCGGCTGCAGAACGACGACGTGTCGGTGGTGGCGCGGGCGTTGACGCCGTTGCTGAGGGACATCGCGTTCTCGAACCCGGCGAGTGCGAAGGCGCGCGACCTGCTGACGGGGTGGAACTTCGGGCTCGACAAAGACTCGGTCGCCGCCGGCGTCTATGCGATGTTCCAGCGCCGCCTGCTCGCGAACACGCGCGAGGTGGTCGTGCCCGCGGCGGCGCGGGAGGCGGGCCTCAACCTGGGCTCGACCAAGCGCCTGATCGACTGGCTGCACTCGCCCGACCGCCGCTTCGGCGCCAACCCGGTGACCGGCCGCGACGGCCTGGTGGCCCGCAGCATGGATGAAGCGGTCGCCGAGCTGACCAAACGGTTCGGGCCCGACATGCAGGCGTGGAAGTACGGACAGGAGCGCTACCACCATGCCCTGATCCGCCATCCGCTCTCGGAGGTCGTCAACCCGGCCACGCGCGCGAAACTCAACGTCGGACCGCTGCCGCGCGGCGGCGACGGCATGACCGTGAGCGCGACCGGCAACGCCGACAACCAGGCGTCGGGCGGATCGTTCAAGATCATCGCCGACACCGAAGACTGGGACAACTCGGTGGGCCTGAACACGCCCGGCCAATCGGGCGACCCAGACAGCCCGCACTATCGCGACCTGTTCAAGCTGTGGGCGCAGGGCACGTACTTTCCCGTCGCCTACTCACGGAAGAAAGTGGACTCGGTCACCGAGAGCGTGACGAGGCTCACCCCGGCAGCCCAAAGCACGCAGCAGCAGTAACGTGATCAAATCTTCACGCCGTAGCGCTCGCGCAGGATGTCCAGATGGTGCTGCGCGTGGCCGGGGATGATCCAGCAGATCGCCCGCGCGCTCACCGTCTTGTTGTTGGCGAGGGCGGTCCGGGCAAGCGCGGTGTCGTCCAGCGATGCGACCAGGGCGAGCGTGGCCCTGCGGACGGCGGCGAGCTCGTCGGCGACCTCGGCGAGGCGGCGCCCGCCGTGCGGCGCCGTCGCGGCCCAGGCGTTCTCGTCGAATCCCGCCAGCGGCGTCTGATCCGCGCGCGCGATGCGCAGGAGCCGGTAGCCAAACACGCGTTCGGCATCCGACATGTGGCCGATCACTTCCTTGACGCTCCACTTCCCTTCGGCATAACGGTGATTGCCCTGGTTCTCGGAGAGCGATCCGAGCGTCTTGAAGGCGGCGAGCTGGTGGTCGAGCAACGCCTCGGGCCCCTGCGACGGGACCTTGGCGACGTAGCCGGCGTAGAAAGCTGCAAACTCGGGTTCTTGAGGTTTTGAGATCATGGCTTCAGCAGAGAGTTTTCCGTGTTTCTGTGTTTCTGTGTTTCTGTGAGAAGCATTTCCGCAATGCTCTCAAGTGTTTTGACGCCGTGAACGTCTGAAGGTAACTGGGGGACCCGGACCTTCCCGTGCGCCCCGAACCGGCGGTCGATTTCGTCGAGATACACCTGCTCCTGCTGATGCCGCGACCGCAGGAACGGGTCCGGGCTCGTGGCGGGTAACACGCGATTGACCACCAGGCCGCCGATGGTGACCCCGGCCTCCTTGAGTTGATCGATCGCCCGCGCGGTCTCCTCGATCGGAAGCCGTTCGGCGACCAGCACCAGGACAAACGCGGTCGTGCGCGGGCTGAGCAGCTGCGCGCGGAACTCGCGGAGCCCTTCGAGGCGATCGGTCAGCGAGATCATCACCGGATCGCTCTTGTCGTCCTGTTCGATCCCGAGCATCGCGTGCCGGGACTTCGACAGCGCGCGAATCCAGGCTTCCATCAACTCCGGCATCCGGATCAGCCGGAGCGTGTGGCCGGTCGGGGCCGTGTCGAACACGATCAGGTCGAACCGCGGATCGTCGCCGCGGACGAGCGCGCCGATGCGGTCGAACAGCGCCATCTCCTCCGCGCCGGGCATGCTCGCCGCCAGGTCGATCTGCTTGTTGGCTTCCTTGAGGATGTGATGGCCGAACAGGTCCTTGATCTGATCCTTGACGCGCGCCACGTAGTGCCGCGCTTCGAACGCGCCGTCGATCTCGAGGCCGTGCAGGTTCGGCAGCAGCGGCACCGCTTCAGGGCCGATCGGCTGCTCGAAGATGTCGGCCGTGGAATGCGCCGGGTCGGTCGACACCAGCAGCACGCGCCGCCCGGCGCGGCTGGCCGCCAGCGCCATCGCCGACGCGCACGTCGTCTTGCCGACGCCGCCCTTGCCGCCGAGAAAGAGCACCCGCTTGTCGAGAAGGCTTGCCAGAGATTTCATCTCAGCTCGCCCCCTCGAAAAAGGCTCATGCCACGGCATTCGTGGAAGGGCATTTGAGAAGGGGTTAGCAGCACGGCAGGGTGCCGAGAGGTGAGCGGTCCATTCCCATTCTGCGGTGCCACTGGTGGAACTGTTCGAGCAGGTAGGGATAAACGTCGAGCAGGTAGAGCGTGGCCGGGTTCGGCAGGCCCACGACCTCCATGTAGCAGAGGAGGAGGAAGAGGTCGTTCAGCTCGCCGGCCTGCAGCCGCAGCTCGCGCTCGTAGGCGCCGTAGGCGGCGCCATGGAGGAAATCGCGGAGGTTCTTCGAAAACCCCATCCGGCGATCATAATCGGAAGCGGGCTCCGGGCTCCGAGAGGTGAAGACGGAGGCCGGCGCCCGGCGCCCGGCCCTACATGTTCAGCCAGTAGCTGAATTTGATGAGGAAAACGTTGTGTGACGGAGCCGCAAACACTCCGCCAAAGTCCCGCCCGAAGCGGAAGTCGCCGAACGACTCGCTCGCGCCCTTGCCCTGCTGCCACACCACGAACAGCGCCGACCCGGGCTTGTACTCCCACCGCAGCACGTTCGTCGTCCGGAATGAGCGGTAGTTGAAGTCGGGATTGCTCGCGTAGGCATACGCGCGGTAGCGGTCGTCGTAAGTCGGCGCGCGGCCGTCGACCAGCTCCTTGAAGTCGGAATACGCGCCGGCCGACACGAACGGCTCGGCGTAGACCTGCAGCGACAGGTTCGGCGTCATCGTGTAGTTGAAGCGCGCGTTGATCGCCACGGTGGTCTGGTCGATCCGCCCGAACACGTAGCGCGTCGTGCCCGACGCATCCTCGTCGTTGGTCACCCACTGCGCATCGTCGTGGTTGATGTCGTAGCGAAAGCCCATGTTGAGCGACATCGAGGAGGTCGGGCGCCAGTTGATGCCGGGGCCGAAGCCGTGGCGCACGCTGCCGTAGCTGTCGCCCCAGTGGTTGCCGTAGTAATAGAGCGACAGCGCCTTGCGGTTGTCGGTGTTGAAGTAGTACCAGAGGCTCCTGCCGGGGTTGCCGAGCACGCCGGGACCGCCGCGCGTCGTACGATCGCGGAAGTTCGAGGCGTCCAGGTTGATGCCGAAGCCGTTGCTCCAGTAATTCGTCCAGCCCCAGTGCATGTTGACGTTGCCGCCGGAGTAGAGCCGGTCGCCGCCGTAGTTCCAGGCCGCATACTGGTTCAGGTTGAAGTTGAACGTCCGGACGTACTTGCCCGGCGTGAAGTCGCGCCACTGGAACCAGTTTCCGATGGTCTTCTCGTCGGCGCGGCGCATGAAGCCGAGGTCGTTGCTGTCGAAGCCGGGCGACTTGAAACCGACATTCGTGTTGAAGCGCGTGTGCTCGCCGGAGATCTTGCCGAACCCGACCGAACCGGCGTGGCCCCGCAGCGTCGTGGCATCGCGATCCACGTCGATGTAGTCGGCGTCGGGGCGCTGGAACGAGTGGACGTTGTTTTCCTGCAGCCGCGTGATCGCCTCGATATTGCCCTTGATGTGCGACGTCGCCCAATACCCGGACACGCTGTACATCTGCGACAGGCGCCAGTCGTAGTCGAGACCCCCGGCAAACGCGTTCTTCGCGAGGAAGTCGGTGTCGGCCATCAGCTGGCGGTTCGTCGAGGTGGCCATGAAGCCCAGCGACGACTGGTTGCGGTATTCCTTGCGGGCGCGGATCACCGTGTAGCCGGTCAACGGCTCGACGTTCTGGTTGCGATGGCCGGCCGAGAGGGTCCCGGCGATCTCCGCGTCTTCACGCGCCGTGACCGCGGTGAGGGCGCCCAGCGAGAACCCGCCGAGGCGGCCGGTCAGCTTGCCCGCGCCGACGATGGTCGCCGCCTCGGGCTGCTTCGAGTATTCGCCGTCGCCGGGCTCGGCAGACCCCTGCGGCGCGCGGCCGATGCGCCGCGAATAGAACAGCCCCGTGCAGTTGCCGTCGTTGCAGTCCATGTTGAAGCGGAACGTGCCCGACCCTTCGACGAAGAACGGACGGCGCTCGGGAAAAAACGTCTCGAAGGCGTCGAGATTCACGACCGCGGGATCCGCCTCGACCTGCCCGAAGTCCGGGTTCGCCGTCGCGGTCAGCGTCAGCCCCGGCGTCACGGCGTACTTCACGTCGAGTCCGAACGAACCGCCGGGATCGGTCGAGCTGGTGAGCGGATTGCCGATGTCGACCGGCTGCGTGTCGATCTTGCCGACCGAGTACGGCAGGATCTCGAACCGCTTGGGCGTGCCGCCCATCCTGAGGCCGGTCAGGTCGCCGAACTGCGAGACGAACCCGTTCGCGTTGCGCGACAGCATGGGCCACGACACGGTTTCCGCCAGCCGGCCGACCTCGCGGATCACCGCGAAGCCGACGGGGCCGCCCGACGTGTTGTTGAAGCGCAGCTGCGAGAACGGAATGCGGAACTCGGCGCACCAGCCGTCCGCGTCTTTTTCCACCTCCACGTCCCACACCGCGTCCCAGCTGTCGTCGCTCTGCCCGTCGTTGAAGTAATAGCGGTCGGTCTTCACGCCGACGGGGTTCACCCCGAACTCGTACGCCGATCGCCGATCGAAGTACGAATCGACGACGATGCGGATCCAGTCGGAGGGGGACCGCTGGTCGCGCCGCGTCAGGATGCCGACGAGCCTGGCGGCATCGGTGTCGAACGCGCGCACGCCCACGTAGATGGCCTCCGCATCGTAGGCGATGCGCGCCTCGGTCTTGAACGTGGGGGGTTGCCCTTCGGCCGGCTCGCGCTGCTGGAACTCGTGGACGACGGGCGCCCGCTGCCAGATCTCTTCGGTGAGCTTGCCGTCGAGAACGATCGGGCCGTTGGTCGGGACCGCAACCGCCTCGACCGCAAATGTTGCGCGTCGTTCGTTCGCCGCCGTCAGCGTGGGCACGAGAAGAGCAAGCGCGGCTGCAACGCAGACGCGGGTCACTGAGTGCATCAACACTCAGTCATAGACGGCATCGGCGGGGCAAAGGTTGGGCGGCAGGCCACCATATGAGCCGAGGAGACTCAATGTGTGGAAAGGTGCATAGTTAGAGCGGAGGCGGCCATGAAGCGAGTCGGAGTCATCGGGTCGGGCGATGTGGGCCAGACGCTGGCGAAGGGCCTGAAGAAGCACGGCTACGACGTGAGAATCGCGAGCCGCAAGGCCGGCAAGCTGGCGGCGTTCTCGACCGAGCATGGCATCCCCGCCGGCGAGTTCCTGGAGGTCGCGGCCTGGGCCGACGGCATCGTGCTGGCGGTGAAGGGATCGGCCGCCGAGGACGCGCTCGAGGCAATCGGCCCCGATCGGTTGATCGGCAAGATGGTGATCGACACCACGAACCCGATCGCAGGCGCCCCGCCGGAAGACGGCGTGCTCCGCTTCTTCACGACGCTGGATCAGTCGCTGATGGAGAAGCTCCAGGCGGGGTATCCCCACGCGCGCTTCGTGAAGGCGTTCAGCTGCATCGGGAATGCGCTGATGGTCAATCCCCAGCTCAAGGGCGGACGCTCGACGATGTTCATCTGCGGAAACCACGCGGAGGCCAAGGCCGCGGCGTCGGAGATCATCACGAAGTTCGGACACGACGTGGCGGACATGGGCACGGCCAAGGCCAAGGCGGCGCGGGCGATCGAGCCGCTCTGCATGTTGTGGTGCATTCCGGGGTTCCTGCGGAACGAGTGGAGCCACGCGTTCGCGCTGGTGAAATGAGATGCGCGGGGAGTACCACGTGGTGACGGTGGACGAGTGGGACGACTGGTTGGCGAGCGAGCTGGCTCGGCTCACTCGCTGAGCCGACTTCAAATGCATCACACAGAAACACAGAACCACAGAAGCACTGAACCTCTCTTTTGAACCTCGAGAACAGATTTTGTGTTTCCGTGTTTCCGTGGCAAGCATTTGTTATTCGTTATTTCTCAATCTTCTCTCCGCGCGCGACCCATTCGTCCCATCCGCCCTCGAGCGCCTTCGCGCCGGGAATGCCGCCGGCCGCCAGGTCCACGGCCGCGCGCGCGGCAGTCATCTCGTTCGCGCACGCGCAATACGCCACGATCGGCCGCGTCTCGCCGGCAAACCGCCCGGCCTGCTTGAGGATCAGCGTGTAGTCGACGTTGATCGCGCCGGGAATGCGGCCCTTCGCGAACGACGCCGGGTCGCGAACGTCGAGCACGACGACGGCCTGCCGATCCATCAGCGTCTTCAACTCGTCGATCGAGATCCGCGGCACCGCGCGAATCGCTTGCGCCGACAGCGAGACGGCGCCGAGCATGAGCGCGGCGGCTACCGCTTTGGCGAGCTGAGCCATGACTCCCTGAACCTCCGTTGATCGTCGGTGAGCGTGCCGCCGGTCTTCTCGATCGGGACGAGCTCGATGCGCGGGTCCTCTTCGAGCGTCAGGGTGGTGTTCACGACCTCGCCGCCGCGACGAACGAAGCGGATTGGCACGGTCGCGCCGGCCTTGATCCGGCCGAGCGCCTCTTCGTAGGCGGAGGTCGACGCCAGCTCCGTGCCATCGAGGCTCGTCAGCTGATCGTCCTGGGCCACGCCCGCCTTGTAGAGCGGCGAGTCGAACGGGACCTGGCTGCCCACGCGCAAGGCGCTGCCGCCCGGCTGCAGCTGCACCTGGCCGGCAAAGGCCCTGCCGGCGGCGCGCCGCCGCACCACGACGCCCGCGCGCGCGAGCAGCCCGCCGTAGTCGACGAGGTCACGGCCTTCGACGTACTTGGCGAAGAAGTCGTTGGCGAAGCCGCGGTCGCCCGACACCTTCGCCAGCGTCTCTTTCAGCCCATCGATGGTGTAGGGCGTGGCGACCTTCCCCGGTTCCTTCTGCCCGGGCTTGCCGAATGCCGCCCACAGCCCGCGCATGAAGTCGTCGCCGCTCACCTTGCTGTTGGTGCGGGCCCGCAGCTCGAGGTCGAGGCCGAAGCCAATTGCCGATCCATACGTGTAGTACGAGATGAACGTGTTCTGCCAGGCCGTGCGATCGATCGACGCAGCGGCGTCGACGAACGGCGCCAGCCGGCTCATGTCGATCGCGCTCCGGATCCTGCGTCCCGGGCTGAGGGTGACGGCATTGATCATCCCGGCCAGATCGCCCAGCAACCCATCCATGGTCATCAGGCCGGCACGCTCGAGGATCAGCCCGTCGAAGTAACTGGTGAAGCCCTCGCCGAGCCAGAGATCGTCGCTCACGTCCGCCTGCTCGAAGTCGAAGGGCTCGATGCCCCTGGACCGGATGCGCTCCATGTTCCAGGCGTGGAAGAACTCGTGCGACACGGTGCCGAGCATGCCCTGCCGCTGTTGCGGGTTGCGCAGCGCGCCGGCGCCGGTGAGCGACGTGCTGTTGCGATGCTCCATGCCGTCGCCGCTGGCCCACGGCAGGTAGACGCTGAGGAACGTATACGTGTTGGTCTCGAAGGCCGGCAGCTCGCCGAAAATATTGATCGCCTCGCGGACGATGCGCTCGACGTCTTTCGCGTAGGCGTCGGCTTCGGCCTCGGTGCCGTCGTGGGTCAAGGCGATGCGGAACGTCGGCGGCGGCCCCGTCCGCTTTTGCCCATCGTCCACGGTGAAGGTCCGCAGGGTGAACGCGCTGAAGTCGGTGGGGCTGTCCATCAGGTAGTGGAGGTTGGGCGCGGTGAAGACCAGCGGGTCCGGCGTCGGGAACAACTGCGTGGCCACCTTCCAGGACTTGCCGGGCGGCTGCACGAAGGTGACGCGCGCGGGGCGCTCGAACCAGCCGCGCGCGAACATCAGCGCGGCGGGGATGTTGATGTGGGCGTGCATCGAGTCGATGCCGAGGTAGGTGCCGTCGGTGCGGTCGCCGAAGATCCTGTAGGTCACGACCACGGTGCCGTCGTGGCCGGCGACGTCCCATTGATGCAGGTCGGGACGGGCGGCGGCAAGTGGCTGGCCCCTGCCGTTCACGATCGAGACGTCGAAGACGTTCTTGGCGAACTCGTGCAGGGCGTAACGGCCGGGCGAGGTGCGCGCCATCCGTACCTGAAGCGTGCCGGCGGGCACCTGCGGGAACCGCACCTCGACCTGCATCCACCGATGCTCGGGAGACGGGAATGACAGCTTGTATTCGATCGCCTGTCCCTGGGCCCATGCGGACGACGCGACGAAGACCAGGACGAGCGCGCCAAGGAATCGTTTGCCCATTCCGGCTAGCATAACAAGCAAGGTGCCTCAGGTGCGTACGGTGCCTGGTGTGCCTGGGGTTGGTGCCCGGTGCCGGGTGCTGCTAGCATCCCCGGCATGAGATCCCTTACCATCGTCGCCGCTCTCTCGCTAACCGCGCTTGCCCAGCCCGCGGCGCAATCGGATCCGAAAACCGCCGCGCTCGGATGGATCGACGCCAACGCGTCCACGCTCAACCGGGTGAATCGCAACATCTGGGGATGGGCGGAGACCGGCCTCGAGGAACACAAATCATCCAGGGAGCTGCAGGACCTGCTGCGGGCGAACGGCTTCACGGTGGAAAGCGGCGTGGCGGACATGCCCACCGCCTTCGTGGCCTCGTTCGGCAGCGGCCGGCCGGTGATCGGCATCCTCGCGGAGTTCGACGCGCTGCCGGGCCTGTCGCAGGATGCGACGGCGGAACGCAAGGCCCGGCCCGAGGTGATGGCCGGGCACGGGTGCGGCCACAGCGTGTTCGGCACGGCCAGCTCGGCGGCGGCGATCGGCGTGAAGCAGGCGATCGCGTCGGGCGCGGTCAAGGGCACGGTCAAGCTGTTCGGCACCCCGGCCGAAGAGACCGGCATCGGCAAGACCTACATGCTGCGCGAGGGCTTCTTCAAGGACGTCGACACCATCCTCTCCTGGCATGCCGGCGACACCACGCGCGCCTCGTGGGACTTCTCCAAGGGCATCGTCTCGGTGAAGTTCAAGTTCGAGGGCCTGCCGGCGCATGCCTCGACGTCGCCGCACCGGGGCCGGAGCGCGCTCGACGCCGTCGAGCTGATGAGCGTGGGCGTGAACTACATGCGCGAGCACGTCAAGGAAGACACCCGCATCCACTACGTGATCACCAACGGCGGCGGCCAGCCGAACGTGGTGCCGCCGGAGGCGGAAGTCTGGTACTACCTGCGCGCCAACAAGCACACCGACGTCGAAGAGTCGTATCTGTGGCTGACCGAGATCGCCCGCGCGGCGGCGGCGATGAGCCGGACCAAGCTGGTCGAGACGCGAATCGATTCCGACATGCACGAAGTGCTGCCCAACCGCACGCTCGTGGAGGTGATCCAGAAGAACCTGGAGCTGGTCGGACCGCCGGTCTTCGACGAGCGCGAGAAGGCGTTCGCGCGCGCGCTGCAAAAGGACCTGAAGCCGGCGCCGGCGCTGGCGCTGGCCGAGCGGGTGGAGCCGCTGCCGGCCGGGCCGCCCGAGCAGGGCCTGCACTCCACGGACGTGGGCGACCTCACCTGGTTCTTCCCGGTCGGGCAGCTCACGGTGGCCACGTATGCCTACGGCGCGCCCGGCCACAGCTGGCAGATCGTCGCCTGCACGGGGATGAGCATCGGCGAGAAGGGGATGATGGTCGCCGCGAAAGCGCTGGCGGGATCGGCGATCGATCTGTATCGCTCGCCGGATCTGATCCAGCGCGCACGCAACGATCTCAAGACGATGGTCGGGAGCCAGAAGTACCTGACGCTGATTCCCGAGGGCCAGAAGGCGCCCAGGACGATCCGCTAGTCCAGGTCAGAGCGAACCGGTTTCCGGTTCGTCGAGCACGTCGCGGATCTTCTGCGCCAGCTGCAGCGGCGTGAACGGCTTCTGCAGGAACGGCTTGCCCTCGTCCAGCACGCCGGTCTTGACGATCGCCTCGTCCGTATAGCCGGACATATAGAGCACGCGGATCGACGGGCGGAGCGCGCGCAGCGCCTCGGCCACGGCCGGGCCGCTCATGTCTCCGAGGATTACGTCGCACAACGCCAGATCGAAATGCCGCGTGTCGTCGCTCCCCAGCGCGAGCCCGGCGCGTCCCGAGGAGGCGTCGGTCACCGAGTAGCCCAGCCTGATCAACAGTTCCTTCGAGAGCCGGCGCACCGACGGGTCGTCTTCGACCAGCAGGATGTGCTCGGTGCCCTCGGGCATCTTCTCGACGCCGGTGTCGCCGATCACCACCTCGGGCGCCTCGGCCCGCGGCAGGTAGATCCGGAACGTCGTGCCGAGGCCCATCTCGCTCGACACCGAAATGAGCCCGTCGCTCTGGCGGACGATGCCGTAGGCGGTGGAGAGGCCGAGGCCGGTGCCCTTGCCGACGTCCTTGGTCGTGAAGTACGGCTCGAAGATGCGGGCGCGGACTTCCGGCGGCATGCCGACGCCGGTGTCGCTCACCGACAGCATCACGTACGGGCCCGGGCGTGCATCCGCCTGTTCGGCCACCGCGTCGGCGTCGAGGATGGCGTCCGCGGTCTCGACGGTCAGCCGTCCGCCCTGCGGCATGGCATCGCGCGCGTTGACGACCAGGTTCATCACCACTTGCTCCACCTGGCCCGGGTCGACGCGGACGTGCGCGTGCGCCGCCTTGCCGGTGACGGTCATCACGATGTCTTCGCCGATCACGCGGCGGAGCATCGGCTCGACCTTGGCCAGCGCGGTGTTCAGGCTGATCACCTTCGGCTGCAGGACCTGGCGCCGGCTGAACGCCAGCATCTGGCGCGTGAGATCGGCGGCGCGCATGGCGGCGCGCCCGATCTCTTCGGCGTCGGCGCGGCGCTCGTCCTTCGGGTCGAGCGAGTAGAGCACGATCTCGGTGTAGCCGATGATGGCCGTGAGCAGGTTGTTGAAGTCGTGCGCGATGCCGCCGGCGAGGCGGCCGACCGCCTCCATCTTCTGCGAGTGGCGCAATTGTTCTTCGAGGACGAGGCGCTTGGCCATGGCCTCGTCGCGCTCCGCCATGATGGCGGCGAGCAACTGTCCGGAGAGCGATCCCATCGAGAGGAACATGAACAGCAGGAACTGGATGAGCTCGATCGGGAACGCCACAAAGGGCCCGAGGCCCAGGCTGGCGATCGACATGGCGTAGGCCGCGACCAGGGCGACGACGGTCGCGGCGCCGCGCGGGCCGAAGCGGAGGCCCGCCCATCCCATCAACGGGAAGAACACGAAGGCGATCGGTACGTTGCGCCGCGCGAAGAAGCCCCACAACCCGAACATCAGCTGCGTGCTGCCCCAGAGGGCAAAGATCAGCAGCCCGCCCTCGGCGATCTTCGTCCAGGCCCAGTCGATCTTGCGGCCCCGGATCCACGTGAAGATGAGCGTGGTCGTGATCATCACGCCCAGCCAGTCGCGCAGCCACCACAGCATGATCTCGTAGATGAACTCGTCGGCCGCGGTCCGGCCGACGAGGTACGACGTCCCGATCACCGTGACGGCGGCCGACAGGGCGCCGAGCGGGCCGGCGGCAAGCGAGAGGATCAGCGGGTCGCGCGCGCGTTCGAGGCGGTCGTCGAACTTCAGCGCGCGAAGGATGCGCACCGCCACGACCGGCTGAATGACCTGGGCGGCCGCCAGAAAGACCGACCAGGGCAGCGGGTGGCGCGAGACGTTGAGGAGGAACGACCCCAACACGACACCGGGCAGCAGCCGGTAGCCGCCGAGATAGGTGACGGCGACGGCCAGGCCCACCGGCGGCCAGATGGGCGTCACCGCGCGACCGCCCACCGTGGGCGTCAGGACCAGCTCGGCGAGGCCCCACGAGATCAGGGCGACGGCCAGGTTGAGGACGATCGTGCCCGGCAGCCGATGGGCCGCAAACCACGATCGGATGGCTGTCTGGACGGGGAGCTGCGGCACGTGCCCTGAAGCCTAGCGGCAAGGTGCTACGGGTGCAAGCGAGCGTTACTCACAGGGGTTCCTCCCGGGGGTTCCTCACGGAGGTTCCTCACGAAGGTTCTTCACGGGGGTTCTTCACGGGGGTTCTTCACGGGGGTTCAAGCAGGTTCGCGAGCGAGGCGTGGCCGATGCGAGCCAGGTGAGGCAGGGA
>MELE01000135.1:0-1945 GCA_001768615.1 Acidobacteria bacterium RIFCSPLOWO2_12_FULL_67_14b | reverse complement strand
TGGCGGTGAGGCAGGGATTCGAACCCTGGGTAGGGTTTTAAAGCCCTACAACGGTTTAGCAAACCGCCGCCTTCAGCCTCTCGGCCACCTCACCGGCCCTGTAAGTATACGTTCTGCAATGGGTTGAGGGAAAGCGATTGTCCCTGCAATTGTCCCCGAATTGGCGCCATTGTCCCAGTGACGCGTTGAACGGCCAGAGATTGGCGTTCACGTCGAACCCTCGTAGTGCTCGACGCAATCGAGAGGTCGCGGAACAGGCGGCGAACCCTTCGGCGATAACCCGCTGTCACTCCAACAGTTGTGGTGTCGTCGGACCGCGTGAAGGTGCAGCGTCCGCACCACCGGGCAACGCGGGATGGCCTCCAAGTCGAATGCAGCGGTTTCCCTTCAGGCAGCGGTCCAGAAAACCGCTGCCTGCTTTCGCTCACGAGGATGTCGCGAGGGATCGCAGACGAGTGAATCACGCGACACCGCCTTCGTCTGCGGTCTTAGACTAATCGACGCAGGCTACTTTAGGACTTCGTTTCAGGTGTATTGACCGATTGGAGTGTCGGGAGCTGCTCGGGTGGGACAAGCAGCGTGATGCTGCGGGGCTGACCGGGGTGCCGCTGGATGAAGCCGCGGTCGTGCAGGGTCACGATCATCCGATGAACGGTGGGTGGCGTGACGCGGAAGAAATCCCGAAAGTCGCTCTCAGCCGGCGGTCGGCGGTGGAGAGCGGTGTAGGCGTGGATGAACGCCAGATATTGGCCTTGGAGCGCGGTGAAAGCGATCATGCCGTCTGTTGCGGGGGGCCGCGATGCCCTACGATACCGCGTTGGGTTGCAGCTCTAAGATAGCGAGCACATGGCAGTACCAGGCCGCAACGACCCGTGCCCCTGCCGCAGTGGCCGCAAGTTCAAGCATTGCTGCCTGCGAGCACTTGACGACGAAGCGACCGCCAGAACCCGCCTCCGCACTGCCGAAGGCGTCCTGGTACCGGCGCTCTTCGCCTACGCGGCCGACGAGTTCGGTGACGAGTTCTTCGTCGAAGCGTGGGAAGAGTTCTTTGTCTGGGATGCAGTTCCAGACAATGTCGCAGACTCGCGGGAGTTCGGGACGACATTCGATCCGTTCTTCGTGTTTTCCTTCGTGCCCGATCCAGCCGAGGACGACCTGCCAGCAGGCTGGCCGGCGGAGCCGCTTGCGCTGCACTTTCTGCACCATGAGGTCCAGTCGTGTCCCGACTTCCATCGCGAGTTCCTCGAGCAGGCGTGTCTGAGTGCGCCGAGTTTTTTCGTCGTCGAATCGACAGTGCCCGGCCGGGCGATCGACCTCAAGGACGTCCTGACCGGGCGTCACTTTCACGTGCTGGAGCAGAGCGCATCCCAAACGCTGCGGGCGGGCGATCTGACATACACCCGAGTCGTTACGGCCGGTGGCGCGAGCATCATGATTGGTGCCTCACCATGGGTCATTCCGCCGGAATGGTACTTGCGGATCTTAGATTTTCGCCAACAGCTCCGCCCCCGCCGGTTACTGACAGTCGACGAGCTGCGCGATTACGACATCGAAATTCGCGAGTTCTATCACCACGTTGTCGAGGGGGTCCAGCATCCACGACTGCCGTCGCTGCAGAACACTGACGGCGACCCAATCGAGCTGACGATGATGACCTACGAGCTCGGTGTGACAACAGCGGAAGCGGTCGAGCGTCTGCGTCCGATCGCCACACTCCGCGGCGAGGCGCACATCGATGGCGAGGCGTATGATGAAGCAGGCGCCCTCACGGCGGCGGAGTTGACATGGATCAAGGCCGGCAATCGCCAGCATAAGGACTGGGACAACACCACGCTCGGCACGTTGCGGCTGAACAGCGCACGGCTCGTGGTCGAGGTCAACTCGGCGCGGCGGCGCGACCGAATCGCGAAGGAGATCGCGAAGCGATTCGGGAAGACGGCGACGC
>MELE01000134.1 GCA_001768615.1 Acidobacteria bacterium RIFCSPLOWO2_12_FULL_67_14b | reverse complement strand
CACGGGCCCGGGACGCCGGCTCGCTGACGTGAACGGTGGATGCGGCGATGATCGAGTCGCGGGTCCGGCGCAGATGCGCGCGCATCGCCGCCTCGGCCGCGTCGGGGTCGCCCGCCACGATGGCCGCCAGCACCTCGCCGTGGTCGCGATGCGCGTTCCGGATGTCGATGGCGTTCTCCACGGAGAGGAGTAGGAGAGGATTGTGAGACAATCCTGTCCTTGCGTCAAGCCGGGAACGGTTCGCGCCGGGTCGCCCGCACGAACGGCGTCCCAGCAGGGGGACCAGCGCTCCGCCCGGCCGGATCGCCTACTCCCCGAACCGGTAGCCGAGCCAGATCCCAGCGCTGCCGCAAACCGCACTCAGCATCACCGAGGCGAACGAGATGAGGTCTCCACCCCGGCAACAGCCCTGAACTGGACCCGCTGCTACCGAAGAACAAGCTCCTCGAGTTCCCGACCGCCAAGCAGAACAAGGCGGTGCAGATCCTCCATAATCGCGAGTGGTGGTTCAAGAATGTCGAGGCGGTCCAGAAGCGCTGGGAGCAGTTCAAGCTCGGTCTCTGATTCGCACTGCCATGACGACGGAGGAGCGCCCGACGACAGGAGCGGCGTTCGTCGTCCCGCTCCTCGTCGTCATGGTGGTGGCGTTCAACGTCCCGCTGCTGTGCATGCTCGGCCTGGGCTTCTATGTCACGCCGGCGATCCTGGGCGGCGGCAGAGTTCCGATGATCGCGAGCCTGCTCGAGATCCTCATCAACCAGATCCCGCGGTGGGAGACGGCCGCGACCGTGTCGACCATCCTGCTGGCGGCGACGCTGGTCTTCTTCGCGCTGTATCGCCGGCTCGACCGGCGGGCGACGATCTGAGCGCCGTGGAGCGATTCTCGGGGGGCGTGCTGGCGGCAGTGGGCATCGGCGCGCTGGGCTTCCTGTGCGTGCCGATCCTCATCGTGGTGCCGATGTCGTTCTCATCTGCGCGGGCGCTCACGTTCCCGCCGCCCGGTTTCTCGCTCCGCTGGTACCAGGCCTTTTTCGGAGACCCACGCTGGATGGAGGCGATGTCGACGTCGGCCAGCGTCGCGCTCCTGGCGTCGACGGGGGCCGTGATCCTGGGCGGCCTCGCCGCCTACGGCCTGAGTCGGGGCAACTTTCGCGGCCGCGCGATCGTCGAGGGCAACTTCCTGGCGCCTCTGATCGTGCCGTCGATCATCGTGGCGGTCGCGCTGTACCTGGCGCTGGCCCGGGTCGGGCTGCTCGGCACCTACCTCGGCCTGGTGATCGCCCACACGCTCCTGGTCGTGCCTCTGGTCGTGATGGTGCTGGGCGTGGCGATCCGCAGCTTCGACCTGCGGATCGAGCAGGTGGCGTGGAGCCTGGGCGCCTCATGGGCGACGACCTGCCGAAAGGTGCTGCTGCCCAACCTGGCGCCGAGCCTGTTGGCCGCCTGGATCTTCGCCTTCATCGCCAGCTTCGACGAGGTCATTGTCACCTCGTTCATCGCCGGAACCTACGAGACGATCCCGAAGCGGATGTTCAACGAGCTGATCCTCGAGATCAATCCGACCATCACGGCAGTGGCGACGCTGCTGATCGCGTTCACCGTCCTGGCCCTCGGTGTCGTGGGGCTGCTGGTCCGGGGCGGCCGGCTCCGGCCGCCCCTGGTGGAGCCGGGACCAGCCAGGTCGGCCTCCTCGTGAGCTCGATCCGACTCGAAGGCATCGCCAAGCACTACGGGCCGGTTCACGCGGTCGACGGCGTCGATCTCGCCGTCGAACAGGGCGAGTTCGTCGCGATCCTCGGCCCGAGCGGCTCGGGCAAGACCACCATGCTGATGCTGATCGCCGGGCTCACCCAGCCGACGGCCGGCCGCATCCGCCTCGGCGGACGCGACGTCACCGGAGCGCCGGCGCAGGCGCGCAACGTGGGCCTCGTGTTCCAGTCCTACGCGCTGTTCCCGCACATGACGGTGGTCGACAACGTCGCCTTTCCGCTCTCCGTCCGTCACGTGCCGAGGACGGAGGCGGCGCGCCGCGTCGCCGAGGCGCTCCGGCTGGTGCAGCTCGAGGGGCTCGAGCGGCGCACGCCCTCGCAGCTGTCCGGCGGCCAGCAGCAGCGCGTGGCGCTAGCGCGCAGCCTCGTCTTCCAACCGGAGATCCTGCTCCTCGACGAGCCGCTCGGCGCGCTGGATCGAAAGCTACGCGAGGAGCTGCAGGTCGAACTGAAGCAGTTGCAGCGCACCGTCGGTGTCACCACCATCCTCGTGACTCACGACCAAGAGGAAGCGCTGTCGCTCTCCGATCGCATCGTCAGCACGTTGTTGTTGAAGGTGCCGGCGTGGGACCACGCATCCTTCTCTCGCGGGTCGTAGCGACGCATGAGGTCGCGCCGGCCGCCGAACGCGCCGAACGTGAGGCCGCCGCCGAGGTACTTTCCGAGCGTCGTCATGTCCGGGATGATGCCCAGTCGCTTCTGCAGCCCGCCCGATGACAGGCGCGAGGTCATCACCTCGTCAAAGATCAGCACGATGCCGTGCCGCGCCGCCGCCTGGCGCAGCGTTTCCAGGAATGGGCGCGTGCCCGGGATCCCGCCGCCGCCACCCATCATCGGCTCCACGATGATGGCGGCCAGCTCGCGCGCGTGGCGCTCGATGAGCGCGAGCGTCGCCGCCTCGTCGTTGAACGGCGCCAGCACGCACGGGAACGGCGCGTTGATCGGCGAGCTGACGCCGTCGGCGAACGAGAGCACACCGCCGTGATAGCCCCCCTGGAAGGCCAGGATCCGCTCACGGCCGGTGGCGGCGCGGGCGGTCGCCAGCGCCATGAGGTTTGCCTCGGTTCCGGAGTTCGTGAAGCGCACCAGATCGAGCGAGGGGAAGCGCTCGCACAGCAGGCGGGCCAGCTCGGCCTCGTGGCGGTTCGGGCCGCCGAATACGAGGCCGCCGTCGAGCGCCTCCCGAATGGCTTCCAGGATGACAGGGTGGGAGTGGCCGTAGAGGCCGGCAGTGTACTCGCCCAGGAAGTCTGTGTAGCGGTGCCCGTCGATGTCCTCGAGGGTCGCGCCCTCGGCCCGCGCGATCGTGACCGGGAAGGGCGTGTAATAGAGCACCGATCGGGTGTTGCCGCCCGGCATGGAGCCGGTCGCGGCCTGGTACTGCGCCGCGCTCTTCGGATTGGCGGCGCTGAACCGCGCCTCGGCCTCGCGCAGGGCCTCGTCGAGCGACACGTTGACGGCGGTCTGAATGGCCATGATGGTCCTCCCCCCCGGCGGCGGCGAGGGGTGGCTACGCCAGGTAGCGCTGCTCGGTGGCGATGAGCGTCTCGTCGAGCAACCCGACGGCAGTGTCGATCTGCTCGCGCGTGATGATGAAGGGGGGTGCCAGGAGGACGTGATCGCCCGCGACCCCATCGACGCTGCCGGTGCCCGGATACACGAGCAGACCGCGACGGGTCGCCTCTTGCACCACCGCCAGTCCATAGCCGGTCACCGGGTCGAACGGCGCCTTCGTGGCCCGGTCCCGCACGAACTCAATACCCGCCAGCAGCCCCAGGCCGCGGACGTCGCCGACGGACGGGTGCACGCGCAGCGTCGCGAGGCGCTCGTGGAGGTAGACACCCATCTCGGCCGCGCGCTCGATCAGTTGGTGTTTGCGGAGGTACTCGAGCACGCACACGCCCACCGCGGCACCGACCGGGTTGCCGCCGTACGTGTAGCCGTGTGGGAACAGCCCGGAGGCATCACGGATGGTCTCCGCGATCGCCCGCTTCACGATGACCCCGGCCAGCGGCGCGTAGCCGCTGCTCATCCCCTTGGCGACGACGATGAGGTCCGGCACCGTGTCCCAGTGCTGGATCGCGAAGGTGCGGCCGGTCCGCCCGAAGCCGGTCACGATCTCGTCGGAGATGAACAGCACGTCGTACCGGTCGCAGATCTCGCGGATCCTGGCGAAGTAGTCGCGGGGCGGAACCGGCGCACCGCCGGCCGCCGCCACCAGCGGTTCTGCGATGAAGGCCGAGAGGGTGTGGGCGCCTTCCTGACGAATGATGCGCTCGAGGTCGTTGGCACACGCCAGCCCGCACGCAGGATAGGCCGTGCCGAACGGGCAGCGATAGCAGTACATCGGCGCGATGTGTGGGAAGTCGATCAGCAGCGACGCGTACTGAGCCCGCCGCATGCTGAAGCCCGACGCCGACAGCGCGCCCAGCGTGTTTCCGTGGTAGGACTGCCAGCGCGCAATCACGCGGCGCTTCTCGGGCCGACCACGATCGCGATGGTACTTGTGCGCGAGTTTGATCGCCGTCTCGACGGCCTCCGACCCTCCGCAGACCGGAAAGAACAGGTCGAGGCCCGCAGGCGCCATCTCGGCCACGAGGGCGGCCAGGCGCTGGAGCGGCGCGTTCGAGAACTGCCCGCGATGCGCGAAGGCCACGCGGCCCACCTGCTCCTGCATGACCTGAGCAATTTCAGGGATGCCGTGGCCGATGTTGACGACCATGGCTCCACCGCACGCGTCGAGATAGCGCTTGCCGTCGGTGTCGTACAGATAGCAGCCCTCGCCGTGGGAGATGACCGGGTACTGCCTGCGGAGCGCGGAGTGGAAAATATGCCTGTCCCCGGCGGGATCGGGGCGGACGGGCGCGGCTGAATGGCTCACAAGTCACCTCGCATGGTGGGAAGGGCAAGGGATGGTAACCACGGGGCGTCGGGCTTGTCAACGATCCCCCTTGCTTCGGCAGGGTCCCGGCAGAGTCGGCTGCTCGGATCCCGAGATCGCCCATGGGCGAGGTGATGCGTAGGGATGAAGCCCCGCCGAGCCCACCGCAATCGCCGGCGGACCTCCCGCGCGATCGTTTCGCGCATCAGGCCCGGCCGCCCATCGATGACGCGCTGACTCCGCGCGAACTCCCGCGACCCGAGCCGACTGCCGCGATGAGTGTCCCGGGAGAAGGGCGGCCGAGACCATCTCGATGGTGTAGGGCTGAGCCGCCAGCCGGCAGAGCGGCCTCGGCGCCGCCTGCCGAACCTCTCGACCTGAGCGCGGCTCCCGCTCAGCGCCGACGCCGGCGCTCCAGACAGGCGCCGGCCGCGGCCTCGATGATCGCCTCGGCATCGAGCGCGTGCAGGCGGTAGAGATCCGGGATGTCTCCCGACTCGCCGAAGCGCTCGACGCCCAGGGGAT
>MELE01000133.1 GCA_001768615.1 Acidobacteria bacterium RIFCSPLOWO2_12_FULL_67_14b | reverse complement strand
GACCACGTCGAAGCGGCATGGCGTGCTGTGCAGTGCGTGGCCCGACACATATTCCTCCGCCATCGAGACCAGCCGCCGCCGCTTCCGCTCGTCGACCATCTCGACCGGATCGCCAAATCTGCCATCCGTTTTCGTTTTCACTTCGACGAAGGCAACGGTCGTGCCGTCCTGGGCCACGACGTCGATCTCACCGAAACGGGAACGGTAGCGCCGTTCGAGTAGTACATACCCGAGCTGCTCGAGCTCGAAGCAGGCGATGTCCTCGCCGCGAAGGCCGAGGCGTTGGCGCGCGTAAGTCACGCGAACCGAGAAGCAATCGGCGTGCCTCGGCAGCGACAAACCTAAAGGTCTGTCGCCACTAATGCTTGGTCGATGATGTCGACCGCTGTCGAGGCCTGCGCCTTGGTCAGGACCAGCGGCGGCGAGATGCGGATGGCGTTCTTGCCGGCGCCGAGCACCAGCAGCCCGCGCCGGAAGCACTCGTTCACCACCTTGTCGCGCTCGGCGACCGCCCGCTCCTTCGTCACCCGATCCCGCACCAGCTCGATCCCGATCATCAGCCCGCGCCCGCGCACATCGCCGATGATCTGGTGCTTCTGCTGCAGCTCCTTGAGCCGGTCCATCATGAACGCGCCGACCTCGGCTGAGTTCTTCATCAACGAGTCCTTCAACAGCGTGATGGTGGCCAGCGCGGCGGCCGCGCACACCGGGTTGCCGCCAAACGTGCTCGCGTGCGCGCCCGGCGGCCACGCCATCACCTCGGCCCTCGCCGTGGTCACGCCCAGCGGCAGGCCCGAGGCGACGCCCTTGGCCACCGCGATCATGTCGGGCTCGACGCCGAAGTGCTCGATGCCGAACATCTTCCCGGTGCGGGCCATGCCCGACTGCACCTCGTCCACGATCAGCAGGATGCCGTGCCTCTTGGTGATGTCCCGCAGCCGTTGATGGAACTTCGCCTCCGGCACCACGTAGCCGCCCTCGCCCTGGATGGGCTCCACTACTGCGCCCGCAACTTCATCCGGCGACACGAGGTGAACGAGGATCTGATGCTCGAGGAAGTCGAGGCACTCGGCCTGGCACGACTCGGGCTTGAGGCCGACAGGACAGCGATAACAGTTGCCGTACGGCGTGTGATAGACGCCGGCCAGCGGCGGGCCGAACCCCTTGCGTTGGATCGCCTTGCTCGACGTCAGCGACAGCGCCCCGAGCGTGCGGCCGTGAAAGCTGCCGAGGAAGGCGATGAGGCCGTTGCGCTTGGTCGAGTATCGCGCGAGCTTGATCGCGGCCTCGATCGCCTCGGTGCCGGAATTCGAGAAGAACGACCGCGAGGGTCCGGCGAACGGCTTGATGGCGTCGAACTCTTCGCCGAGCTGGACCTGCGGCTCGTAATAGAAATCCGTGCCCGACATGTGCAGGAACTTCTGCGCCTGGTCGACGATGGCGGCCACCACCGCCGGGTGCGAATGGCCGGTGGAGTTGACGGCGATGCCGGCGGCGCAATCGAGGAAGGTGTTGCCGTCCACGTCTTCGACCATGGCGCCGGCGCCGCGGGCCATGACGAAGGGGTAGCCTCGGGTGTAGGAGGGCGAGACTACCTTGCCGTCTCGCGCGATGATGGCTTGGGCTTTGGGACCTGGCAGCGGCGTTTTAATCAGCGGACCATCCATGCTGATCATGGTAGTGCAGAGTTCAGAGTTGTGAGTTAAGAGTTAGTTCTGCACTCTAAACTCTAAACTCTTAACTCTACTTCCGCTTCCACCGCGTGCCCTGGGCACTGTCTTCCAGAATGATGCCCTTTTCGAGCAGCTCGTTGCGGATGCGATCGCCTTCGGCGAAGTTGCGCGCCCGGCGCGCCGCGTGGCGGGCCTCCATGGCGGCGAGGATCTCGGCCTCGGGGATCGGCGGCTTTTCGTCTTCCGCCTTGCGCAGCGACAGCACGCCCAGCACCTGGTCGAAGTGCGCAAAGGCCGCGAGGATGCGTTCGGCGTCGCCCTTCCCCACCCGCTTGGCGTCCATCGCAATGTTGAGGGCGCGGATGAGGTCGAAGATCTCGCCCAGGCCCGCCGAGGTGTTCAGGTCGTCGCTCAGGGCCTTATCAAACGCGGTCACGGCCATCTGCACGCATTCGGCCACTTCCGGGTGCTCGCCGGGCGAGGTCAGCGCGTGGACGCGGCCGAGGAAGTCCGTCATACGCCGCAGCGCCTCTTCCGCCTGCTCGAGTCCCGTCCATGTGAAGTTGAGCTGCTTGCGGTAATAGCCCGACAGCAGGAAGTAGCGCAACGCCGACAGCCGCAGCCCCTTGTCGAGCACGTCCTGCACCGTGTAGACGTTGCCGACCGACTTCGACATCTTCTGGTTGTCGACGAGCAGGTGCTCGATGTGGAACCAGAAGCGCGAGAACTCCTTGCCCGTGGCGCCCTCGCTTTGCGCGATCTCGTTTTCGTGATGCGGGAACACCAGGTCGACGCCCCCGGTGTGGATGTCGATCGGTGCGCCGCCGAGCAGCCTGAGCGCCATAGCCGAGCACTCGATGTGCCAGCCCGGACGGCCGGAGCCGCACCCCAGGTCCCACGCCGGTTCGCCGGGCTTGGTGGCCTTCCACAACACGAAGTCGCGCGCGTTTTCCTTCTCGTACTCGTCGGAATCCACGCGCGCGCCCGACTGGATGCCTTCGTGATCCAGCCGCGCGAGCTTGCCGTAACCCGGGAACGTGTTGATCTTGAAGTAGGTCGATCCGTCGCTGCGGTAGGTGTGGCCGTGATCGTCGAGCTGCTTGATCATGTCGGCCATCGCCTGCAGGTTTTCGGGGTCGGTCGCGCGCGGCGTGGCTTCCACCGGCTCGATGCCCAGGGCCAGCGCGTCTTCGCGAAAGGCCGTGATGTACTTGTCGGTATATTCCCGCAGGGGCAGGCCGGCTTTCTCGGCGCCGGCGATGGTCTTGTCGTCCACGTCGGTGAAGTTCATGACGTGGTGCATCTTGTAGCCCCCGACGTACTTCAGCGCCCGCCGCAGCACGTCCACCGCGACGAACGTGCGGAAGTTACCGACGTGCCCGCGGGCGTAGACCGTGAGGCCGCAGGTATACATGCGCACCGTGCCGTCACGGACGGGCGCAAAATCCTCTTGCTGCCGGCTCAGGGTGTTGTAGAGACGCATCCGTTACGCGGAGAGCTTCTGCGACAGGGTTTGGCTGCCGATGGTGAGGCGCAGCTCGCCGCCGGCGCAGGTGATCACGATCAGGCAATGGGTCGGCCCCTCGGCCCGCAGTTCCGCCGCGCTGGCCGCCGCGACGTTCCTGACAAACGCCGCGCCCTCCGCCGTGTCCATTTCGGCGTAGGTCACCGCGTGGGCGGCAACGTCGGCGACGATGGCGCCGAGCGCCGGGTCGCGCGGAACGGTCAGCTTGAACGTAAACGCTTCCGGGGTCATCGGGTCAGACCGATAGTCTATCGAACAACCGCGTCGCGCGGCGAACATCCGCCGCAATCTGGTCCTGGAGGGTCTCGATGTCCGGGAACTTCCGTTCGTCCCGGAGGCGTTGGACGAACGCCAGACGCAGGGTCTTGCCGTACAGGTCCATGGACCGCCCGATCAGATGCGATTCCACGGTCGTGGCCTTCTGATCGCCGAAGGTGGGCCGCTGGCCGATGTTGGTGACGCTCGGATAGACGGTGCCATCGAGGCTGACCGTGGTGGCGTAGACCCCGTGCGGCGGCAGCAGGTCGTTTTCGGTCGCGAGGTTGGCGGTGGGAAAGCCGATGTCCCTCCCCCGCTTCGCGCCCTCCACCACCACGCCGTCGATGGCGTAGTGGTGCCCGAGCAGCGCCCCCGCTTCGTCGACGCGGCCCTCGGCGACCAGCCGGCGGATCCGGGTGCTCGAGACGACGAAGTCCTTGTAGCGAATCGGGTCGATCTTCTCGGCGCGAAACCCGTACTGCGCGCCGAGCGACTTGAGCAGCGTGAAATTGCCGCTGCGATCGCGGCCGAACAGGAAATCGGCGCCGACCCAGACCTCGGCCACGTGCAGCCATTCGACCAGCACCGCGCGCACGAAGGTCTCGGGCTCCCACTGCGACATCTCGCGCGTGAAGCGGACGACGGCGACGCCCTGGATGCCGGCGCGGGCCAGCGCTTCGATCTTCTGCGCCTTCGTCATCAGGAGCGCGGGCGCCTTGTCGGGGCGGAGGATGCGCGGCGGATGCGGGTCGAACGTCAGCACGACGCTCGTGCCGCCGCGTTCGCCGGCGCCGCGCTGGATGCGCTCGACGATCTTGACGTGGCCGCGATGCAGGCCGTCGAAGTTCCCGAGCGCCAGCACCGGATGCCGCCACGAGGCGGGGCGCGGCTCGTCGGGGAAATGGATTACGTCCATGCCGCTCCCGCTTCGATGGTCAACTGCAATCCATCATATGCGAGTTCCACCGAGGCAGGCAGCGCGGCGTTGGTGGCCGCATGCGGCAGGTCGTGACAGATGTGCGTGAAGTAGGTGCGCGCCGGCTTCACGCGCGCCACCACCGCGAGCGCCTCGGCCACGCTGAAGTGCGTCGGATGCGGCCGATGGCGCAGCGCGTCGAGGATCATGATGTCGACCCCGTCGAGCAGCGGCCAGGTGTCGTCCGGGATGCGGTTGCAGTCGGTCAGGTAGGCGAAGTTGCCGAAACGGAATCCCAGCACCGGCAGCCCGCCGTGCAGCAGCGGGATCGGCCGGACGCCCACGCCGCCGATGTTGAACGGCCCGATGATCGTCTGGAGCCGGATCTGCGGCAGCCCGCCGCCCTTCTCGGTGGCCGGATCGAACACATAGTGGAACGTCCGCCGCAGCGACTCGCACGTCGGCGCATCGGCGAAGCACGGGATCGCGCCCTTCTGCATCTGGCTGAAGCGGCGCGAATCGTCCAGCCCCATGACGTGATCGGCATGACTGTGCGTGAACAGGATGGCGTCGACCCGGGTGACGCCGCGCGCAAGCGCCTGCTCGCGCAGGTCGGTCGAGGTGTCGACCAGGATCTTCGGGCCCGCGTCCACCTCGACGTAGATCGACGGCCGGGTGCGGCGGTCGCGGGGATCGGTCGAACGGCAGACGGCGCAGCTGCAGCCGATCATCGGCACCCCGTGCGACGTGCCGCTGCCCAGAATAATGACGTGCGCCTTCATCAAAAGATCGAATGCTAGCATACGCGGATGAGCGAACTCGCCGGCGCCCGCTTTCAGCAACTGGTCGGCATCATGCGCACGCTCCGGTCGCCGCACGGGTGCGCCTGGGATCGGCAGCAGACGGTGAAGACGCTGCGGCCGTTCGTGCTGGAGGAAACCTACGAGCTGCTCGACGCGCTCGATCGCGGCGACTTCGACGCGCTGCGGTCCGAGCTCGGCGACTTCCTCTTCGAGGCGGTGTTCCTCGCGCAGATCTGCGAGGAGGAGGGGCGGTTCTCGATTGCCGACTCGATCAAGGCCATCGCCGACAAGCTCGTTCGCCGGCACCCGCACGTGTTCGATCCGGATGGGAACGCGCTCGGGCTGACGCCGGAGGCCACCCTGCAGCCGCGAGCGGTGAAGGAGCAGTGGGAAGAGATCAAGGCGAAGGAGCGGCAAGACGAAGGCACGTCGGCGAAGACGCTGCTCGGCGGCGTGCCGCGGGCGATGCCGTCGCTGCTGCGCGCCTACGAGCTCAGCACGCGCGCGGCGACGGTCGGGTTCGACTGGGTGAAGGCCGAGGACGTGCTGGACAAGATCGACGAGGAGGCCCGCGAGCTGCGGGAAGCGGTCGAGCAGAAAGGGCCGCGGTCGGCGGCGGCGGAAGAGGAGCTGGGCGATCTCCTCTTCGCGGTGACCAATCTGGCACGGAAGCTGGGCATCGAGCCCGAAGCAGCGCTACGGGTTGCCAACGACAAGTTTCAGAGGCGGTTCGATGATGTGGAACGCCAGGTCACTGCATCCGGCCAGAAGCTTCGTGACCTTACGCTGGAGCAACTCGAAGCGCACTGGGCAAGAGCCAAGTCCAGGTCCTAGCCGTGGCGGCGCAAGGACATCTCTCGCGGCCGCTCCGCTTCGGCCATTTCAATAGACCACGAAGATCACGAAGATCACCACGAAGATCACGAAGAACTCACCTTACTGTTTACAGAACAAAACGTCTCAGTTGTGATTTCAAATACTCCGCATTGAAGTTCATCAGTATCGAACCGGAGTCCTTCCCACTCGAGCTCGACAGCCAGTGCGTCCTGATAGATTCCTTCTGTGAATCCAGGACCCAGGGCCCTATGGACACGAATCGCGCACCCGATGGTTCTGCTGACGACGGCCTCGAGTTCGGGAGGGAGTGTGGGTGTAGTTCTTGTGAGCATGGCGCACCAAAGACTGGAATGGGAGTTCGTGATCTTCGTAGTGATCTTCGTGATCTTCGTGGTTTCTTTGAGGACTCATGGCGGCCCGAATCTACGGCCAGTGAAGGTGATCGCGGCCAGGGTTGTTCCATCGGTGGTGACTTCGATCTGACCTTCCAAGTCAGTTCGAAACACCTGCGCTCCAACCGCGCGGTATCGTTCGAGCACGTACGGAACCGGGTGGCCGTAGGGGTTGCCGCGGCCGCAGCTGATCACGACCACGGCCGGCTTGACGGCATCGATGAACTCCTTCGAGCTCGACGTGCCGCTGCCGTGGTGGGGGGACTTGAGGACGACGATTGGGAGCAGGTCCAGCGCCGGGATCAGTGCCTGCTCCACTTCCCTGCCGATGTCGCCCGTCAGCAGCATCGACACCTGGCCGTAGCGCAGCTCGATCACGAGCGAGTCGTCGTTGCGGACCTTCTGGCGCTCCCAGTCGGCCAGGGGCGGATGATGCACCCGCAGCTCGACACCGCCGATCTCCAGGCGATCGCCCCTCTGCAGCGACCGCCACGCGGCACGCCGTTCCACTGCCGCCGCGCGCAGCCGGTTCGTCGGCTCGTGCCCGGCGACGTAGACGCCGTCCCAGATCTCCAGGGGCGAGAAGTCCTTCGCCAGCGACGGCGCGCCGCCGATGTGATCGGGGTCGCCGTGCGTGAACGACAGGTAGTCCAGGCGCCCGACCCGGCGCGCGCGGAGCGCGGGGCCCAGCACGCGATCGCCGATGTCGAAGTCGCCGCGGATCGAGACCCCGCCGGTGTCGACCATCAACGTCCGGCCGTTCGGGAACGTCACCAGCATCGCATCGCCCTGCCCCACGTCCATCATCGTCAAGTGAAGCCGGCCATCGCCAAAGACGCGCGCCAGCGTAGGCGGTGCGATCGCAATCCAGAGGAAGAGCCCAAATGCGGACCACAAAGCGCACGAAGACAAATCACGAAGAGCACGAAGAATCATTGGTCTTCGTTCGTGACCTTCGTGATTCACTTCGTGGACTTCGTGGTGAAGACTCCCTACGAGCCAGGCGATCAAGCAGGCATAGTAGGCCACCACGGTGAGGATCGACGGTGAGGGCACGCGCCAGGTGATCCACGGCGCGAAGTCGACCAGCGCGGCGCTGTCGACGAGGCCGCGGACCGCGAGGTGCGTGACCCAGCCCGCCGCCGATGCCACCGGGGCCAGACCCATGGCATCCGCGCCCGCCGTGACCATCGCGCCGACCTGGACGATGGCCATGCAGGGGACCGCCGCGAGGTTCAGGGCCAGCCCCGCCAGGGTGACGCGCTGGAACACCATCGCGCCCACCGGCATCAGCGCCGCCTCCGCGCACGCCGATGCCAGCACCAGGACCACCGGCGCTCGCAGCCAGGCCGTGGCGGGCAGCGGCGCCCGTGACGGGCCGATCACGATTGCAGCGGTGGCGCCGAAGGTGAGCCAGAAGCCGACGTCGGCGATCGCGAGCGGCGACACGAGCAGCAGGGCCGCGGCCGTCAGCGCCATGGCGTGCTCGGGCGCGGTCCGCTGATCGATCATCCGCAGCGACAGATACACCGCCGCCATCAGCGTGGCGCGGACCACCGACGGCCCCCCGCCTGCCAGGAACGCATAACCGGCGAGCACCGTGATGGCGATGCCCGCGGCCCAACCCGCGCGAACACGCAGCCAGCGCAGCGAGACGAGCACGAGGCCCGCGAGGATCGCGATGTTGCCGCCCGAAATCGCAATCACGTGGTAGGTGCCGGCCTCCTGCAGCCGGCGCTCCACGCCGGCATCGAGCGAGCCGCGATCGCCGATCAGGATCGCCGTGGCGATGGCCGCCGACTGCGGCGCCCGCGCGCCGACGTGACGCGCCATCGCCGCCCGGACCGCGGCCCGCGCGCCGGCGGCCGCCTCGTCCAGCCAGTGGCCCCTCGCCGTCACGTCGACGAGCGCGGCACTCTTGATCGAACCCACCAGCGCGAGGCCGCGCCGCGCGAGCAGGCGCTCCTGGTCGGGCACGCCCGCGTTGAGGTAGCGCGCCGGCCGGCGCAGCTGCACGGGCGCCTTGATCGCGCGGCCCGCCCGCCAGTCCTGGACCGCGAGGGCGGCCAGCGATCCGGACACGCCGATCGAGACGCCGCCCGGCGCCGACTCGGGACACGGTCCCAGCCAGATCCGCTCCACCTGCACGCGCATGGTCGCGCCCGTGTCGGTTGGCGTCGCGTCGGCCTGCAGCCGGCCCTCGAGCACGATCGGCGTGTCGTCGCGCGGTCCGTCGACGCCTTCGATGGCGAAACCACCGACCCGCTGCTCCAGGATCGCGCGGAGCGGAGGGTGCAGCGCCCGATCCTGCGCCGAGGCGCCGGCGACCGCGCACAGGCCGGCCAGCGCCACGAGCGCCGCGGCCCACGCGACACGCGCGCGGCCGCGGCCACGAGCCGCCAGCGCCGTGAGGCCGCCGGCGGCGATGATCCACGGGACCGGCACGAGGACCCGCGAATCGAGGAACACGCCGGCAGCAACGCCCGCCGACACGGTGAGAGCGAGGCGAATGGACAGTGGCATGCCCGCTCCGGCTGCAAGGAGCGGGGCAGGCGACTTCGCGGGGAAATCCGGACGAAGGCCGGCCTAACGTGGCAGAAGTTGCCGCGTCATGGCCCGGCCCATATGGCAGGAATTAGATCTCGGCGCCGACGGCGGCGTAGTAGTCCTGCAGCGCGCGCACGTCGAGGCCTTCGGTCTTGAGCGCGCGGATCGCCTCGAGCGCCGCGGCCGCGCCTGTGATGGTCGTGATGCACGGCACGCCGGCCATCATCGCCGCGCGCCGGACCGCCTTGTCGTCGAAGAACGACTCGCGGCCGTGCGGCGTGTTGATCACCAGCGCGATCTTGCGGTTGACGATCTCGTCCGCGAGGCTCGGCCGGCCTTCGTTCACCTTGAAGACCACCGAGCACTCGACGCCGTGCGCGCGCAAGTAGGCGGCGGTCCCGCGCGTGCCGATAATCGTGAAGCCCAGCGCCGCGAACCCCGTCGCAATCGGCAGGACCTCGCCCTTGTCTTCGTTGTTCACGCTGATGCAGACCGCGCCTTCCTTGGGCAGCTGCTGGCCGGCGCCGAGCATCGCCTTCACGAACGCCATGCCGAAGCTGTCGGCGCCGCCCATGACCTCGCCGGTGGACTTCATTTCGGGCCCGAGGATGGTGTCGACGCCCGGGAAGCGGACGAACGGAAACACGGGGCTCTTCACGAACACGCCCGCGGGCGTCAGGTCCTCGGTGACGCCCAGCTCCGCCAGGGACTTGCCGGCCATCACCCGGGCCGCCACCTGGGCCAGCGCCACGCCGGTGGCCTTCGACAGGTACGGCACGGTGCGCGACGCGCGCGGGTTGACTTCGAGCACGTAGACGGTGTCGTCCTTGATCGCGTACTGCACGTTCATCAGGCCGATCACCTTCAATGCCTTGGCGATCCGCCTGGTGTAATCCCGGATCGTCGACAGGTGCCGGTCGCCCAGGCCCGGCGGCGGCACCACGCAGGAGCTGTCGCCCGAGTGGATGCCAGCTTCCTCGATGTGCTCCATGATGCCGCCGATCACGACGGTCCCGGACTCGTCGGCCACGGCGTCGACGTCGACTTCCTTCGCGTGCTCGAGAAAGCGATCGATCAGGATCGGCCGGTCGTGCGACACGTCGACGGCGCCCCCCATGTAGCGATCCAGCGTCGCGACGTCGTAGACAATGGCCATCGCCCGCCCGCCGAGCACGTACGACGGCCGCACCACCACGGGGAAGCCCACCTTCGCCGCCACCTCGCGGGCCTCGCCCTTCGAGATCGCCGTGCCGCTCGACGGCTGCGGAATGCCGAGGTCCCACAACAACTGGTTGAAGCGCTGTCGATCCTCGGCGAGGTCAATCGAATCCGGCGACGTCCCCAGGATCGTGACGCCCGCCTCCTGCAACGCCAGCGCGAGCTTGAGCGGCGTCTGGCCCCCGAACTGCACCACGCACGAGACGTCGACGTTGCCCTCGCGTTCGCGTTCGACCACCGCCATCACGTCCTCGAACGTAAGCGGCTCGAAGTAGAGCCGGTCGGCGGTGTCGTAGTCGGTCGACACGGTTTCGGGGTTGCAGTTGATCATCACGGTCTCGAAGCCCTCGCGCTTGAACCCGAACACGGCGTGACAGCAGCAGTAATCGAACTCGATACCCTGCCCGATGCGGTTCGGGCCGCTGCCCAGGATGATGATCTTCTGCTTGTCGGTGGGGTCGGCCTCGCAGGTGTCTTCGAACGTGCTGTAGAGATACGGCGTGAACGACTCGAACTCGGCCGCGCAGGTGTCGATCCGCTTGAAGACGGTCTTCAGCTTCAGCTCCTTGCGCTTCTCGCGAACGGCCGTCTCGTCGACGCCGAGGATGTCGGCGAGCTCGCCGTCGCCGAAGCCGGCGCGCTTCAGCGTCCGCAGCAGCTCGTGCGACATGTCGCGGAGGCCGACCATCTCGGCCGTCTTGCGCAGCTCGACCAGCTCCTTGAACTGCTGGAGGAACCACGGGTCGATATTGGTCAGCTCGTGGAGCTTCTCGACGTCCCAGCCCTTGTCGAGGGCGCGGAACAGCGCCCACATCCGCCGGTCGGTCGGGATCACCAGCTTGCGGCGGAGCCCGGCATCCTCTTCCTCGCCGGGCGCGCCCTCTTCTTCCGCATCGTCGAACTGCGGCCGCCGGAACAGGAACCCTTCCTTGCCGAGCTCGAGCGATCGAATGCCCTTCAGGAACGCTTCCTTGAACGTGCGCCCCAGCGCCATCGCCTCGCCCACCGACTTCATCTGCGTGGTCAGCGTCCGGTCGGCCTGCGGGAACTTCTCGAAATTCCAGCGCGGAATCTTGACGACGACGTAGTCGATGGTCGGCTCGAACGACGCCGGCGTCACGCGCGTGATGTCGTTCGGGATCTCGTCGAGCCGGTAGCCGAGCGCCAGCTTGGCGGCGATCTTCGCAATCGGGAAGCCGGTGGCCTTCGACGCCAGCGCCGACGATCGCGAGACGCGCGGGTTCATCTCGATCGCCACCATGCGGCCATCGTCCGGGTTGATGGCGAACTGGATGTTGGAGCCGCCGGTTTCGACGCCCACCCGCCGGATGATCCGCCGCGCGGCGTCGCGCATGCGCTGGTATTCCTTGTCGGTGAGCGTGAGCGCCGGCGCCACCGTGAGGCTGTCGCCGGTGTGCACGCCCATCGGGTCGATGTTCTCGATCGAGCAGATGACGACGAAGTTGTCTTCGCAGTCGCGCATCACCTCGAGTTCGAATTCCTTCCAGCCGATCACCGATTCCTCGACGAGGATCTCGTGCACGGGGCTCAGGTGCAGGCCGCGCCCCGCGATCTCCTTGAACTCCTCGAGGTTGTAGGCAATGCCGCCGCCGACGCCGCCCATGGTGAACGACGGGCGGATGATCGCCGGGAAGCCGGTCTGCCCGACCATGACCAGCGCTTCCCCGAGCGACTTGGCGACGCCGCTGGCGGGCACGGCCACCCCGATCTCCTTCATCGCGTCGCGAAACAGGAGCCGGTCTTCCGCGACCTTGATCGCCGGAATCTGCGCGCCGATCAGCTCGACCTTGTACTTCTTCAGGATCCCGAGCTCGTCGAGCTGCACCGCGAGGTTGAGCGCGGTCTGCCCGCCCACGGTCGGGAGGATGGCGTCGGGCCGCTCGCGCTCGATGATCTTCTAGAGCGACTCCGGCGTCAGCGGCTCGACGTAGGTCCGATCCGACAGCTCCGGGTCGGTCATGATCGTGGCCGGGTTGCTGTTGACCAGGATGATCTCGAGACCTTCACTGCGCAGCGCCTTGATCGCCTGCGTGCCGGAGTAGTCGAACTCGCACGCCTGCCCGATGACGATCGGGCCCGATCCGATCACGAGCACGCGTTTGATGTCAGTTCTTTTTGGCATTAGCGGCCGCACCAACCCCTAGGCACATCAGGCACCGTTCGCACCTTAGGCACCTTATTTCTTCTCCATTTCGTCGAGGAATTCCTGGAACAGGTAGTCGGCGTCGTGCGGCCCCGGCGAGGCCTCGGGATGGTACTGCACCGAGAACAGCGGCTTGTCGACGTGCCGCAGCCCCTCGACCGTGCCGTCATAGAGGTTGAGGTGCGTCACGCGCGTGTCGGCCGGCAGCGAATCCGGATCCACCGCGAAGCCGTGATTCTGCGAGGTGATTTCGATGGCACCCGTGTCCAGCTTCTTCACGGGATGGTTGCCGCCGCGGTGGCCGAACTTCAGCTTGTAGGTCTTGGCGCCGAGCGCGAGCCCCATCAACTGGTGCCCCAGGCAGATGCCGAAGGTCGGGACGTCGCCCTTCATCAGCCGCCTCACGTTCCTGACCGCATAGGTCACGGCCGCCGGGTCGCCCGGGCCGTTGCTCAGGAAGATGCCGTCGGGGCCCCACGCCAGCAGATCCGACGCCGGCGCCGACGCCGGAAACACCCGCACGTGGCAGCCGTACGCCGCGAGACGGCGCAGGATGTTCAGCTTGATGCCGAAGTCGTAGGCCGCGACCTTCAGCGGGTGCTTCGTCCGCCGCGTCGGGATGCCGAAGCTCGCTTCGGTCACCGCGTCGGCGAGCGAGGTTTCGAAATCGTAGGCCTCCGCGCAGGTCACATCCTTCACGAGGTCGCTGCCCTCCATGTGGGTGATGTGCCTCGCGCGCTCGACCAGCTCCGCGGCATCGGCGGCGCCGGTGGCAATCACGCCGCGCATGACCCCGGCCGATCGCAGCTTCCTGGTCAGCGCCCGCGTGTCGATGTCGCCAATGGCGACGATGTTGTTGCGGGTCAGGTAGTCGCGCAAGGTGCCTTGCGCGCGCCAGTTACTCGAGACCGGTGACGGGTCGCGCATGACGAACCCGGCGACCTGCGGCCCGGCGGATTCCGCGTCGGCGCCGGCCACGCCGTAGTTGCCGATCTGCGGCGTCGTCATCGTGACAATCTGGCCCGCGTACGACGGGTCGGTCAGGACTTCCTGGTACCCGGTCATGCTGGTGTTGAACACCACTTCCCCGCTCGTCGCGCCGGGGGCCCCCGCCGACACGCCCTGGAACCACGTGCCGTCTTCCAATGCCAGAATCGCGTTCATTCCCGCTCCTGTACGCTCAACGACGCGGCCGCGCGCGCGCGCGCGCCGGCGACCACGCGCACCGTGGTCGAAAACGGCCGGTAGCCCTCGAGGGTCATGTTGATGCGGTACTCGCCCGGGGCGAGCGCATCGATGCTGAGCGGGGTCTTCCCGCTCGGCTTCCCGTTGATCGTCACCGCCGCACCTGCCGGGCGCGATTCCACGGCGAGGGTGCCGGTGGCGTCTGCCGCCGGCCGCCCGAGGGTCGCGGGGGTGCCGGGTCGCGGCGCCGGCTCCGCCGCTTGCGAGGTGAGCCGCACCTCGAGGGATCGCGACGGCCGCGCCCGCGTGAGCACGATGCGCCGGTCTTCCGCGATGTAACCGGGCCGGGCGACGACCACATTGCGGGCCCCAAGCTCGAGATCGCGCAGTGCCAGCGGCGTCACGCCGCGCGGCACGCCGTCGACGGCCACCGTGGCCCCGCTCGGGGACGAACGGACCAACAAGCGGCCCACGTTCGAAGGTGCCTCGGGTGCCTTGGGTGCCTGTGGTGCCAAGGGGGTTGGTGCCTTGGGTGCCGGTGCCACGGGTGCAGGTGCCGGCGCGACTGCCGCCTCTGTTCCCGGCGGCGCCGCCATCGTTTGCGGCGGGCCCGACTGCAGCGCGCGCGGCTTGGCCATGTACCCGGCCGCAAAGCCCGCCAGGAAACCGACGATCAACATCGCCACGAGCACGCCGCCGCCGAAACGCTCGGCCTTTTTCTCGACGCGGCCGATGGACTCGAACCTGGGCGCGGGCGGTCCGGGAGCAAAGGGCTCGATCACGGGTTCGGCAATCGGACTTGCATCCAGCACTTCCGGGCGGAACGGCAGCACCGACGGCTCGAGGGCGCCGGCCACCGCCCCGCAAAAGGCCGCGCACGAGGCGAATCGCGTGCCCGGATCCGGCGCCAGGGCGACGGTGAACGCGTTCGACAGCGCGTCGCGATCCACACCGGGTAGCGCGCGCACCTCGACCAGCCGCTCGGCCGGTCCGGAGATGCGCCGGCCGAACAGCCATTCGAAGGCGATCGCCGCCAGCGAAAACTGGTCGGAAGCCGCCGTCGCGGCGGCGCCGCTCGCGACTTCGGGCGCCGAGTAGGGCCGTCGCACGGGCAGCACCACGCCCGCCTGCCGGAGAATGGGCGCCACGCCGACGCCGGTCAGGTGCGTCGTATCCGCCAGGACCAGAACATCCTTGGGATGAAGCGCGCCATGAACGAGGCCCGCGCCGTGCGCGGCATCGAGCGCCTCCGCCAGGGCGCGAAGGCGCGGCACCAAATCCTCAATGGCGGCCGGCCCATAGTCGCGAAGCGCCGACTCGAGCGAGTCGCCGTCGACGAAGGATGTAACGAAGTAGGCCTCGATCTCATCCAACCCTGCATCCAGGGGCGTCGCGAGCGCCGGGAGCTTGGGCGTCAGGCCGACGAGGCGCCCGAGGGCCTGCGCCACTTCGTGGGCGACGGCCGGAGTCAGATCGACCTTGAACAGCTTAATGGCAACGGCGGCGTGCGTTTCGGGGTCCTGGGCTTGAAAAACAGGCCCTGTCGTGCCGGTGCCGAGCGGCTTCCGCACGAGATAGCGGCCGATGGCCGCCGGGGGGACGTCGAACAGTGAGCCTTCCTCGTTCACTTAACGACCCACAATGTTACCACGCACGGTTGACAGCTTCAGTGACCGTTTGAGACAGTACGTGGCGGTGCCGTCCGACGTCACGCCCGCAGCCGCGTCTTCGCTCGCGGTTGACATTCGAACATTCCCGTGGATTCGGCGATTGGCGTCCGATTACGCGTTTGCGTACGAACAGGTCGCGCCGTTTTTTGCCGGCAACCCGGCGTCAACCGCGGCGTGGGCCGACGCCATCGCCCGCTCGCAGGCCTACGCGCGGCAACCCGCGGAGGTCGCGCGGATGATCGCCGCGCAGCAGGAACGCCGCGGCGCACCACGCGCCGCCCGTGACGCGGCGGCCACGCTGGCCGATCCGGCCACGCGCGTCATCATCACCGGGCAGCAGGCCGGCGCCTTCGGCGGGCCGCTCTTCACGCTGCTCAAAGCGCTGACGACGATGAAGCTGGCCGCGAAAGTGGCGCGCGACCACCGCGTGGCCGTGGTCCCCGTCTTCTGGATCGATGGCGAGGATCACGACTGGCCCGAAGTGAGCGGGTGTACGGTGCTCGACGCCGACCTGGCGCCGCGCACGGTGCGCCTGGCCGACCTCCCCGGCGCCGGCCACCGGCCCATCGCCGGGCTGACGCTCACCGATGAGATCACCGCGGCCCTCGACGCCCTCGCCGCGGCGCTTCCGGATACCGAATTCAAGGACGACCTGCTCGCCTCGCTTCGCCAGGCCTACCGCCCGGGCGCCGGCATGGCCCTGGCCTTCGGCCGATGGCTCGAAGAGGTGCTCGGCCGCTACGGGCTGGTGGTCTTCGACTCGGCCGACCCGGCCGCCAAGCCGCTGGCCCGCGACGTCTTCGTGGCGGAAATCAGCCAGCCCGGCAATACCGCTCGCATCGCCGCGCGCGCCGGCGAGGCGCTGGTGGCGAAGGGATATCACGCGCAGGCGATGCTCGCCGGCGGGACGATCTCGCTCTTTCACCTGAACGCCGAACGCGCGCCCATCCGCGTCGACGCCAATCAGGCCTTCATCGGCGATCGCCCGGTGAGCCTGCCCGACCTCGTCAACGAGGCGCGGACGCATCCGGAACACTTCAGCCCGAACGTGCTGCTCCGCCCGCTGGTGCAGGACGCGATCTTCCCGACGATCTGCTACGTGGCTGGGCCCAACGAGCTGGCGTACCTCGGGCAGCTCAAGGAGATCTACGCGCACTTCGGCGTGCCGATGCCGCTGATGTATCAGCGCGGCACCGCCACGCTCGTCGATTCGGCGACGCTCCGCTTCCTGACGAAGTACGAGCTGCCGCTGACGGCGCTTCGCGCGCAAGACGAGGCAGCCCTCAATCAACTCCTGGAAAGCCAGTTGCCGCCGACCGTCGAGCAGTCGCTGACGGCGGTGGCGGCGGCGATCGGGGAGCGCATGATCGCGGTGGCCGCCGCCGTGCCGCAAATCGACTCGACGCTCGAGGGCGCGGTGAAGTCCACGCTCGGCAAGCTGCAGCACGAGGTGCACGCGCTGCACAACAAGGTCATTCAGGCGGCGAAGCGGCGTGACGACACGCTGCGGCGCCAGTTCCAGCGCGCGCAGGCCCTCACCTTCCCCCAGGGCCACCCGCAGGAACGCGAAGTCGGTTTCGTGTGGTTCCTCAACCGCTACGGACCGGCCCTGGTGGATCGGCTGCTCGAGGAACTGCCGCTCGAGATGGGCCACCACTGGGTCCTGACGATTTGAAGAAGAGGACGAAAGGCAAGACCGGCTGGCGCGCGCGCCTGTCGCGGCTTCGCTGGCCTGCGTGGCTCGCGCCCTGGCGCCGTCACATCCTGGTCGGCCTGGGCGTGGCCGCGCTGGCCATGGTCGGGGCGCTGAGCTACCTCTACGTCTCGTACGGGCGCATCATCGATGCCCGCCTGCACGGCGAGCGCGACCGCACGGTGCCGCGCGTGTACGCCCGTCCCCTCACCCTGCAGACCGGCCAGAGCATCAACGAAGCGGACCTCGTCGCGCGCCTCAACGACGTCGGCTACGCCCAGCGCGCGCGGGTCGCGCGGCCGGGCGAATTCGCCATCGATCGGCATACCGTCGTCCTGATCTCGCGCGGTGGCGATCAGGCCGGCAAGGCCGTGCGGGTCACGTTTCCCGAGCCGCCCGTGGCGAGAAGACGCGGCGCCAAGCCGCCGCCGCCCGGCCCGCAGCGGATCGTCCGGCTGCAGGCGGCCGACAAGGCCGTCGAGCGCGTCACGCTCGATGCGCCGCTGCTGACCGCGTTCATGACCGGCACGCGCGAAAAGCGCCGGCGCGTCGCCCTCGAGGCCATTCCGCCCCGCATGCAGGAAGCCGTGCTGGCCATCGAAGACCGCCGCTTCTACTACCACCCCGGCATCGATCCGATCCGCATCGTGGGGGCGCTCGTCTCGAACGTATTCGGCACCCGGACGTACCTGTCGGGCGCCAGTACCATCACGCAGCAGCTGGCGCGCAATTTCTTCCTCACCGAGGAGATGGCCGTCGAGCAGCAGACGCGCCAGCGCTCGCTGCTGCGCAAGATCCGCGAGCAGTTCATGGCGCTCGTCCTCGAGACCAAGGCCACCAAGGACGAGATCCTCGAGCTCTACCTGAACGACGTCTACCTCGGCCACCGCGGGTCGTTTGCGCTGCACGGCGTGCCCGAGGCCGCGAAGATCTTCTTCAGCAAGGACGTCCGCAACCTGTCGCTGAGCGAATCGGCGCTGGTGGCCGGCGTCATCCAGTCGCCGTTCTATCACTCGCCGTTCAGCAACCCCGAGCGCGCGAAGGAGCGGCGCAACGTCGTGCTGCGCGCGATGGCCGATGCCGAATACATCACGCCGGACGCCGCCGAGCGCGCCTCGAAGGAGCCGATCACCGTGTCGGCCCGCGCGCTCGACACCGAGGCGCCGTATTTCGTCGACTACCTCGCCGGAGTCCTCGACACGGATTTTCCGGGCATCGCCTCCAAGCCCGGCGTGCTCGACATCTACACGACGCTCGACCTCAGCCTGCAGCGCCACGCCGACGATGCCCTGCGCGACGGGCTCGCCAAGGTCGACGCGCTGCTGGCGCGGCGCAAGCGCGGCCCGCGCCGCGTGGCGCAGGCGGCGCTGGTGGCGATCGATCCGCGCACGGGAGACATCCTCTCGCTCATCGGCGGCCGCTCGTACAACCAGTCGCAGTTCAACCGCGCGGTGAGCGCCCGCCGCCAGACGGGATCGACGTTCAAGCCGTTCGTCTACCTGGCCGCGTTCGAGAAGACCGCCGACGAGGGCGGCGATTTGACCCCCGCCTCGATGGTGTGGGACGAGCCGACGACGTGGACGTTCGACAACCAGGAGTGGACGCCCGGCAACTACGACAACGAATACGACGGCGGCATCACGCTGCGCCGCGCGCTGGCGATGTCGCGCAACATCGCGACCATCAAGATCGCGGAACAGACCGGCTACGACCGCGTCGTGGCGACCTGGAAGAAGACGAAGGTCGGCCAGGCGGACGTCAAGGCGTATCCGTCGGTGGCGCTGGGCGTGATCGAGGCCACGCCGCTCGAGCTGGCCGAGGCGTACACGCTGTTCCCGAACCGCGGCACCATCCGGAAGCTGCGCGCCATCTCCAGCATCGTCAGCGGCGAGCAGGCCGTGAAGCCGAAGGCCATCGCCGGACCGAACGTGGCCCGCGCGTCGACGGCGTTCCTCGTCACCCACATGATGCGGAGCGTGCTCAACGAGGGGACGGGCGCCTCGGCCAGGGGGGCGGGCTTCACGCTCGACGCGGCAGGAAAGACGGGCACGACCAACGACCTGCGCGACGCGTGGTTCGTCGGCTTCACGCCGGAGCTGCTCACCGTGGTCTGGGTGGGACTGGACAACAACCAGCCGCTCGGCATGAGCGGCGCGCAGGCGGCGCTGCCGATCTGGACGGCTTTCATGATCAAGGCCCTGGCCGGCCACCCCAACGCGGGCTTCGAAGCCCCGCCGGGCGTCAGCTTCGTCGAGATCGACCGCGACACCGGGAAGATCGCCACGCCGATCTGTCCGCGGGTCACGGTCGAGGCCTTCCTCGCCGGCACCGAGCCGCTCGGCGCCTGCGAGATCCACCGATAGTCAAGAGGGTCTCGCCGACCCAGCCTGGACTTCTCACTGTTTCACTGCCATGAGCCGTTTCAGATGGACATGGGCTTCTGGACGATAATGCGGGTATTCGGCGTCAGCGACTGGAGGATCTCGATCAGGCAGGAGGAAGCATGACTTCGGCTCCAACAGCCTCGACAAAAGGAGTCGTCATCGGGGCGTGCCTGGTCTCGTTGCTGGGCGTTGTCGCGCTGCTTCGTGGCGCCGAACCGACGTGGACCAGCCTGGGACCCGGCGGAGGGGGCTGGGTGATGGCCCTCGCAGCCAGTCCGCACGGCGAGCACACGGTGTTGCTGGGCGGAGACATCCAGGGCGTCTTCCACTCCGATAACGGCGGAACGAACTGGACCATCCGCAATCAAGGGCTGCGAGACTACTGGGTCGAAACGATTCTCTATCACCCACTCGATCCCAACATCCTCTATGCGGGTGGCACGAGTGGCGTCTACAAGTCGACCGACCAGGGCGCTTCCTGGAGGTGGCTCCGATCCGGCTTCTCGGCCACAAGCGGTTTCAGTTGGTCGGCTCCCGTGAGCGCACTCGCCATGGATCGGCGAATCCGGACGTGATCTACGCCGGCATCGGTTCTCCTCGCCTGGGCATCGGGAAGCAAGGCGCCGTTTACAAGAGCACGGACGGCGGCAACAACTGGGTGAGGGCGAACGCCTCGGGCAGTCTGGCCTCTGACGCCTTGATCACATCGCTCGTGTTCAATCCCAGCAACCGAACGCTCGCACCAGGCACGTCAACGCCAGGGACGCTCTACCTGAGCTCGCAATATGGTTTCTTTGAGAGTAAGGACGGCGGCGCAACGTGGACGGCGTCCAACACCGGTCTGCCGCACACCAACGTGGCCAGAGTGGCGCTGAGCCGGAGCCGGCCAGAGGGGATGTACCTGACGCTGTACACGCCGTCCGCGGCTCCGTGGCGGGGCGGGGTGTACAGATCCGACGACGGCGGCCGGACCTGGTCGGCGCGTAACAACGGGCTCCAGCAAACGCTCGGAGCGAACGACACGCTAACGTCGAATTACCGGGAACTGGTGGTCGATCCAAACGACCCGCAGACCGTGTATCTC
>MELE01000132.1 GCA_001768615.1 Acidobacteria bacterium RIFCSPLOWO2_12_FULL_67_14b | reverse complement strand
GGCGCGGCAGAGGAGGCGAGCCGCCTCAAGGACGAGTTCCTCGCCACGGCGTCCCATGAACTTCGGACGCCCCTCAACGCGATCGTCGGCTGGATTCACGTGCTCCAGTCCGGCGCACTGCCAGACGACGAACAGCGCAAGCACGCGGTCGATGCGATCGATCGCAACGCGAAGATCCAGACGCGCCTGATCGAGGACTTGCTCGACGTGTCGCGGATGATCCAGGGCCGGTTGAGCCTGACCGTCGCACCGCTCGACCTTCGCGCGGTCGTCGCTGCCGCCCTCGACACCGTCAAGCCCGCCGCCGCTGCCAAGCAGATCACGCTGGAGGTCGACACGGACCCCCAGCCGCTTACGGTGATCGGCGACCAACACCGGCTCCAGCAGATCGCCTTTAACCTGCTCGCCAACGCGGTAAAGTACACGCCGAAGGGCGGCACCATCGACGTCAGGGTCGATCGGACGGGGAGCCGGGCGACCCTTCGCGTGAAGGACTCGGGCGAGGGCATCGACTCGGCGTTCCTCCCGTACGTCTTCGAACCGTTCCGTCAGGGAGCCTTGACGACCATGCGATCAGGGCTCGGCCTCGGCCTTGCCATCGTGCGACGGCTGGTCGACCTGCATGGCGGACGCCTTACCGCCTCGAGCGACGGCGTCGGCGCGGGCGCGGAGTTCGTGGTGTCGCTGTCCCTGGCCTAAGGCTCGGCGCTGCCCGCGAACCGCCCGAACGATTGCGTCGGCGGTCAGGCCCCCGGCGCCTCGCTGATCCCGCATTCCTTCATCTTGTTCAGCAAGGTCTTGTAGCTCACCTGTAAGTACTCGGCGGTCTTGCGCCGGTTCCACCGGAAGCGCTCGAGCGCGTGCTGAATGGCTTCCTTCTCGGCGCCCATCGCCGCGTGCCGGGCCAGCTCCTGGAGGTTCACGCCGTCGGGGCCGGGCGCCGGAATCGCGGCGGCGTGGCCGCCGGGGAGGGCGGGCACCGGAAACGGCACCACCGATGCCGGCGCGTATGCCGCGGCCGGGCGCGCGACCGCGAGCGGTGCAGGGGACGGCGGCGCAGGCGCGGCGGCGCCGTCGGCCGCGGCGCGCGCCGTGCGCAACCGGCCGATCTCGGCGAGAATCAGGTTCTCGTCCTGCAGCACCACCAGCCGCTTCATCATGTTCTCGAGCTCGCGGATGTTGCCGGGCCACTCGTACGTCAGCAGGTTCTCCTGCAGCACGAGCGAGGGCCGGACCGGCGGCCGCCGGTACAGCGACGCGAACTTCAGCAGGAAGAACTCGATCAGCTGCGGGATTTCTTCGCGGCGCTCCCGCAACGGCGGCACGTGGATCTCGATCACCTGCAGGCGATAGTAGAGGTCCTCGCGGAACGTGCCGGCCCGCATCATCGCCTCGAGATCGCGGTTGGTGGCGGCCATGATCCGCACGTCCACTTCCACCGATCGGTTGCTGCCAAGCTTGGTGAATTCCCGGTCCTGCAGCACGTGCAGGATCTTGGCCTGAAGGGCCAGCGGCATCTCACCGATCTCGTCCAACAGGATCGTGCCGTTCTGCGCGAACTCGAACTTGCCGATGCGCGTGGACGCGGCGCCCGTGAAGGCGCCGCGCTCATGACCGAACAGTTCGCTTTCGAGCAGTTCGGCCGGCAGCGCCGCGCAGTTGACCTTGACGAACGGATTGGCGCGCCGCGGCGACCGCCGGTGGATCTCGCGCGCAATCACTTCCTTGCCGACCCCGCTCTCGCCGCGCAACAGTACGCTGATGTCGTTGTCGGCCACGCGGTCGATCATGGTCATCACCGGCTGCATCGCCTTGCCCGAGCTCCAGCACGGTTGCGCGCCGTCCGGATCGTGCCCGACCTGTGTGCGCAGCCGCGCCACCTCCGTGGTCAGCGACAGTCGTTCGAGCGCATTGCGGATCGCGGCTTCGAGCGCGACCTCGCCCACGCCGTCCGGGTCGCCCGGCTTGACCACGTAATCGGTGGCGCCCAGGCGCACGGCCTCGACGATGGTGGCCGGCGTCTGCCCGCCCGACAGCATCACGACCTGCGCGGCGGGGTGGACCAGACGAATCGCGCGCAGCGTTTCGAGCCCGTCAAGCCCCGGCATGAGGACGTCGAGCAGGATCACGTCCGGCACGGCGCCTTGGCGCAGCGCGGCGAGCAGGGCATCGCCGCTGTCGAAGGCCTGGGTCTCGTAGCCCCGGGACCGCAGCAGTGTCTGGAGGTACTCGGCAAACTGCTGGTCGTCGTCAACGATGGCGAGTGTCGCGGTGCTCATACCTGTACCAATGGGAAACGGAATCCGACCGACGCCCGATGGTCGCGATGATTCCACGTGCGCACACGATGTTGCTGCAGAACGAACGACGCCCAGATCAACGTCAAACCCTTGCCGCCGCGGAACAGATCGAACGGCTCCGCCTTCGCATCCTCCGGTCCCGCTCGCAACGCGGCGACCGACCCCTCGGCGCCGGCCAGGAGCGTGAGCGTGGACGCGTCGGCCGCTTCCACGCTGAACACCCGCTGCGCCTCGCTCGCTTCATCGAAGGCGGCGCACGCGACGGCGGCCACCGCACGAACCAGGTCCGTGAAACTGCTGGCGGCCAACGCGCCCGGCGAGGCGAGCTCGCCGCGCCAGGTGGCGCCGCCCAGTTCCGGCGCCGTCTTCAAGCTTGCGACCATCCGTCCCACGGTGATGCTCTCCGTCAGCGGCGCGTGGGGCGCCTCCGATAACGCGCTGACCCGGCCCATGTCCGCGCATAGCGTCGAGATTTGCCCGAGCGCCTCGCGCGCCTTCTGCAGCGCCGCGCGCTGATCGTCCGGCGTCTTCAAGAGGCCGTCGAGGTACAGCTTCAAATATCCCTGTGACACGGCAAGTGGCGTACGGATCTCGTGGGCGAGTGTATTCAAGACCTGCGCCAAGTTCGGCCCCATTGGGCAAGCCTAGCACGGCCCCCCGCGGAGATCCTTGGCACGGCCCTTGAAGCACTTCCGTTCGGATACGAGCGACCAAGACATGAGCGTGGCGCCAAACGGCAAGCACATCTTGATTGTTGACGACTACAAGGATGCGCTCGACATCTGGTCGATCTACCTGCAGTCGGTGGGGTTCCGCGTCTCGACCGCGATCGACGGCGCGTCGGCCATTGCCAAGGCCAAGAGCCTGCGGCCCGACCTCATGGTGCTCGACCTCGAATTGCCGGGCATATCGGGCTTCGACGTGGCGCGGACGCTGCGTGCCGATGCCGGGACGAAGGACATTCCGTTGATCGCCGCCACCGGCTACTCCCACATGAGGCAATTGACCTTCGCCCGCGAGGTCGGGTTCGACGCCGTCGTGGTGAAGCCGTGCGACCCCGACATGCTCTTGCTGGAGATCGAGCGGCTGCTCGGCGACGACCTCGGCGCTATCCAGCCGGGCAATGAAGATGTGGAAGCGCGTCACAAGAATGGGTAACGAGTTACATAGCGGGTGGAGCAAATGACGACAGATCTCGCCGTGATGGAGCGGGCGCTGACCGTGATGGCGATCGGCATCGCCATCCAGACGCTGATGATGGTGGGCGCCGCGATTGCCGCGTTCCTCGCCTATCGACAGGCGAAGTTGGCCATCGACCAGAAGGTCGTCGAGTTGCAGGGCCATATGAACCAGGTCAGGGCACATATCGACCGCGTCGCAGACACCGTGGATGAGGCGGCTTCGGCCGTCAGGCGGGGCACGATTGCGGTCAGCGACGTCGTGGAAGATGCCCGCGATGCGCTCGGCCGCGTTCGGACCGGCGTGGCCACCATGGCGGCGGTGGCGACCGCGCCGCGCACGGCGGTCGCGATTGGTGTGCTCCAAGGCGTGCAGTGGTGGCGCCGGCGGCGCGCGGCCGAACGGCTCGCCGGCGTCGGAGCCGAATTGTAGAGAACGAGCGCTCCGGCGCGCGCCGGGGCGAGAGGCATGTGTCCAAAGGAGTGAGGCGATGAGATTGATGAACGAACACGAGTCGGCCGGTAGCGGAATGTTCCTGCTGGGCGCCGTCGCGGGCGCGCTGGTCGGCGCCAGCGTGGCATTGTTGATGGCGCCGAAGTCGGGCGACGAGATGCGAAGCGACCTGAACGCCTCGTTCAACTCGCTGCGCGACGCGGCCGCGCGGCGCTATCGCGAAATGGCGGAGCGGGCCGGCGTGCAGCTCGAGAACATCGAAGAGAAGGCCGATCAGCTGGCCGACGAGCTCGAATCCTCGGCCCGTGACGCGCTGGACAAGGCGTCCAGCACGGTGAAGTCGGCAACCAGAATCGTGCGGGACGCCACTGGTGCGCCGCGCCACTCGTAAAGAGGAGATCGCCGATGTTGAACTTCATCCTCGTCCTGCTCGTGCTGATGTGGCTGCTCGGCATGGTGAGCTCCTACACGCTGGGGGGCTTCATCCACCTGCTTCTGGTGCTCGCGATCGCGGTCATGCTGATCCGTGTGATCCAAGGTCGAAACCCCATCAGTTAGCGGATGCATCCGGCTGGTAGGGTCTGTATCGATACGCTACAGTGTGTATTGGTGTGCTTCAGCCATGCCTTCAATGAAGTCGACCAATCGCCGCCGCGTCCTCGTCGTAGACGACGAGCCGATGGTGACCGACTGGCTGAAGATGGTGGTGGAACAGGCCCCGCGGGCGCCCGGGTACGAGGTTCGTACCGCGGCGATCGGGTCCAGGGCCGAGGAGATCTTCCGCGCCTGGCACCCCGACGTCGTCCTGCTCGACCTGGTGCTGCCGGACATCGATGGCATTGCGTTGCTGCGGCAGCTCAAGGCGATCGATCCGGCGCCCGAGATGATCGTCATCAGCGGCGTCGGCACCATCACGCGCGCGCTCGAAGCCGGCCAGGCGGGCGCGTTCTTCTTCCTCGAGAAGTCCCACCTCGATCCCGCGGGCCTGGTCTCGATCCTCGATCGCGCCACCGACCTGCAGGTCGAGCGGGCGCAGCATCAGCGGCTCAAGGAGCAGGTGCGCGAGCAGTATGCGTTCTCGAACATCATCGGCAAGAGCAAGAAGATGCGCGAGCTCTTCGAGCTGATCGAAGCCGTCGCCGAAAGCGACGCGAACATCCTGATCCAGGGTGAAAACGGCGCGGGCAAGGAGCTGATCGCCAACGCCATTCACGTGCGCAGCGGGCGCGCGAAGGGGCCGTTCATCAAGATCAACTGCGCGGCCCTGCCGAAGGACCTGATCGAGTCGGAGTTGTTCGGCTACAAGAAGGGCGCGTTTACCGGCGCGACGACCGACAAGGTCGGGCTGCTGGAGCTGGCCGCTGGTGGCTCGCTGATGCTCGACGAGATCGGCGAGATGCCGCTGCTGCTGCAGACGAAGCTGCTGCGCGTGCTGCAGGAGCGCGAATACCGGCCGATCGGCAGCGACCGGCTGGTGAAGGTCGACTTCCGGCTGATCTGCGCGACCAATGTCGAGCCCGAAGCGGCGCTGAAGGACGGCCGCCTGCGCGAGGACCTGTATTTCCGCATCAACACGGTGACGCTGCGCGTACCGCCGTTGCGGGAGCGGACCGAAGACCTGCCGCTTTTGTGCGCGCACTTCCTCGAGCAGTTCAACCAGCGCTACCAGAAGAACGTGAAGAGCATTTCGCCGGCCGCGTATCACCTGCTGATCCGCTTCCGGTGGCCGGGCAACGTCCGCGAGCTGGAGAACGCCGTCGAGCGGGCGGTGCTGGTCGCCAAGACGCCGGACGTGCAGCCACAGGATTTGCCCGAGGCGATCCGGGGCGACGCGGCGGCCGACGACGCATTCATGGTGCCGCCGCATCACACGCTGGCCGAAATCGAGCGGATGGCCGTGCTCCAGACGCTGCAGCGGACGAACTGGAACAAGCAGGAGGCCGCCCAGATCCTGGGCTTGTACCGGCCGACCTTGTATAGCAAGATCAAGAAGCACGACATCAAAGACCCGCGCGCGGCGGAGCGCGTGTCCGAGGAGACGGGATGAACGATCGGAGCCTGATGATTCTGAGTGCTATGATCGGCGCGGCCGTGGGCGCCGGCGTGGGGTTCGTGCTGTTTACCGAACGGGGCCGCCAGCTGCGCGCGGATCTGCAGCCGGAAATCGAGACCGTGGTGAGGGAAGCCATGAAGCTCGGACAAGTCGTGGACGACCTGCGGCGGGGCCGCCCGGCCGCGCCGATGGCCGGCGCCGCCGGCGCCGGGCCGGTGGCCTGGCCTCGCCGGGCCCATTAGCGTGACGCCGCCCGGCCACGCGAAGCCCACCGGGCACGTTCGTCTGATCGGTCTCGCCG
>MELE01000131.1 GCA_001768615.1 Acidobacteria bacterium RIFCSPLOWO2_12_FULL_67_14b | reverse complement strand
CGTCAATCGGACGATCGACGACCGTCAATGCGCATGTCACTGGTCCAGCCAGTCTAGGCTAGTGTAATGGGTGATAGCCGCATGAGCACGCTCGTCCTCCTGTCCGGCGGCCTCGACAGCGCGGTGCTCGCCGCGCACGAGGCGCGCGAGGCGCCCGTGCAACCCGTGTACGTGAGCGTGGGACTGGCATGGGAAGCGGCCGAGTGCGCGATGATCGATCGGCTGCTCGCGGCGCCGGCATTCCAGGGCCGCGTGGCGCCGATCGTGCGCGTCGAGTTCACCATGCGGGACGTCTATCCGCCGACGCACTGGGCGATCCGCGGCGTGCCGCCGGCCTACGACACGCCGGATGAAGACGTCTATCTCACCGGCCGCAATCTCGTGCTCCTCACCAAGGCCGGCGTCGTCGCCGCCAGGACCGGCGCGCGCCGGATCGCGCTCGGCCCGCTCGCCGGCAATCCGTTTCCGGACGCGCGGCCGGCGTTCTTCGAGGCGATGGCCGGGGCGCTCAGCCTCGGCCTGGATCATCCGCTGGACATCGCGACGCCGTTTCTCGACTGGCAGAAGGCGGACGTGATCCGCCGCGGCGTCGAGCTCCGCGTGCCGCTCGAGCTGACCATGTCCTGCATGAATCCTGTCAGCGGGCCGTTGCCGCGGCATTGCGGCGTGTGCAGCAAGTGCCGCGAGCGGCGCGACGGGTTCGCCGCGGCCGGGGTCGCGGATCCGAGCGCCTACGCCAATCGCTCGCCGAGGTAACGCGGCACCACCCGCAGCATCTGCGGGTTGCGGACGATCGCGGCGCCCAACAGGCAAATCGCCGCGCCCGCCAGGGACACCGTCGACACGCGCTCGTGGCGCACGGCGATGCCGAGGATCAGCGCGACCGCCGGAATCAGGAAGGCCGTGATCGACGCCCTAGGTCGCACACTCACCGTCGGTGGTCTTGGGCCGGAACGTCGTGGTCTCGGCAAGATCGATGTAGTCAGCGTCGCTCGCGGTGTCGGCGGTCAACGTTTCCAGATCGTGTAGCAGCGCTTTCACCTTCGATACCTCCAGGCGGCGGAAGAACGCGACCGGCGTTTCACCACCCTGTTTTTCATCCGCATACAACCGCACCAGGCGTTCGAGGGCGGCGGCGGCGCGGCGAGCCGGCACCTTGGCGGCGAGCCGGCCGAAGGTGGTGCGCGCCGCGTCGATGCCGCCGCCAACCTGGATGAAGTACTGCGGCACCGCCTTGCCATCGACCTTGCGCAGGCTGCCCTGGAAGCCGATGGTCGCCACGTGGTGCTGGCCGCAGCCGTTCGGGCAGCCGCTGATCTTGATGTCGAGCTCACGCGCGAGCTCGATCAGGTCCGGCGTTGCGCGCAGGTGCCGCTCGAGCGCCTGGCCGAGGCCGCGTGACTGCGTGACCGCGAGCTTGCACGACTCGGCGCCCGGGCAACTGGTCACATCCGCAATGGAGTCGGCATCCGGAAGACCTAGCCCCGCCGCCTGCAGCCGCCGGTACAACTCCAGCAGGTCGGCACGCCGCACCCAGCGAAACACCAGGTCCTGCACCGCCGTGACGCGGACCGTCCCGTCGCCGTAGGCATTCGCCAGGTCGCCGAGAATGCGGTACTGCGCGCCGCTGAGGTCGCCCAGCGGTACCGTGACAACGACCGACACGAAGTCGAGCTGTTTCTGCGGCCGCACGTTGGTCCGCACCCAGGGCGCGAAGCCGTCGGCGCCGGCGGGCGCGGGACCGCCCCCCGGGACAATGCCGGGACCGCGCAGCGTGGCAGCTTCGACCCGTCGTGCGATGTCGCCGATCGCCGGCGCCGCCGCACGAGGCCACGCCGGCGCGGCCTCCGCCGCAGCCGGGGCCACGTCGAACACGAGGTCGCGGCCGCCGTCGGCACGGACCTGGGCCAGGGCCACGTCGAATGCCGCGCGCCACGCCTCCCAACCCAGCGCCTTGATCAGGAACTTCATGCGGTTGCGCTGCTTGTGCTGGTAATCGCCGCGCTCGTGGAACAGGCGAATCACCGCTTCGGCGACGCGCAGCATGTCCTCGACGGGCAGGAAGTCGAACAGCACCGCCGCCGCGGTGGTCATGGTCGCGGTGCCGCCGCCGATGTAGACGCGGAACCCGCGCCGGCCATCGACGACCCGGGCGAGCCAGCCAATGTCGTTGATCGTGAGCTTGATGTGATCGCGCCCGCACCCTTCGAAGGCGATCTTGAACTTGCGGGGCAGCGACGAGCTCAGCGGGTGCCGCAGCAGGAACCGTGTCAGCGCCTCGGCGTACGGCGTCACGTCGAACGGCTCGTCGGCGGCGACGCCGGCGAACTGGCACGCGGTGATGTTGCGCACGGAGTTGCCGCACGCCTCCCGCGTGGTCAGACCCGCGTCCGCGAGCCGGCGCATCGCGGGCTCGGCGTCGTGCAGCTTCACGAAATGGAACTGGACGTTCTGGCGCGTGGTGATGTGGCCGAAGCCGCGTGAGTACCGCTCGGCGACGTCCGCCAGCGCGTGCAACTGCTCCACCGTCAGCACGCCCTGCGGGATCTTCACGCGAATCATCTGCGCATCGTCGACCTGCCGCTGGCCGTAGGTGCCGCGCACGAGCCGGAAGACACGCCACTGGTCGGGCGTGATCTCGCCGCGCTCGAAGCGCCCGAGCATGTCCGCGAACTCGTCGATGTCGGCTTCGCGCGCGAACGACAGCCGCGCGCGGCCGAGGGTCTTCGCAGAATCATGGGCGGCCATGGTGGGCTCCTGGCAGGGTCATGTCGTGGACGTCCGCCAGGCGCCTGGCGGCGGCAAAGTACGATGACAGCAGCAGGCGCTCGGCCGCGATGCCGCGGCGTTCGAGCGCGCCGATCGCGACGCCGACCTGCCACCGCGACAGGCGGCTGCCCCGCGCGCCGACGCGAATCGTGCGGCTCATGAAGGGACCGCCGCTGCCGAGGACGCGCCCTCTTCGTCGAGGTCGATGGGCAGGGCCGCGACCTCGCCGATCACGATCGTTCCCGGGGCATCGGCACTGTGGTCCGGAATGACCACGCGTGACAGGTCGGCGAGCCGGCCCCTCCACGTCCACAGGCGTGGCGTCGCCGCGCCAATCACCAGCGCGGCAGGCGTGCCGGCCGGCCAGCCGCGCGCCAGCAGGCAACCCACCAACCGGCCGGCCGACTGCACCGACATCATCGCCACGAGCGTCAGCAGGCCCGGCGGCAGCGCCTCGATCGTGGCGTCGCACGCGCCTTCGTCCGCGGCGGTGATCACGACAAATCCCGATGACGTGCCGCGATGCGTGACCGGAATGCCCGCAAGTGCCGGGGCCGCCACCGCCGTCGTCAATCCTGGAACGACCTCGAAGGGAATACCCGCAGCGCTCAGGGCCAGCGCTTCTTCTCCGCCCCGTCCGAACACAAATGGGTCGCCGCCCTTGAGGCGCACCACTCGCCGGCCCCGGCGCGCCGCGTCGATCAGCAGCCGCTCGATCGTCTCCTGCGGCGTCTGCGGGCGCCCCGCGCGTTTGCCGACGCACAGGAACTCCGCACCGGCCGCAAAGGCGAGGACGCCGTCGGACACGAGCGCATCGTGCAGCACGAGATCGGCTTCGCCCAGGCGCCGGACCGCCTTCTGCGTCAGGTGTTCCGGGTGCCCGGGCCCGGCGCCGACGAGCGACACGAACCCGGCGTTCCGAGTGGTCATCGCGGCGCACCGGCTCGATCGCGCCGGTCGTACAACCGGTTCAATGCGTCGAGCAATTGCGGCCGGCGTGCGTGGACCGCAACACCCGACGCCCGCTGGTGGCGGCTGAGCTCGTGCGCCCGCTCCGCCCACGTCGCCACGTCGGCGGGCATCAGCTCGTCGAAGGCCTCGCGCAGCAGGCCCGCCAGCGCCGGCGCCTGGCCCGCGGTCGAGAAGGCCACCGTGACGCCGCCGCGGGATACCGTGCCGCCAAGGTACGCGGTAGCATTCGGCGGATCGTCGACCGCGTTCACGAAGATGCCGCGCGGCTCCGCCGCATCACAGACCTGGCGGTTCACGGCAGGCGTGGCCGCCGCGGTGGCGAACCACGCGCCGTCGAGATCGGCGGCCTCGAACTCGCGCTGGACGACCCGAACTCCGGATCGATCGATCGCAGAGGAGATCTCGGGCGCCACCACAGTGACTTGAGCCCCCGCTGCGAGCAGCGCGGGGACCTTCGACGCCGCAACCGGACCCGCGCCCACCACGACCACGCGACGGCCGTCGAACCGCAGGAACACGGGCAGTCGCGGCAGGCCCGCATCGGCCGGCAGCGAAGCGCGCTTGGTCGCGCTCCGGCCAAGGATCACGCCGGCGGCAAGCGCGATCGCGATTCCACCCAGCAGCCACCCGGCGTTCAGCGAGAGCGGCGAGGTGCTGAGCTCGAGCGGACCAGGCCATCCGGGCCAGGGCCCTTTGCGGGACACGTCTTCCCATAGGATGAGGCCCAGCAGAAGGACCGTCGCGGGCGGCGCGAGCGGTACGCTCATCAGCCGGTCGAGCCACCACGGCGCATCCTGCCGATCGGCTTCCGGCTCGACGAACGGTTCAACGGACGGTGGTATCGCCATTTCAATTTCCCCAAAGACGCATCGACAAAAACAAAAAGGCCCGGAAAGCTGAAAGCCTTCCGGGCCTGGTCCTGAAACTTGTTTGGTGGTGCCGCTGGTGTGAAAGCTAGCCTGGCACGATCAACATGTACAGAGCGCGGCGCTCGGAGGCTGGGCCCCGAGACAACAACACGCGCAGGTGCACATGGCGAACATCAGAAGACTCTTATCCCACGCACCAAAGCCAGGTGTCAAGAGCCTGCCTCAATGCTCGATGCGGATGGTGCCGTCGCCGGTCCGCACGCGCAGCAGCTTGCCGCCCTCGCCCATGCGGGTCCGCAGGCTGCGCCGGCGCTCGCGCCGATCGTCCCCGTCTTCGCCCCGCCGCCGGTCGTCGCCGGCGACGTCCCGTAACTGCGGATGCGTGGCGCGCACCACGCCGTCGCTGGTCTCGGCGTCGAGCTCGGCGTTGAAGGACGCCGGCAGGGTCAGCACGACGCTGCCGTCGCCGGTGGTCAGGTCCCAGTTGTCCGACATGACGGTGTCGGCGTCGATCGTCGCGCGGATCGTGCCGTCTCCGGTCTTGGCATGCAGCGCCGTCGGCCGCGCCTCTATCCCGATGCTGCCGTCGTCGGTTTCGAGATCCAGCTTGCCGCTCACGTCATCGAGACGGATCGAGCCGTCGCCGGTGCGGATCTGGATGTCGCCCGAGAGCCGGACGGCCGTGACGCTGCCGTCGACGGTGGTCAGGACGATCCTGCCGTCGAGCGCTTCGGCGCGAATCGAACCGTCGCCGCTCCTGGCGTTGAGGTTGGTGGCCCGCGGCACCGCGACGCGCAGGCGCGCGGTCGGCGAGATGTGCATGCCGATGGTGACGCCGCGGAACTCGGTGCGGCTCGGGCCCGTCACGCGCACGACGATGCGGTTGCCCTGCTGCTCCGCCGCCACCTTGATCTCGTCGATCAGCGGCTGCTCCATCGCCCGCTTCTCGATTTCGACCTCGACCTCGTTGCGGTCCCACGAGTGGACCTCGATGGCGCCGTCGAAGGTGTCGAGCACGACCTCGGCCTGGCCCGTCAGCTTGAACGTCCGGGTGTCGCGCGACGACAGGCCCTCGGTGTTGAGGTTGACCTCGCAGCCGCCGAGCAACGTCGATGCGATGAGCAGGGCGCCGGCCGAGAGCGCGGGTCGATGGAACGGGAGCCTCATGAAATACCTCACGGGACAATAGACGGCCCGCGGAACGCTAGTGTTCCAGCGCGGCGACGCCGTCGATGTAGGTCTGACGGACGCGCAGTCCCGGGCCGAAGACCACCAGGTCGGCGGCCAGGCCACTGGCCAGCGCCCCGCGATCGGCGAGGCCCAGCTCGGCCGCCGGCGTCGTCGCGCACATCCGCGCGGCCTCGACCAGGGGCAGGCCCAGGCGGTCGACCAGCGTCCGGAACGCCGCATCCATGGTCAGCACGCTGCCGGCCACGGTGCCATCCTCGAGCTCCGCCGTGCGCCCGGTGACGACAATCGTCTGGCCGCCCAGCCGCGCCCGGGTGCCCACGGCCAGTCCGGCGCCGGCGGTCGCGTCCGTGATCGCCATGATCCGCCGGGTGCCCTTGGCGCGAATCGCGGTCGCCATCAACGCGGGATGGACGTGGAAGCCGTCGCAGATCAGCTCGGCCGCCACCGCGTCCGACTCGAGCACCGCGCCGACCACGCCCGGCGCCCGCGAGGCCATCGGCGTCATGCGATTGAACAGGTGCGTCGCGTGACCGACGCCGGCGGCAATCGCCGCGCGCGCCTCGTCGTAGGTCGCGCCCGTGTGTCCGATCGACACGCGATGACCGGCCGCAATGAAATCGCGGACCAGATCCATCCCGCCAGGCAGCTCCGGCGCGAGCGTGATGATGCCGACGCTCTCACGCGCCGCCGCGATCGCCGCGAGAATCTCGTCGCCGGCGAACTCCGCTTCGGCGTCGCCTTGTGCCTTCTGCCTTCTGCCTTCTGCCTTCTGCGGTGGCCGCCGCAAGCACCGCCGTGGCTGCGCGCCACTCCATTCCGGGTTGATGAAGTTGCTCTCGAGGTGCGCGGGCAGCACGCGCGCCGACCGCGCCGCCGGCGACCGCCGCGCGGCGCCGACCGCGATCAGCATCGTGGCCAGCGCCGCCGGGCCGCACGCCACGGAGGTCGGGCAGAACGCGGTGACGCCGTACTTCGGCAGCCGCGCGGCCACGCCGGCGATCGCCGCGGCGCCGTCAAGGACGTCGATGCCTTCGAGGCCGTGCACGTGCACGTCCACGAATCCGGGAACGATCACGTGGCCGGCCAGGTCGAGGCGGGTCGCTCCCGCGGGGCCGTCAATCGATCGGGATTCGATGGCCAGAATGCGGCCGGCGTCGATCACGAGGCTGCCGGCCGGCACCACGCGATCCGGCAGGACCAGGTCGGCGCCGGCGAGCACGATCATGCGCGGGCGCGCATGGCGGCGCGGGCCGCGCCAATCGCCACGGCGTCGGGGCCGAGCGTCGAGAGCACGATGCGGACGCGATCGGCCTGCGCCGGCCGGAGCCGGCGCGCGGCCTCGACGCGGATCGCCTCGAGCATGATGTCGCCGGAGCTGGCGAGCACGCCGCCGAGCACGACGGCCTCGGGATCGAACATCGTGGCCAGGTTGGCCACCGCCATCCCGACGTACTTCGCCGTATCCCGCATCACCGAAATGCAGACGCCGTCGCCGACCCTCGCGCCCCGCAGGACGTCTTCCGCGATCAGGCGCGACAGGTCGCCGCCCACGTGATCCGCCACCGACGACCGATCGCCGGACTTGATGCGCCACACCAGCCGCCGGACGATGCCCGCGGCGGCGACTTCGGCTTCGAGCCCGCCGTAACGGCGGTAGTCTTCGCGTTCAACCGGGTTGAGCGCCAGCCAGCCCACGGCGCCGGCCAGGCCGTGCGCGCCGAGCCATGGCTCGCCGTTGATCAACACGCCGGCGGTCACGTGCTCGCCGATCGCGAACGTGACCACTTCCGTGATGCCGCGCGCGGCGCCGCACCACTGCTCGGCCATCGCGGCGGCGTGGCCGGCGGCCACCGCCACCGGCAGCGGCGCGCCCTTGGACACATCGGCCAGCGCCGAGGCGATGTCGCCCGGCACGGTCTCGCCCGCCTGCGGCAGGGCGACGGCAATGCCCGACAGCTTGCCCTTCGCGCCGGCAATGGCCCGGCGCGCCGCCTCGCGCACACCGGTGGCGAGGTGGCCCGCGGCCGTCGCCGACAGCTCCGCGCGCGACCGCACCTTGGCGCTGTCGTCGACCACGACGATGCGCGCGCCGAGATCCGAGAGGTCGAGCCCTAAGGTCATTTCACTCATGGTTGGCGGGCCAGTCGGCGTGCGCGTGGAGCTTGCGCCCGTCCAGCGGCAACGGCCCCGCGGGCGGGCCAAAGAGGTCGGTGTCGATGCGGGTCAGCAATGCCGCCAATCCTCGCTCATCCGGCGCCGCGATCACAAGTACGCCGCAGCCTTCCATGGGTGGGAACGCGCGATCGTCGAGGTAGTCGCGATCGAGCGTCACGAGCGTCCGCCGCAGCTGCCGCGCGAGCCGGAAGTGCTCGCGATCGCGGGCGCGGCGCAGGTCGGGATGCTCCATCACGCAGAGCACGTCCCAGCGCAGCCGCCCGCGCATGTGGGCCACGAGCCCTGCCGGCACGTTGGCGTCGGCATACACGCGCGGCCGGCCGGCGACCGTGTCGGCGACCGGGCCCAGCTCAGACCACAGAGTACCCATATCAGATCTCAGAGCTCAGATTTCAGATCTGCCATCTCAGATCTTGGGTCTGAGATTCTTCAGTTGCTTCCTGGCGTGCCGTTCGAGCTCGGCCACCAGTTCGCGGCGGCGGCGGAGCAGCGCCTTGCGCGGCCGGCGGCCGTTCTTGTGGCCAACGGCGTATTCGCAGAACAGCGGGAAAGCGATCGTCGAGTCGCAGTAGGCCACGGCGGTGTCGGGCAGGACGCTCGGGTTCACCTTGCCCCAGCTGACCGCCTCGGCGGGCGTGGCGCCCGACAGCCCGCCCCACACGACGGAGTCGGTCGTGATCTGGATGAAGTAGTCGTTGCCGCCCTTGGCGATGCCGTAGACCTCCCACAGGGTCGGCTGCCCCTGCAGGTAGAAGTTCTTCGGCGAGCCGCCGCCGAGGATGACGCAACCGTTCTTGTCGGCGGCGCGGATGATCGCGCACACCTCGTTGACGTCCAGGTTCGGATCGACCAGCAGCGTGCTGTGGTTGATCAGCTCGTGATAGGCGAGGTTCATGCCGATGGAGCTGTCGCCCGGCGACGAGGTGTAGATCGGGACGCCGTACTTGGCGGCCGACGCCACCAGCGAATACTCGGCGCAGCCCTGCCGCACCTTCAGCAGGTGCAGGCCGAGCGCCTCGTGCAGCTCCGCCGACGAGACCGGCCCTTCCATGCCGCTCGCCTCGAGAAACTCGCGGATGAAGGTGTCGGTGTCGAGCAGGACCTGCGCCGGGAACAGCACGTCGTAGATCCGGATGACGCCCTCGTGGTAGAGCACGCGATCGTCCACGAACGGCGATCCGCGGCGCAGCGTGAAGTTCAGCGCGTAATGCAGGTCGTGATAGAGGTTCGCGCCCGTGCTGATGATGAAGTCGACCAGGCCGCGTTTCATCAGCTCGATCACGCAGCCGCCCAGCCCGGCCGGCGTCATGGCACCGGCAATCGTCAGGGCGATCGTCGTGTCGTGCGGCTTGGCGAGCATCTTGTCGCCGAAGATGCGGCACGCTTCGCCGAGCCGCGCGGCGTTGAACGCCTGGAAGCCGTCGTCGATCAGCGCGCGAATGGCCGCACTGCCCTTGGGACGGTAGTAGCGGATGGGTTTGCCTTTGAGAAACGACTTCTGACCCTTGGGCGCACCAGGAGCACGGTAAGGCATCGCATTAGCGTAGCATTTGCCGGCACGGCCGGGCCGCCGGATACCCGCGCCATCGGCCTTTGGGGTACCATCAGAGGCTCATGAACGACGGCCTGTGGATACCGGCGGCAGGCGTGCTGGCGGCCGTGGCCGTGGCGGTCGTGCTCTTCCTGTGGTGGAAGGGCCTCCCCTTTGCCGAGGGCGACCTGTTCCGGGCGAGCCGGTTCTCCCGCGGCAACCGGCTGTTTCCGACCCAGGTCCTGATCACGCCGACGGCGGTCGTCCACTACACCCCTGAGCTGGTCGGCCGAAAAGAGCATTCGATCCACATTGCCCATGTGTCCTCCGTCAGCATCGACACCAACCTGCTGTTCTCGAACGTGCTCATCGAAACGAGCGGCGGGACGACGCCCGTCCAGTGCCATGGCCACCGCAAGCGGGACGCGGTCCGCATGAAGCAGCTGATCGAGCAGCACCAGACCCAGTACTACCGGACGCCGGGCGTCGCCAGGCCCGCGGAGGCCGCGCGTGGATGATGTGACCTTTGCCGCCAGGCGCGCCAACGCGGGCGCGGGCCGGCACGAGCCGCCCGACCTCGAGTCGCGGTTCAAGAGCCTGGTCCAATCGCCGCTGCGCGCCGGCATCCTGCGCTTCCTGAGCGCGCGGCCCGAAGAGACCTTCGACGCCGAGGTCATCATGCAGACCTTCGGCCGCATGCGGCTCGACGTCGAAAACTGCATCAACGAGCTCGTCGAATTCGGCGTCGTCCGCCGCATCCCCGGGGACCCGCCCACCTACAGCGGCGTGCGTCCCGAGATCGAACCCATCGCGAAGCTGCTCGACGTGTTCCTCGAGGGCCGCGCCAACCTCGGCATCGAAGAGGCCTCGCCGTCGGTGCAGCGCTTCCGGGAGATGATCGGACGCGACGAGAAGATGCTCGCCATCTTCGAGTGGATCCGGACGGCGGCCAAGTCCGACATTTCGGTCCTGATCCTCGGGCCCACCGGGTCGGGCAAGGAAGTGGTGGCGCGCATGATCCACGAGCTGTCGAGGCGCGGGCCCGAGAACTTCCAGGCGGTCAATTGCGCGGCGCTGCCCGACAGCCTCTTCGAATCGGAGATCTTCGGCTACGAAAAAGGCGCGTTCACCGGCGCGCACGATCGCAAGCCGGGGCGGCTCGAGCTGGCCAACAACGGCACGCTGTTCCTCGACGAGGTCGGCGACATGTCGCTGATGGCGCAGGCGAAGCTGCTGCGCGTGCTCGAAGAGCACCGCTTCGAGCGGCTCGGCGGCAACCGATCGATCCACGTCGACTTCCGACTGATCTCGGCGACCAACCGGCCGCTCGACATGTTCGTGCGCGAGAGCCGCTTCCGCGAGGACCTCTACTACCGCATCAACGCGTTCGCGATCCGGCTGCCCTCGCTGCGCGAGCGCGCCGTCGACATTCCGGTGCTCGCCGGCCGGTTCCTGGCGCGCTACTGCGCGGCGAACGGACTGCCCCTCGACGCCAAGCAGTTTTCCACCGAGGCCCAGGAGTTGCTCGCGACGTATCACTGGCCGGGCAACATCCGCGAGCTCGAAAGCACGGTGGCGCGCGCGGCGCTGTCGGCACCCGGCCGCTCCATCCGCGCCGCCGACATCGAGTTCCTGCACGGCCACGCGATGCCGCGGCCCGAGGAGGCGTCGACGCGCCTGCCGTCGCTGCGCGACGCCGAGCGCGCGCACATCATCCGCGTGCTCGAAGCCACGGAATGGAACAAGCTCGAAGCGGCGAAGGTCCTCGACATCAGCCGCGGCACGCTCTATCGGAAGATCGACGAGTACGGACTTGAGCCCGCGGCAGGCAGCGCGCGCCGCAAGGGACGGCCGCAGGGCTGAAAAGGGTCGCTCAGTGGTATTAGTGTCCTATAATGTCATTTCATAATTGCGCTCGAAATAACACTTTTGCACGAAAGTCCCAGCCGGGCTGTTTTCATTTAACTATCTGTAAACAAACAGATTACGTAAATAGACACGGTGGTCGGACAATGCCCGTGTTACTTTTCTGTTGCGACATGACTTTATAGTCATGTATTCTCGCCAACGAATTGAAGAAGGCTCCCTCCCCCCAATGCCCCATTAACTCTTGTCGAGGCTCGCTCTGGCCGATTGCGGTCATGGCCATCCGAGCCAAGGCGGTTTGGGGTTCATAACTAACCAGCGCACATGCGCGCCCTGCCGCTTCCTGCCCGGCTTTATATCGGCGCCTCGATCGCGATCGGCGCCTTGCTAGTGGTGTCGCTGGGGCCGCGCTCGGAATTCAACCAGCCGCTCCTCTTCGTCGTCCTGCTGGCCATCTCGGCCGTCACCTCCGCCTTCAAAGTAAGCCTGCCGCTCGCCAAGAGCGGGTCGACGATGTCGGTGTCGTATGCGGTGGATTTCGCCGCCCTGATGCTGCTCGGGCCCAACGAAACCATGCTGGTGGCGGTCACGAGCGCGTGGAGCCAGTGCACGTTCCGCATGAAGACGAAGAACCCGGCTTACCGGACGCTCTTCAGCATGGCGTGCCTGGCGATTACCGTGCAGGTCGCGGGCTTCGCCTACGAGATCGTCGGCGGGGTGCCCGGCACGCTGGCGACCGACGTCCAGGGACTGGCCAAGCCGCTGGTCGCGGCGGCGACGATGTATTTCATCTTCAACACCTGCCTGATCGCGATCGCGGTGGCACTGGCCACCAAGCAGACGTTCTTCGCCGTCTGGAACCAGAACTTCCTCTGGAGTGCGCCGAGTTACTTCGTCGGCGCCGGCGCCGCGGCCATCGCCACCTGGGCGGTCAAGACCTCTGGCGTGTGGCTGGCGCTGCTGGTCGCCCCGATGCTCTACCTCACGTATCGCACCTACAAGGTGTATCTCGGCCGCATCGACGACGAGCGCCGCCATGTCGAAGAGATGGCCGACCTGCACCTGGCGACGATCGAGGCGCTGGCGCTCGCCATCGACGCCAAGGATCAGACCGCCCAGTCGCACATCCGCCGCGTGCAGATCTATGCGACCGGCATCGCGCGCGGGCTCGGCATGTCCGACACGGAGATCCAGGGCGTGAAGACCGCCGCGCTGCTCCACGACATCGGCAAGCTCGCCGTGCCGGAACACATCCTGTCGAAGCCGGGGCCGCTGACGCAGGAAGAGTTCCAGAAGATCCGGGTCCACCCGCAGGTCGGCGCCGAGATCATCAGCGCGGTGCCGTTCCCGTATCCGGTGGCGCCGCTGATCCTGAGTCATCACGAGCGCTGGGACGGCAAGGGCTATCCGCAGGGGCTGAAGGGCGAGGAGATTCCGCTCGGCGCGCGCATTCTCTCGGTGGTCGATTACTTCGACGCCCTCACCTCCGACCGCCCGTATCACAAGGCGATGACCCACGACGCGGCGGTCGCGCTGCTGCAGCAGGAAGCCAGCCGCGCGCTCGACCCGACCGTGGTGCAGATGTTCGTGAAGATGGTGCCCGAGATGGCCGATGCCGCCGGCGCGGTCGAGACGGCGACGCCGCGCCGGCTGTCGCTCGAGTCGACCTCCGACCTGGGCCGCCCCGCGGTAGGCTTCCAGCCCGAAAGCAGCCGCACCACCGCCAAGGCCAGCACGGTGTTCGAAGACATCGCGCTCGCGCACCGCGAAATCTACGCGCTCTACGAAATCGCCCAGACCATGGGCACGAGCCTCGGCGTCGCCGACACGATGGCGCTGATCTCGTCGAAGCTTTCGAACCTCGTGCCGTTCTCGTCGTGCGCGCTGTTCCTCTACGACGAAGACGTCGAGACCCTCACCTGCCGCTTCGCGACGGGCGCCGAGTCCGATCTCATCGGCACCATGACGGTGCGCGGCGGCCAGGGCCTCACCGGATGGGTGGCGCGCAATCGCCGGCCGCTCGTCAACGCGCGGCCGAGCGCGGAATTCGAAGCCGCCGGTCTCACCGCGAAGGCGACGTCGCTCAAGTCGGCGCTGGTGGCGCCGCTGGTGTTCAGCGATCGCTTCATCGGCACGCTGGCCGTCTACTCGATGCAGCCCGACTTCTACACCGACGATCACCGCCGCCTGCTCGACCGCGTCAGCGAGCAGGCCTCGGCCGTCATCCACAACTCGATCGTGTTCGAGCAGACACAGGAAGATTCGCTGACCGACCCGCTGACGGGGCTGCCCAACACGCGCTTCATGTTCATGCACCTCACGCGCGAGCTCGCGCGCGCCGAGCGCCTCAAGGCCGAAGTCGCGCTGCTGGTCATGGATCTCGACAGCTTCAAGGAAATCAACGACAACCACGGCCACCACGTCGGCGACCGCGCCCTGCGCGAGGTCGCCACCGTCCTGCGATCCGCGATCCGGCCCTACGACATCTGCGTCCGCTACGCCGGCGACGAATTCATCGTCGTGCTCTCGGGTTGCGGCGCCGAGGAGGCGGAGCACAAGCGGCTCGAGCTGCAGCGGACCGTCGACGACGTGCTCTTCGAGGCGCGGCCCGGCCGCCGCCTGCCGCTCGCCATCAGCGTGGGCGCGGCGATTTACCCGCAGGACGGCGATACCTACGAGGCGCTGCTCGCCACCGCCGACAGCCGCATGTATCGGGACAAGAGCAAGCGCAAGCAGCGCGTGCAGGTGCAACCGGCCGCGACCGGCACCGACGGCCTGCCGGCCGTGTCCGTGCCGATCGCGCCCGCGCAGGAAATCACCGAGATCGACATCCAGAGAGCCGGCTTCGGGGTGCTGTAGCAGCTTTCAGCCTTCAGCCTTCAGCCTTCGGCCTTCAGTATTTTTCGATTTGAATTCGTGATTCGTCGACGCCCAGCGTGCGCAGCAGGCCGCTGGTGTCCGCGACGAGTTGCGGTGGGCCGCACACGAAACAGTACGCGTCTGTGGAGGGCAAGGCGTCTTGCAGCAAGGCCCGGTCGATGCGGCCGCGGCGACCGGTCCAGGTCGCGGTGTTGTCGCGCGTGACCGTGAAATACGCGGCGATTCGCCCGGCCGTCTGCAACGCGTCGAGCTCGGCGCGGAACGCCAACTCCTCCGGTACCCGCACGCTGTAGACGAGCCCGACTCGAGGCGCGCCCGATCTCAACAGCCGCTCCATCAACATCGACCGCAGCGGCGCGATCCCGGTTCCGCCGGCGATAAACAGGAGCGGACGGCTGTCCATGGGCAACTCGAACGTGCCGAACGGACCCTCGACGTCGAGCACCGTTCCCGGAGCCGCGAGCTCGAGATGGGGATCCAGCGCGCCGCTGTCATCGATCTGGACGAGGACCTGCATGACACCGGTCTTGGCGACCTCCCACGGCGCTGACGCGATCGAATACGGCTTTCGAAGCGGGGAACCCTGGAGGCCGATCATCAGGGCCTGTCCAGCCCTGAAGTGAAACGCGGTTGCCTCGAGATCGAGGTTGAGAATCCTCGTGCGCGGTGTGGCGTGAACCACCTGCCGCACGGGAACCGTGATCGTGAGCACAGGCCCTCGATCTTAAAGGCTGATAGCCGAAAGCTGAAAGCCGAAACCTGAAGGCTGAAGGCTGAAGGCCGAAGGCTGCCTACATTCCCAGCACGTGATAGCCGGCGTCGACCATCAGGACTTCGCCGGTCACGCCGCGGCCGGCGTCGCTCAGGAGAAACGCCGCGGCGTCGCCGACCTCGGAGGTGTCGATCGCGCGGCGCAGCGGCGCCTTGTCGCGGACGACCGCGAGGATCGCGGAGAAGCCGCCAATGCCCGCCGCCGCCAGCGTCTTCACCGGCCCGGCCGAAATCGCGTTGACCCGGATGTTCTCGGGACCGAGGTCGGCCGCCAGGTAGCGCACGGAAGATTCGAGCGCGGCCTTCGCCACGCCCATCACGTTGTAGTTCGGGAACACGCGGTCGCTGCCCAGGAAGGTCAGCGTCAGCACGCTGCCGCCGCCCCGTACGGCCATCAACGGCTGCGCGCCGCGCGCCAGCGCGATCATCGAATACGCGCTGATGTCGAGCGCCTGCTTGAAGCCCTCGCGCGTCGTGTTCATGAAGCGGCCGGTGATCTCTTCACGAGCGGCAAAGGCCGCGCCGTGGACGACGAAGTCGAGCCCGCCGTGCTGTTCCTTGATCTTCGCGAACACGGCCGCCATCTCCTGGTCGTTCTGGACATCGAGCGGCAACACGAGCGGACGCGGCGAGAGCGTATCGGCGAGCTCGCCGACATGCTCTTCGAACCGGCCCTGGTATGTGAGGACGAGCGTCGCGCCCGCCCGGGACGTGGCTTGCGCGATGGCCCAGGCCAGCGAGCGGTGGTTCGCGACGCCGACGATGAGCCCGATCTTGCCCGCGAAGTCGGCCATCAGCGGTTTTTCTTGCCGCCGCGGCGCCGGCGTCCGCCACCCTGCCCCTGGCCCTGACCCTGACCCGACCGTCCGTCACCCTGGGCCTGCGCGTGCGGATCGCGGAAGCGCATGGGACCCACGTTGTTGTCCTGGCCGCCGCCGGGACGGCGGCGGCGGAACTTGCCCTGCCCGCCAGCGTGCCGCTGGCCGCCGTTGTTCCGGCGGTTGTTGAGCGTTTGAATGGTGAATTCCGGCAACGCGCGCGGCGCCGGCATGGCGCCTTCGATCTTCGGGAACTGCGCGCGGATCAACGACCGCCTGATCGGACCCTCGTCGCGATCGTCATCGGGGGGCGGTTCGGTTTCGGTCAGGGGAATTTCGGACACGAAGGCCGGCGGATGCGCATCGCCGGGTATCGGTGGTTCCGCGGGCGCGGCGGCCAGCGGTCGGTCGGGGTCGACGGGGGTCGGGGCCGCGGCAGGCGCCTGCGGCCGGGCGTTCGGACCTTGCAAGCCGTCGAGCACTTGAGTGAACAGTGCCGGCGGCTGCGTCTTGCGACGCGGGGCCGGCACCTTCGCCTCTTTGTATTCGTGCTCGGCGTCGCAAACTCCGCAACGCGTGCGTCTGATTTCGTCGTCTATCATCGCCACGATGGCGTGATCGGTAATGCGGCGTTCGCGTGGACAGTAATCGTCCAGCACGTCACCGGGCCGGAACCGGCGGTCTTGCATGCAAATCCCCCGAAAGCCGACCAGCTGCCCGCCAGGGCTTAGTCGGTACCAGTCTGCAACTCACGTTCGAACCGTAGTCCAAGGGCCAACATTGCTCCAAACGGCCCGGACATCATGTAGAGGCGGGAAGCGCCTGATCGGTCGATAGACCGGAAAGCGCAGGGCAAATGGAATATATCAAACGGCCGACCCCTGGGCAAGCCACGTCCGTGTCTCGGCCAGGGCCGCCCCGACCGCATCCGGATGGGTGGATTGGGGGGTGGTCCGGGCGCGGACCGACGCCGCGGCCGTGACCTTCGCCTTCACGTCATCGCCGAACAGGTCGCTCGACTCGCGCCATTCCGCCACCGAGAGGGCCTCGAAGTCCCGGCCTTCGGCCAGAAGCCGCCGGACCAGCGCGCCGACCACTTCATGCGCCTGTCGAAACGGCAGGCCGCGCGCCACGAGGTAATCGGCGACGTCGGTCGCCAGCAGCAGGCCCGACGCCGCGCCCCCCGTGCGCTCGGGGTGCAGCGTGAGCTTGCCGACGACCGCGGCCGTCGCATCGAGCGAGACGGCGAGCGTGTCTTCCGCATCGAACAGCGGCTCCTTGTCTTCCTGCAGATCTTTGTTGTAACCGGTGGGCAGCCCCTTCATGGTCACCAGGAAACCGGTGAGGTGGCCGATGGCGCGCCCGGCCTTGCCCCTGACGAGCTCGAGCGGATCCGGGTTCTTCTTCTGCGGCATCATGCTGCTGCCGGTGGCCGACGAGTCGGCCAGCTCGAAGAACGAGAACTCCTCCCCCGTCATCAGGATGAAATCCTCCGCGATCCGCGACAGGTGCACCATGCACAGCGACACGGCGTGCAGGAAGCTCACGGCGAAGTCACGGTCCGAGGACGCATCCATGCTGTTGAGCACCACCCGCGAAAAGCCCAGGGCCGTCGCCAGCGCCGCCGTGTCGACCGGGTATCCGGTGCCGGCGATGGCGCCGGATCCGAGCGGCAGCGCGTCGGCTTCTTCGCGCGCGTGTTCGAGCCGCGCATGATCGCGGCGCAGCGCCGCCGCATGGCTCAGGAGGAAGTGCGACACGAGCACGGGCATCGCCCGCCGCATGTGGGTATACGACGGCATCAGCGCGTCGCCGGCCCGTTCGGCCTGATCCGCAAACGCCGCGACCGCCGCGCGCAGCTTCTGCTGCAGGAGCGGGATGCGGCGCCGCAAGTAGAGCCGCAGGTCGACCGAGACCTGCTCGTTTCGCGAACGGCCGGTGTGCAGCCGGCGCCCGGCGTCGCCGATGCGCGCCACCAGTTGCCGCTCCACGAAACTATGCACGTCCTCGTCGTCGCCGCTCACCCACGCCGGGTCGCTCCGGCCCTGTTCGAGAATCGCGCGCAAGCCGCCGGCGATGGCGCCGGCGTCGGCCGCATCGAGCACGCCCGCGCGGGCCAGGGCATCAGCCCACGCCAGGCTGCCGGTCACGTCGTCTTCGAAAAGCCGGCGGTCGAAGGGAAACGACACGCCGAAGTCGAACGCGGCGGGATCGGGGGCGGAATCAAAACGGCCGGACCACAGGTGTTGTGTCATTCGTCAGTTCAGAGTTCAGAGTTCAGAGTTCAGAGTGCGCGAGACGACCCGGCAGTCGCCCTTGAATAGTCTCACGCGCACCGTTCCGGTGACGCGCGCCTGGACGACGTCCACGGAGGCGTCGAGGGCGGTGCGGAGGCGATCGAACCACTCGCCGCGATCGATCGCGTCGGCGTAGGTGCTCGCGACCAGTCGAGAGAACCGCTCGAGCGTATCGGAGGACACCACGCGTTCCAGATCGCCATGCGCCAGGTGCAGAACGGCGGCGGCCGGCGCCTCGTACAGCGCGCGCGACCGTTGGCCGTCGGGGTGGTTCTTCACGCGTTCGAGGCGGCCGCAACCGTGCTCGCCCGCGATCGTCGAAAGGCTCTCGATCAATTCGACCGGGGGCATCGCGACGCCGTTGATGCCGGTCGGCACACCGCGGTCGAAGGACAGATCGACGATGGCCGGCTGCGCCGGGCTCTGCGCGAGCGGCCGGGTCAGTTTGAACACGGTCTCGGGCGCCTCGTCGGCGGCGTTGTCGCCGCGACGCCCCGTGGTGCGGCCCCACAGGTTGTCGTCCACGCGATCCTGCGTCAGGCCGGCCGCGGAGATCCCCAACCGATCGGCATAGCCGGCGATCTGATCGGGAGTGAGGCCCCATTCATCGATGACGGCGATCTCCGTGAGCGCCTCGTCGAGGGTCTGCAGCGGGTTGCTGATGCGCGCCCGATCGCGGCCCGAACAGCCGTGCGCCACGAGGGCGGCGTTCTCGATGCGCGCGATCTCGACCAGCTTCTTCGCGATCAACGGCCGGCCGAGCGCGGTCGCCATCGGGTAACGCCCGTCCGACAGGGCATCCGCCTTGAGCGTGGGAATCACGAAGTCGCGGACGAACTCGTCGCGGACGTCGAGCACGTGGGCGCGCAGCGCGCCGGAGGCGAGGGCCCGATCGCGCGCCTGCGCCAGGTCCGCGGCCTGGCCCAGATCCAGCGTGACGGCAATCACCGAGGCGTCACGCCGCTCGGTGAGCCAGGCAGTGGCCACCGAAGAGCGCAGGCCGCCGGAATACGCGAGAACGATCTTATTCATCGGCAAACGCCTGCAGCCTCTTGACCACGGCCAGCGCGTTCTTCGCGTCGCGCGCGATGATCAGGATCGTGTCGTCGCCGGCGAGCGTGCCGACGACCTCAGGCAGCCGCGCGCGATCGATCGCCAGGCCCAGGAGCTGGGCCTGCCCGGCTCCCGTGCGCAAGACGATCAGCTGCTGCACGGGCTCGATCGTCACCAGGTACTCGGCCAGCGCCTTGGCGAGCGTGCCGAGCGCGGTCGCCGCCGGCGCCGCCTCGGCGCTCGACGGCTGATACGCACCGTCGGCAGACCGCTTGAGGAGCCCCAGCTCCTTGATGTCCCTCGAGAGCGTGGCCTGGGTCACCACGAACCCGCGCGCGGCCAGCCGCTGCCGCAACTGCTCCTGGCTGCGGACGGCCTCGTGCTCCACGACGTCGAGAATGGCCGATTGGCGGCGGGCCTTCATATTTATGCGTCCAAGTGAATCAGTATACACAAGATTGGGGCCGAATATGCGCAAATGGCATTGACATCAGGGAAATCAATCATGTATAAGTATTCTTTCTGGCGCATATGGATACACAGGTCGTGACCGAAACGGAAGGGGACCAGCGGGGCCGGCACCGGCTCATCCGCGTGGCCGTGGCCGGCGCCACCGGCTTTGCGGGCCAGGAACTGATCCGCCTGCTCTCGCGCCATCCGCACGCCACCATCACGGCCGCCACCGGTTCGCAGGCCACCAGCACGCCGCGCTCGCTGCCGGCGCTCGCGCGCATCTGGGACGGCACGGTCGTGCCGCTCGATCCGGCCGCGCTGGTCGGCAAGGCCGACGCCGTGTTCCTCGGACTGCCGGAAGCCGCCTCGGCGGAGATCGCGCCCGTGCTGCTCGACGCGGGCCTTCGCGTGATCGATCTGTCGGGCGCATTCCGGCTGCGAGACGAGGCTGCCCGCGCGCGCTGGTACCCGGCCACGAAAGCGCTCCCGGCCGGCGTGGCTTACGGTCTCACCGAGTTCGAGCTCGAGGCGATCCGCCCGGCGCGGCTGCTGTCGAACCCGGGCTGCTACCCGACCGCGTCGCTGCTGGGCCTGCTGCCCTTGCAGCGCGCCGGCCTGCTGCAGCCTGGCGCCGATATCGTGATCGACGCCAAGTCGGGCATCTCCGGCGCCGGCAAGGCGCCGACCGAGCGCACGCACTTCTCGGAGAACCACGGCAGCGTGGCGGCGTACAACCCGTTCGGTCACCGCCACACGCCGGAGATGGAACAGGCGCTCGGCCGGGGCGTGACCTTCGTGCCGCACCTGGTGCCGCTCGACCGCGGGATTCTCGCGAGCCTGTACGCGCGCCTCGTGCCCGGGACGCCGGCCGCCGCGGTGACGGCGGCGTTCGAGCGCGACTACGCGCACGCGCCGTTTGTGCGGCTCACCGGCGACCTGCTGCCCGAGATCAAGCACGTGGCGCACACGAACTTCTGCGACATCGGCTGGAAGGTCGACGAGGCCGGCAGCCGCGTGTTCGTGGTGAGCGTGATCGACAACCTGGTGAAGGGCGCCGCCGGACAGGCGATCCAGAATTTCAACGTGATGTTCGGGCTGGATCAAAAGGCAGGCCTGCTGTGAAGCGTCCGGTCGTGTTGAAAGTCGGCGGGGAGCTGATCGAAAGCCCCGATCGCCTGGCGGCCATCGGCAAGGTGATCACGCGAGCGGCGAAGAAGCGCCCGCTCATCGTCGTGCACGGCGGCGGCCGCGAAATCGATGCGGCGCTCGCGCAGGTGGGCATCCCGAAGCGGCAGGTCGACGGCTTGCGGGTGACCGACCCGGAAACGCTCGAGATCGTCGTCTCGGTGCTCGCCGGATCGATCAACACGCGGTTGGTCGCGGCGATCAACGGCGCCGGCGGCCGGGCCGTCGGGTTGTCGGGCGCGGACGCCGGGGTCGCGCCGGTGAAGAAGGCGGCGCTGCACAAGGCCACCAGCGGCCACACGGTGGACCTGGGCATGGTCGGCACGCCGGCCAAGGCTCCGGCGCCCGAGTTGCTGGCGACGTTGTGCAAGGCCGGCTACGTGCCGGTGATCGCGTGCATCAGCGCGTCGAAGGACGGCCAGCTGTTCAATGTCAACGCCGACACCCTGGCCGGCAGCCTGGCCGCGCGGGTGAAGGCCAAGCGTCTGGTGATTGCCGGCGCCACGGCGGGCGTGCTCGACAAGCGCGGGCAAACCATTCCGCGGCTGAACCGGACGCACATCGCGAAGCTCGTGAACTCGGGCACCGCGAATGCCGGGATGGTGGCGAAGCTCAACGCCTGCCAGGCCGCGCTCAAGGGCGCCCGCAGCGTGGTGATCATCGACGGGCGTGACGCCCGCCGGATTGCGAAGGCCGTGGCATTGGAGAAGACCAGCGCCACGTCGAAGGTGGTTAGCTGACGATGAGTACGAACGCACAGACCGTGACCGCGCTCGAAGCACAGCACGTGCTTCAGACCTACAAGCGACTGCCCGTGGTCTTCGTCCGCGGCGAGGGCACCCGGCTGTTCGACGAGAGCGGCCGCGGCTACCTCGACTTCATCTCGGGCATCGGCGTGGTGGTGCTGGGCCACGCGCACGCGGGACTCGCGGCGGTGGTGGCCGATCAGGCGAAGACGTTGATTCACACGTCGAACCTGTACTACCACCCGCTGCAGGGCCAGCTCGCCGCGAAGCTCGCGTCGCTGTCTGGGCTGCAGCGCTCGTTCTTCTGCAACAGCGGCACCGAAGCCGTGGAGGCGTGCCTCAAGTTCGCGCGCCGCTACTGGTATTCGAAGGGCGTGAAGCACCGCACGGGCTACGTCGCCCTCGAGCACGGCTTCTCGGGCCGGACGATGGGCGCGCTGTCGGTGACCGCCAACGCGCACTACCGCGAGCCGTTCGAGCCGCTCGTGCCGGGCGTGACCTTCGTGTCGCCCGACGATGTGGCGGGGCTCGAGGCGGCGGTGACCGAATCGACGGCGGCGATCATCGCGGAGCCGATCCAGGGCGAGGGCGGCGTGCGGCCCCTGCCGCCGGCGTTTGCCGCGGCGATCGCGCGCGTGACCAGGCAGACGGGCACGCTGCTGATCGCCGACGAGATTCAATGCGGCCTCGGCCGCACGGGCCGGACGTTCGAGTTCCAGGGGCTCGGCTGGACGCCGGACCTCGTCACCATCGGCAAGGCGATCGGCTCGGGTATTCCGATCGGCGCCGCGCTGGTGGCCGAGCACGTCGCGAAAGAGATCTTCCCCGGCGACCACGGCACGACGTACGGCGGCAACCTGCTCTCCACGCGCGCGGCGATCTACGTGCTCGATCAGCTGAGCGGTCCGATCGCGGCCAACGTGAAGGCGGTCGGCCCGGTGTTCGAGCGGCGGCTGCTCGACCTGCAGAAGAAGCACCCCGTGGTGCGCTCGGTGAGAGGCGCCGGCCTGATGCGCGGTCTCGAGCTGGCGGTTGATGCGCAGCCCGCGATCGATGCGGCGCTCAAGGCCGGGCTGCTGGTGAATCGAACGGCGGAGCGCGTGATCAGGATGCTGCCGCCGCTGACGGTGTCGGTTGCGGAGATTGACGAAGCGATCGGGATTCTCGACCGGGCGCTGGCAAGTGTGCCGGCCCCCGGGTCGGGTGTCGAGGTGAAAGCGTGACCATGCGGGTTGTTGTCGACAACGGGCCGGGGAAAGGACGCCGGCTCCGGGCTCCGGGCTCGGGGCTCCGGGCCCCGGGCTCCCGTCGTCTGAAGCCGGCCGCGCCGGCCGTGACCCTGCGCGCGGCAGTGGCGGCGGATGCGCCGCAGCTGCACGCGCTGGTCGCGTCGCATCTCGAAGAAGGCCGCCTGCTGCCGCGCACGCTCGACGAGCTGACGGTGCATGCGCCGCGCTTCGTCGTCGCCGTCGTGGGTGGCGACAAACCTTTAGGTTTGTCGTCGTCGAACGGCGACCGCATTGTCGGCTGCGCCGAGCTGGCGCCGCTGTCGGGGTCGGTCGCCGAAGTCCGCTCGCTCGTCGTCGGTCGCGAGGCGCGCCGCAAGGGCCTGGGCATGCAGATGCTCGACGAGCTGGGCCGGCGCGCGCGCCGGGAAGGCTTCACCCGCCTGTGCGCCTTCGCGCACGACCCGATGTTCTTCGTGCGGCTGGGTTTCTCGATCGTGCCGCACACGTGGATGCCGGAGAAGATCGCGCACGATTGCCACTCGTGCCCGCTGTTCCGCAACTGCGGCCAGTACGCGGTCGTGCTCGAGTTGCGGACGTTCGTGGGAACTTCCGCGGGCTCCGGGCTCCGGGCACCGGGCTCAGCAGCCTCCGTGGGTCATGGCTAAGATCGCCGCGATCGCGGGCGGGGTGACGGCCCCCGCGGGGTTTCGCGCCAGCGGTCTGCACTGCGGCATCAAGGCCAGCGGCAAGCCCGACCTGTCGCTGCTCGTCAGCGACGCGCCGGCGAGTGCCGCGGGCGTGTTCACGTTGAACCTGGCCAAGGCGGCGCCGCTGGTGGTGTGTGAAGAGCACCTGGCGTCGAGCGGCGGGCGGGCGCGGGCCGTCGTGACCAACAGCGGCTGCGCCAACGCCTGCACCGGCCCGCAGGGCATGGCGGACGCGCGCGAGATGGCGCAACTGACGGCGGCGGCCGTCGGCTGCGCGCTTGACCAGACGCTGATCGCCTCGACCGGCGTGATCGGCGTCAACCTGAAGATGGATTGCCTGCGCGCGGGCATTCCCCAGGCCGTCGCCGCGCTGGCGCGCGACGGCGGCGCGGCGGCCGCGCGGGCCATCATGACCACCGATCCGTTTCCGAAGGAGCATGCCGTCGAGGTCACGACCGACGTCGGGACGTTCCGCGTCGGCGGCATGGCCAAGGGCTCGGGCATGATCGAGCCGCGCATGGCCACCATGCTCGGCTACCTGACGACCGACGCGGCCGTGGATCAGGTGACGCTGTCGCGGGCGCTGACCGAGGCATCGCGCTTCACGTTCAACGCGATCACCGTGGACGGCGAGCCGTCGACCAACGACTGCGTGTTCGCGCTGGCCAACGGCGCAAGCGGCGTGGTGATCGACGAAGGCCTGTATCCGGCGCTCGTCGAGGGCTTCCGCGCGGTGGCGCACGAGCTCGCGCTCGGCATCGTGCGCGGCGGCGAAGGCGCGACCAAGCTCATCGCGGTCACGGTGACCGGCGCGGCCACCGACGCCGACGCCTGGCTGGCCGCGCGCGCCATCGCCAACTCGCTGCTCGTGAAGACGGCGATCCACGGCGGCGATCCGAACTGGGGCCGGCTGGTGGCCGCCGCGGGCCGCTCGGGAGCGGCGTTCGTGCTGGACGAGGCGCGCGTGCAGATCGGATCGCTGGTGCTGTTCGAGCACGGGCGGCCGTTCGACGAGCGGGCGCCGCAGGCCGCGGACTACCTGATGGGCAAGGACCTGCAGGTCGAGGTCGGCCTCGGCACCGGCGGATCGCATCACGCGACGGTGTGGACGTGCGATCTATCCGCCGAGTACGTCAAGATCAACGCGGAGTATCGGACCTAAAGGTTCCCCACGGAGGTTCCCCACGGTGAGGAATGGTGCAGAACTTCCTTTCAATTCTTGATCTGGATCCCGATCGTCTGGGAAAGCTCTTGGAGCTGGCGGCGAAGCTGAAGCGGCAGCGTGTCAAGGGGATGAAGGCGCCGACGGCGGCGGCGCTCAACGGCAAGCACGTCGGGCTGCTGTTCGAGAAGCCGTCGCTGCGCACGCGGGTGACCTTCACCATCGGCGTCCGCGAGCTCGGCGGCGACATCGTCGAGATCCCGGCGGATGTCATGCACGCGGATCGGGAGCCGATCAACGACGTGGCGCGCAACCTCGAGCGCTGGGTCGACGCCGTGGTGATCCGCACGTTCGCGCAGGAGCGGCTCCAGCACATCACCGAGATCACACCGAACCTGCATGTCATCAACGCGCTCACCAACGAAGAGCACCCGTGCCAGGCCCTGGCCGACATGCAGACGCTGTCGGAGAAGTGGCCGTCGTTCGACGGCCGCCGCATCGCGTTCGTCGGCGACGGCAACAATGTCTGCACGTCGCTCGTGCACGTGGCGATGATGCTCGGGATGGCCGTGCACGTGGCCACGCCCAAGGGCTACGAGCTGCCCGACGAGGTCGTCGACCAGGCGGCGGCGGTGTCGCAAAAGGGCGCGGGGCTGACGGAGTACACGGATCCGAAGGCGGCGGTCCGCGATGCGGACGCGGTCTACACCGACGTCTGGACGTCGATGGGACAGGAAGTGGAGTATACCGACCGCTCGAAGACCTTCAAGCGCTACCAGGTGAACGAGAACCTGATGGCGCTCGCCAAGCCCGGCGCGCTGTTCATGCACTGCCTGCCTGCGCATCGTGGCGAGGAAGTCACCGACGAAGTGATCGAATCACCGATCTCGGTGGTGTTCGACCAGGCGGAAAATCGGCTCCATGCCCAAAAGGCACTTCTTGTCCAGATGCTCGCCTGACGCAGGCGCCTCGCTGCGCTCGGCGTAGGAGTCGCTCGCTCCTGGAACTCGCCCCTTCGGGGCTCGTGGGCTCGGCGCTCCGCGCCTCGTAGGGGTCGCTCGCTACGCTCGCTCCTGGGCTCGGCCCCTTCGGGGCCTCGTCGACTCGCGGCTTCCGCCTTCGCGCTGCTGCGCTTCCGCCTTCGCGCTGCTGCGCTTCGGCGGACAAGTCGGCGGACACGTCGGCGGACACGTCGGCGGACAAGTCGCCGCTCGTGGGAATGCCTCGACTCTTGCAGCAGAATCGGACACCTCCTCGCTGTTAGGCGGAAGTGTCTACTTTATCGAGGGAAGATCTCTTGTCGGCTCGATTGGGATGTTAGCCGAACACGTCGTTTAGCGGCTGCACGTCAAGGCGTGATGTGATTCCGGCCGTTCACATCGAGCGGAACACAATCGAGGCGCGCGGAGACGCTCTTCGTCACTATTGTGAAATCGTAAATGTGCAACTGGAGGCTTGTGGTTGTTTTGTCCACACGGCCGTCACCGTATGAGTGCCGGCGGTGGCGACCCAGTGTGCCCGTGCGCGATCACCATAGCCCGGCATGCCACCGCGGTCATGCAAGGTTGTCCCCTCGTAGAATACACTCAGCGGCACATCGTCGAGACTGATGACGGCGTAATGCCCGGCCAGCGCCATTTCCTTTTCAGCTGGAGTAGGCCAGCGCCCGACACCCTGTTGAAACATGATCGTTTGTCCAGCGCGCACGTTGTTCAGGTTCGTGCACTCCTGAGGGAATTGTGAGCTGATCTCGAAAGTCGTTTGACTTGTACCGCCGCCGAGTTGCATGGCCGCGATCGCTCCGCCGCCGATGGCCGCGCCCACCAGACCAATCGTCATGGCCGATAGCCCGACGCCACCACTTCCGGCTGCAGCGACCGTGCCTCCGCCCACCGAGCCACCACTTGCGCCGGACGCGGCTCCCCCTCCCGCGCCGCCTCCCGTTCCTGGGGCTCCGGCCGCGCTCGCCGCCTGTGCCGCGGTCAGGACGTTCGTTTGCGCGATCGTCACCGCCGCCGTCTGCCCCTGAAACGCCGCCGACGCGCTGATCTGCACCGCGCCGCTCGCCGTCGGCGTGAGGCCGCTCACGGCCGCGCGGCCCGCGACGTCGGTGATCACCGTCATCGTCCGGGCGCCATTGAACGTCGCCCGCCCGCCCTGGATCGCGAACCTGACGACGGCTCCGGCGACCGGCTGACCGTTCCGATCGCGCACTTCGATCACCGGTGCCACGGCCGTCTTCTGCTGAATGATGTTGACGGCGTCTTCACCTTTGATGACGACGATCTTGAGGCCCGCGGCCTGCGCGCCACCGTTCTCCGCGGCACGCGCGGTCAGGCGCACCTGCAGCACGCCGGTCTTCCTGCTGCCCACGGTGACGACCCGGCTGTGCTCCAGGTACTCGGCCTTGACCAGCCGCACGCGATGGTCGCCCGCTGGAAGATCGGACACCGTGATTGGCGTCTGCCCGATGAACCGCCCGTCCACGTAGACCGTGGCACCGGCAGGAACACTCCCGATCGAGAGCGAGCCGGCCGCTTCGGTTGCAGTGGCGCCGTGCACGCGCTGCCGTCCATCGGCGAGGGCGACCAGTATAGCCAGCCCGAGAATGACCCCAACGCCCAGGAGCTGATGACGCATGACCCCTCCAAGACTGCTCCCGCGAGAATCGCCAGCGGTTACTTGGTCATGATAGTGGAGGAGAGCCGTTGCCAGCGCTCGCCGCGAACCACGCCACATCGTCCGCCTCCGGCACTTCCCATCGCGCGTCGCCTTAACCTGTTCAGTCGGCACCGCACGAGGCGCGAAGCGCCGAGCCCAAGGAGCGCCGCAGGCGCGACTCCCACGCCGAGCGTGAGCGAGGCGCCCACGAGCGGCGCAGCCGCGAGCCTGCGCCGAGCGACTTGTCCGCCGAAGCCTTGGCGAAGGCGGAAGCGACCGAGCCCTACTGTTGGGTAGTCCCTGCTTTCGGCTTCTCCTTGAGGTAGCGGTCGTACCACGCAACAATCCGCTGCTCGAAGTCGATGCTCTCACTGACGCTGTTCGGCGGACGATGGCCACCGTTGACGTAGCGGACCCATTCCACTTCCTTGTTCAACCGTCGCAGCGCGTAGTAGAGCTCGCGCGACTGGTTGGCCGGCACGTTCGGATCCTGATCGCCGCTGATCGTCAGGAGTGGCGTCTTGACCCGATCGAGGCGGAAGATCGCCGAGTGCTCGATGTAGCGCTCGGGGTATTCCCACAGCGTGCCGCCGATGCGGTCCTGGCTCTTTTCCGGCGCGTGGGTGTTGCGCACGCCCAGCCGCTCGCTGTCGGTGTAGAAGCTCACCATGTTGACCTTGCCCGAGACGTTGACCGCCGCCTTGAACCGGTCGGTTTCCGTGAGCAGCAGCACCGTGGCGTAGCCGCCGTAGCTGGTGCCGTGCACGCCGAGCCGATCGGGATCGGCGACGCCCATGTCGATCAGCTTGTTCGCCGCCGCCGTCACGCCCTTCGCCCACGACTCGCCGGGGCGGCCAACCACGAGGTTTACCGATGGATGGAACACGGCGTAGCCCTGCCCCGCCATGAACGCGGCGCGGCCGTTGAAACCGTTGTCGAAGAAGGTCTCGTAGAGCTCGAACACGGTCGGGTACTTCTTCCCCTTCTCGTAGCCGATCGGATAGCGGAGCACACCGTAGAGCACCTTACCGTCGGCGTCGCGATAGGAGACGAGCTCTGACGCCGGCAGCGCCTTCTTCGCGATCCAGGGGTTGAGATCGGTCAGCTTGCGGACGTTGGTGAACGCGGGGTCGGCGGCATAGAGCTCCGCCGGGCGCGTGCCGTCGGATTTCTGGAACAGGACGGTGCTGCCGTCGCGCGAGAGGCGCACGCCCTGATACACCTCGCTGCCCCGCACCAGCGTCGTCAACGACTTGGTCTTCAGGTCGAGACGCGAGAGGCCGCGGTCCCAGCGGTCGGGCTCGCCGTACTGGACGAGCAACGCATCACCGGCGGGCGTCCAGTCGACGGCGGTGACCTTGGGATTGCGCTCCTCGTTCTTGTCGTCGAGCGTCAGCACGCGCTCGCGCGCGCCATCCGCGACCGCGGCGACATACCAGCCCTTCTTGCTCGTGAGCAGCAAGCGCGAACCATCGCGCGAGAACGACGTGACCGAGAACGACTCGGATTCGTCGTCGGTGCCCGGCGCGGGCTTGGGCGCCGCCAAGTCCACCTTCGGCTTCGGCGTGATCGATCGCGGCTTCTCCTCGTCGATCCGCTGCACGAAGACTTCGCCCTTCTCCGCATACGCCAACGTCCGCCCATCGTCGGACCAGCGCGGCGTCGTGGTCTTCAGCGTCTTCGCATCGAGAACGGTCCGCGGCCGGCCGTTATGCGCGAGCGTCCTCACGGCGTTGTCGGTGCCGAAGATCACGTCGTAGCTGGTCTTCTCCGTCGAGTCTTCGAGCCACGTGACGAACGAACCGTCGCGGGACAACTGGTAATTGGTGATCGCGGCCGTCGGGACCACGGCCGTCGCCGCGCCGGTCGCGGGGTCGATCTCCGCGAGGGATCGGCGGCGATTCGAACGGTTCATCGCGTCCCAATCCAGGAAAGGCGTGGACGACTGGACGACGACGGGCCCGGACACGAGGGCCTTGAACGCCGCCTGCGCCGCGGCATCGTCGGCCGGGTTGCGCAAGGCCACGAACAACTTCGTGCCGTCCGGCGTCCAGACCAGCTGGGAATTTGCGGCCACCTCCGCGCCCTTCTGCCGGGGTACCTCGGCGAGGGTCTTGCGGTCGGCGTTGTAGACCCACAGCGTCGTGATCGGCAGGCCGGACGCCGACTCCGCGGCGGTCAGCACGGCCAGCCGCGACCCGTCGCGCGTCCAGGCCGCCTGGCGGACGTTCATCAAGCCGCTGCCCACTTTGTCGATGGCGCCCGTACGCGTGTCGATCACCCGGAGTTCGACCATCGATGGCGCGAAGTACGTCGGATCGCCGTATCGCCGATGGTTGGTCTCGGCGTTGTCGAACAGGCGCCTCGCCCCAACCGCGACGCGCCGGCCGTCGTCGCTCAAGTCGAGGACGGTGACGGTCGTGACCTTGAGCGTGTCTTCGGCCGAGATTGGCGCGAGCGACTGTGCGGCCGGTGCGACCAGCGCCGCGGCGACCAACAGGGTGGCAGAGAGCCATTTCGTCATTGGTGTCCTCCCAAAGACCTGGGCGGGACTAAAGTCCCGCCCCTACGATCCGTCGCGCGCGAATCAGCACCTGGATCTCGTCGTTGCGGGCGTTCTCGTAATACAGCCGCTGGCGGCCGTCGGGATCCTGCGAGATCGACGCGGGGATCGAGCTGGCCACCACCGTCCATCCGGCGGGCAGCACCACGGTGTTGCGGGGACGGCCGAAGGCGCGATCCCAGACCAACTCGTCGCCATCGATCATGTAGCGGCCCGCGTCCGTGTAGGTTTCCGTGATGCGCAGCCGCGCCGACTGTCCCGGCTTCACCACGGGGAACGAGATGACGACGATCTGCGTGTCGTCGGCCACGGGTTCGCCGGCATCGAGGCCGCGCTTCTTGAGCTCGGCGCCCGAGAGCGTCTCGACCTTGAGCTTCTCGCCCGTGTCCAGCAGCACCGCGGAGGGATTCGACACGCTGCTGCCGGCGCGGACCACGTTGAAATAGTGCCCGACGCCGGGACGCGACTCGGTGTAGTCGTGATAGAGGCTGAACGAGTGCGTCGACGGGTCGTTGGGGAAGTAGACGATCTCGCGATCCTGATGCGCGCGTTCCGACAAGCGAGAGGCCTGCGACGCGAGCGCGACCATCCGTGGGGCCGAACCTTGAGGTTGGGCCTTATCGGTCGGACCTGAAGGTCCGACCCCACGCATCGCGAGGCCCGGCCTGGCCCTGATCACGAGCGGCGCCGCCGCGGGGCCGGCATTCTGGAACGAAATCATTACCCGGCCGTCAGGCGTCGACATGACCTGCGACGGCACGTTGCAGCTGATCAGCCGGTAGCCGGTGGGCAGGACCACGGCGTTGCGCCGGATGCCGAGCGATCGATCGAACACGATGGTGTCGCCATCACGGAAGTAGCTCTTCGCATCCTTGTAGGTCTTGTCGATGAGCACGCGTCCTTCGCCGCCGGGCGGGACGGGACGGGCGAGGTGGACCTTCAGCCACTCGGTCTCGAGGTCGGCGGTCGGGTGGCCCTCGGCGCGGGCTTGCGCGCCGCTGACGACTTCCCACTTGAGCGGCTGCCCCGTCATCATGTCGCTGACGCGCTCGTCGCTGGCGACGCTGCCCTTGCGGATCGCGTTGAAGAAGAACTTCGCGCCGGGCGTGGTGGCGGTGACTTCGTAGAGGATGCGGAACTGCGCCGAATCAGGGCCGAGCAGCTCGTAGCGGGTGTAGTCGTCTTCCTGGGTTTGACGCTGCTGTGGGGCCGCAGATGACGCAGATACAAGAACAATCACCAGGGCCGCAGATGACGCAGATAACACAGACCTGAATGCCGCAGAATGTAACTTCATGCGCGCATCATAGCGCCGATTCCCGGTCCGGGTTCGGTGCGAGCCGCCGCCTCCCCGTCGCAACCGCCATCGCCGCCTCTCGTTGAGGCTGGGGTCGTCAAGCGTGGTCAGGGCTGACGGGCACTATCGAGGATCCACTGCACGATCCGGTCGTCCGGCATCAGCGCCTGGGACGACATCGTGTAGTCAAGCCCTTCGAGCCGCGTGCGGATGCCCTGCTCGATGCCGCCGAACGACAGGAGGTGCGGGACGATCAGGACGCGGCGGCCGGCCGCCCGTTGTGCCGCGACCCTTTCGCGCAACTCTCGGGTGGCGGCCTCACGCAGCGCCGGACCCGCATCGTCACGGACGGTCATGTACTCGACGACGGCAAACGGCGCCGCGCCGCGGATATGATGCGCGAGCACCGCCATGTCTTCCAGCCACTTGCGGTTGTCGTCGTCCGGCACCGGGCCGTGGGCCACCAGAATCACGGCTTCGCGTTCAGGCGCGGTGCTGATCGACTTCGCGCGGTCCGCGACGATCTGTGCGATTAACGGATGGCGATTGAAGGCGGCGGTCATGCGCACGGGCACCGTGGTCGTGATGGGCGACGCGGGGTCCGCTCCCGGGGCATGGCCCGCGTGATCGCCGGCCGCGGCGCCGGGCGTCGAGTGATCCATCTTCGCAAAGCGCGCGAGATCCGGCGGCGCGTCCTTGCGCAATCCAAGCAGGTACTCCGTGGACGTGATCACGGAGCTGTGCGATGACACGAACAACGGCACGGCGACGATCTCGGTGACGCCGCGCGCCGTCAGTTTGTCGATGGCCGCCACAATCGAGGCGCGAGAGGCCATACCAAACGCGACCTCGGTGGGCTGCAGCGCATCGACCGTGCTCGCCACGGCGGTCACGCGCTCGTTCCATTGCGCGGAGCCGCCGTGCGCGAGCAACAACACGCCCGTCGTCTGCGGCGACCGTGCCGCGACGGCCGCGAACCCCGCCAGGAGCAGGGCGACGACGCCGATGGATGCCTTCATCTCATTCTCTCCATTCGCCCGATGTCACTTCGCCCACGACCAGCGCACGCCGAACCGCACCGTGCGTCCGACGTCGGGCCGATAAATCGCGAGCGGCGCGCCCGTTGCTGACAGCCGTCCGGTATTGGGATCCTGGTTGTCGGTGATGTTGTCGATGGCCGCGAAGGCGCTCAGTCCGCGCCGGATCCGCTGCGACGCGTACACGTCCCACAGCGCATATCCGGGCGCCATCGTGTCTTGCGCCCGGCCGTTCACCGTCGCGCGCGCGCCGACCCACTCGCTGTAGAACATGCCGCGGAGGTTCGCGACGAAACCCGCGCGATGATGCCGCCAGGTCGCACGGACGTTGCCCTGGTGCGTGTGGCGGCCCGTGAGCCGCAGATCCGTGAGGTCATCACGGGCGTCGAGATACGTGTAGGCGCCGGCCAGGCTCAAGCCGGTCAGGACCGCCCACTCGCCGTCAACCTCGACGCCCTCCGTCACCGCGTCGTTGACGTTCTTGTAGGTAAAAAGCAGCCGGCCCGCGACGGGGCGAAACGACGGATCGAGCCCCTCGCGCTCGAAGATCTGCTGCACCTGCGCCGGCGTGGCGGGGAACCCGAGGCTGACCGATTCGATCAGGTCCCGCACATCGTTGCGGAAGACGTTGACGCCGAGGCGCGCGCGGCGGGCGGGCGTCGCGTACTCGCCGCCGATCTGCAGCGAGTTCGCGTACTCGGGCTGCAGGTTCGGATTGCCGATCACCTGGTAGATGCTGGACGGATTCAGGAACCGGTAGTAGAGCTGCCCGATGTCGGGCGCGCGGAACCCACGGCCGTACGACGCGCGCAGGCTGAGGCCGCCGGCGATGCGCACGTTCGCGGCGGCCTTCGGCGACACGGCGGTGCCGAATTCCGAATGGTGATCGCCGCGGACGCCCAGCGTGGTGGTGAGCCGCCCGCCGATCGTCAGCCGATGCTGCAGCCAGGCGGTCGCGATGCTCGCGTCTTCGCCGGCATCGGTGCGCAGACGGTTGATCCCGGAGTACTCGTCCCGCCAGAACTCGGCGCCCCCTTGCAGTTGCTGGTTCGCGCCGATGACCTGGGAGACCGACCCGTCCACCTTCAACAGGCGCTCGTCGAGCTCACCCGGATCGAGCGGCGTCGATGCGGGTGGCGCCAGCCTGGCGGTCGAGCGTTCGTCGTAGCGCGCGACATACACGCGCGCCTGGACCGACGTGGACGGGCGCGGCAGCCAGTCGGCCTGGATGTTCGCGTTGAGCGTCGCGTCGTCGATCCGGTCTTCCTGAGGACCGAGCTCGCCATTCGAGCGGCCCTCGGTGTGGTTGTCGTAGCCGGTCACGAGCGCCGTCAGCGAGAAGGTGTCGAGGACCTGCACCCGCGCGCGCCCCATGAAGTCAACGCGCTCGAACGGCGCGCCGGTCGTGTCGAACGTGGTCGGCGTCAGGTCGAAGCCGTCATTCTGGTGGCGCTCGATCGAGAAGAGGCCCGAGAACCGGTCGCGCCGAGCGCCAAGCTCTGCGGCCGCGTTCACCTCGCCGAAGCTCCCGCCCGACAGCTCGCCGGTCGTCTCCACGGGCGCGGTGGCATTCCTGGTGATGATGTTGATGACGCCGCCGATGGCGTCGGATCCGTAGAGCGCCGACGAAGCGCCCTTCACGACCTCGATTCGCTCGAGGCGGCCCACCGACTGGCGATCGAGATTGATGACACCACGCTTGATGCCCCGCGCGCCCGCCAGCGGCTGGCCGTCGAGCAGCACCAGGACCTGCCGCGAATCGATGCCCTGGATCTGCTCGCCCGCCGGGCCGGCGGTTTCCGATCCGCGGCGCGACACCACGCCGGGCACCTCGCGCAGCAGCTCGGCCACCGTCTGCGAACCGCTCTCTTCGATATGGCGGCGCGACAGCACCGAGACGTTGGTGTTGAGGCTCTCGCGCAGCTCATCCTGCCGGGAGGCCGACACGATCTGCACCGCTTCAATCACGGGCGCGGGGCCGAGCGCCAGCTCGATTGCCTGCGGCGACGGCACCCGGACCGTCGTGCTCAGCACCGCAAACCCCGGCGCGATCACCTCGACGAGGTACTCGCCGTCGGCGATCGGGCTCACCAGGAACCGGCCGTCGCGGCCGCTCTCGACGATACGCTCAAACGCACTGCCGCCGTGCCGCACCACCACGGTGCTGCCGGGAACAACGGCGCCACTGCCATCGCGGACGACGCCCGCAAGCGTGGTGCCCTGCGCCGACACGGAAGGCGGCGCAAACCCGACGAGAATCAACGCAAGAACCGAGAAGCGAATCCACATGGAAGACCGAATGCCCTTCTGAGGCTGGAACGGACTCATCACAAAATGAGACTCTGTCTCAACTTTCAAAACGAGCATATTGCCGACTAAAATGGTCGGTCAAGTACAAAATGGGTATCAATATACTTGACGGGGGAACTTTCATAGGCTACACTCCGTAATTATGGGTATGCCTCAGACGCCACGGACGCTGCTGGAAGCGGTCAAGTTCTTCTCAATCCCCGTAAACTGCAGGGAATACATGATTTCCCGGCGCTGGCCGAACGGGGTCAAGTGCCCCCAGTGCGGGTCGGAGTCGGTCTATTTCGACCAGTCCCGCAACGGATGGGAGTGCAAGACCCGTCACCCGAAGCGAAAGTTCACCCTCAAGACCGGCACGATTTTCGAGGACTCCGCGCTCGGCCTGGATAAGTGGTTGCCGTGCGTGTGGATGATCGCCAACGCGAAGAACGGCATCAGCTCGCACGAAATCGCTCGCGCTATCGGCGTCACGCAAAAGACCGCATGGTTCATGCTCCAGCGCATTCGTCTCGCCATGCAGGAAGACGAGAACCACGGCGGCGGCAAACTGGGCGGCGACGTCGAAGTGGACGAAACCTACATCGGCGGCAAGGCGCGCAACATGCACAAAGACCGCCGCAAGCGAACGAACACCGGACGCTGGCACGGTAAGGTGGCAGTCATGGGCTTGCTGGAGCGGAACACCGAGGGCCGGAGCAAGGTTCGCACGCGCATCGTGCCGAACACGAAGCGTTGGGCGCTCGTCGGCAAGATGAAGGAACACATTGAACATGGGGCGAACGTCTACACCGACGCTCTGCCGACGTACAGCAGCCTCAATCACTTGTTCGTGCATCAGTTCGTTGACCACGCAGAGGAGTACGCACGCGGCAACGTCCACACGAACGGCCTTGAGAACTACTGGTCGCTCTTGAAGCGCGCCCTGATGGGCACCTACGTTGCCGTCGAACCGTTCCATCTGTTTCGTTACCTTGACGAGCAAGCGTTTCGTTTCAACAATCGGACATGGAATGACGCGCAGCGATTTGCCGCCGTCATCACCGCCATCGTGGGCCGTCGCTTGACCTACACCCAACTGATAGCAGCCGACGCGAGAGCCGTCTAACTCGCGTCACTCATCTGAAGCGCGGCCCTCGCTCTTCGGATTCTGGCCGGGTCGTTGTGAGCGTGGAATCTTCTCCCGCTCGGCCTTATAAGC
>MELE01000130.1:19897-24154 GCA_001768615.1 Acidobacteria bacterium RIFCSPLOWO2_12_FULL_67_14b | reverse complement strand
CTCGAGCGCGTGCCGCGGCGTCATCGTCCCCTGGAACTTGCGATCGTAGTTTCCGGGCTGATAGGGTGGCTGGCCGGCGCCGGCGTCGAAGGTCGTCGGCTCGTCGACCAGGATCGTGGTCGGCGTCAGCCCGCGATCGATCGCCGCGGTGTAGAGCAGCGGCTTCACCGGCGAGCCCATCTGCCGGAACGCCTGCGTGGCGCGGTTGAACTTGCTGCGCGCGAAGCTGTAGCCGCCCACCATCGACAGGACCTGCCCGGTGTGGTTGTCGATGGCGACCAGCGCGCCCTCGACGAGCGGCGTCTGCTCCAGCACCACCGTGGCGAACTGTCCGCCGGCGTCGACGGCCGTGATCTCCACCTCGATCAGGTCGCCGGGCTTGAGCACGTCCTTCAACGAGGGCTTGCGCGGCCATCGCTCCAGGCTGGCCTTCGTGACGACGGCGCCAATCGCGCCGAAATGCACGTGGGCGCCGGCGTCATCGACCCGTTCGACCACGGCGGGCACGATGTCGCCCGCGGCCATGCGCCGGGCCCAGCGATCGTGCTTGAACCCGGCGACCGTGCTGCCTTCGGCGACGACGTTGCGACGCTGCCGCCGGAAGCCCCGCCGCTTGTCGACGCGGCGCAGGCCGCGATCGACCGCGTCGTTGGCCGCGGCCTGCAGGCGGACGTCGAGCGCGGTGCGCACGGTGAGGCCGCTCTCGTAGAGCGCCTTGGCGCCGTAGCGGGCCTCGAGATACTTGCGGACCTCCTCGAGAAAGTACGGCGCCAGCGTCGGGGTCTGCCCCGGATCGCCGCGGGTCACGATCGGCGTCTTGATTGCCGCGTCGGCGTCGGCGCGTGAGATGTAGCCTTCGTCGGCCATCCGCCCGAGCGCGTAGTTGCGGCGCCGGAGCGCGGCGTCCGGGTTGAGGTACGGGCTTTGGCGGGCGTTGCCCTGAAGGATGCCGGCAATCAGCGCGGCATCCTCGAGCGCCAGGTCCTTGGCCCGCTTGCCAAAGTAGATCTGCGACGCGGCCTCGACGCCGTAGGCGCCATGGCCGAAGTACATCTGGTTTGCGTAGAAGGTGAAGATCTCCTGCTTGGTGTAGCGCTTCTCGATTTGCAGCGCGAGCAGTTGTTCCTTGACCTTGCGCTCCCACGACTTCTCGTCGGTGAGGAACAGCTTGCGGGCGAGCTGCTGCGTGAGCGTGCTCGCGCCACCGGCCTTGCGGCCCGCCAGCGCGTTCTTGACCACCGTCCGCATGATGCCGGTCGGACTCAACCCGAAGTGCGAGAAGAAGTCGGCGTCCTCGGCGGAGAGGATCGCCTGCCGCAGCCGCTCGGGGATGTCGTTGTAGTGCAGGACCACGCGGCGCTCGACCGCGAACTCGCCCACGAGCTGATCGTCCTTGCCGAGCACGCGCGTGATGGTGTTGGGCGAATAGTCGTCCAGCGCGCTCACTGCGGGCAGGTCGTCGGAGTAGGCGAAGAGCACGCCGCTCAGGGTGCCGAGCAACGCGGCCGCCACGAACAGGGCGGCGACGCCGGCATGCCGCGCGTAGCGCAGGGAGATCTTCATGGACGGGGGCGTGGCTGCGATGCGCGCCCGGACGTGGCGGCCTCAATCACGATGTCCCGGCGCTCGGGCGGGGGCGGCTTTGGCGCCGCGTGCGGCGGCGCCGGCGGCGGCAGCTGCGGACCCGGATGTGGGGCCTGACGCCTGAACCCCCAGACCAGCTGCGGCGCCACGAAGAGAGATGACGGCCCGCGATCCGACGGACGATAAATGTCGAGCACGGTTCCGGGTTCGCCGGAGGGCGATGGGTATTGCGGGCTCGGCGTTGGCGTCGTGGCGGCGGCGACGCGGTCGCGAGACGAGCACCAGGTGTCGAAGGTGTCCCCGCGCGACGGCGTGAACGGCGTCACCAGCGGGCGGCCCGTGGCGCCGGAGAGCAGCGCGAGCTGGCGCGCGTAGATCGTCGCGCGTCCCCAGGGACTGTCGACGTCGGCTTCGCCGGTCGTGACGATCACCAGGGCCTGCCGGCCCCTCCGGTCGGCCAGGATGCCGAGCGAGCCCCGAGGCCGCACGCGCACGGAGCCGAAATCAGTCTGGGCCTGGTAGCCCATCGCCTGCGCGGCGGAACGAAAGTCGACGCGGCCCTCGATGACGGTGAACCGCTGGTGCTCGTAGACCGCGACGCGCGAGGCGCGGTCGAGTTGCAGCACGCTGCCGTCGGTGAAGGTGATCTCGGCGCGGCCGGCCTCGGTGCGCACTTCGTCGCCGTCATGGAGGATCGCGCCGGCGGCGGCCGGCGACGGGATGTGGGTACGGTAAATCGTCACCGCGCCCTCAACGCGGGTGAGCCTCGCGACGACGGTCGCGGCGTCGGCGACACCAGGAGTCATTGCCAGGACCATTCCCAGCACGCCGATTACCCGTACTCCCGTGGCTGTCATGGTCGCTCTCCGCAGGCGGCTGAATCCCAGTATACCCATAAGAGGTTGACAGTGACTCACTCAAATTTCATACTAAGAGCATGAGCAAAATCATCGGTATCGACCTCGGCACGACCAATTCGGTAGTGGCCGTGATGGAAGGCGATCAGCCGACCGTTATCCAGAACGCAGAGGGCAGCCGCATTACCCCCTCGGTGGTGGCCTTCAGCAAGGCCGGCGAGCGCCTCGTCGGCCAGGTCGCCAAACGCCAGGCGGTGACCAACCCCGAAAACACCATCTTCTCCATCAAGCGGTTCATGGGCCGCCGCTTCGACGAAGTGAACGAGGAAATGAAGATGGTGCCGTATCGCGTCGAGCGCGCGGGCAACGGCGACGTCCGCGTGAAGGTCGGCGAGCAGGAGCTGGCGCCGCCGCAGTTGTCGGCGATGATCCTGCAGAAGCTGAAGCAGGCCGCCGAGGATTACCTCGGCCAGACCGTCACCAAGGCGGTGATCACGGTGCCGGCCTACTTCAACGACGCGCAGCGCCAGGCCACCAAGGAATCCGGGCAGATTGCGGGCCTCGAAGTCATGCGCATCGTCAACGAGCCGACGGCGGCGGCGCTGGCCTACGGCCTCGACAAGAAGAAGGACGAGACCATCGCGGTCTACGACTTCGGCGGCGGCACGTTCGACATCTCGATCCTCGAAGTCGGCGAGGGTGTCGTCGAGGTGAAGTCGACCAACGGCGACACGCACCTGGGCGGCGACAACCTGGATCAGCGCATCATCGAGTGGATCATCGACGAGTTCCGCAAGAGCGACGGCATCGACCTCGGCAAGGATCGGATGGCGCTGCAACGCCTGCGCGAGGCGGCGGAGAAGGCCAAGATGGAGCTCTCCACGGTGATGGAGACCGAGATCAACCTGCCGTTCATCACCGCGGATGCGAGCGGCCCGAAGCACCTGGCGATGAAGCTGACGCGGGCGAAGTTCGAGTCGCTGGTCGAGGACCTGCTGCAGAAGACCGTCGGCCCCACCAAGACCGCGCTCACCGACGCGGGCGTCGACCCGTCGAAGATCGACGAGGTCGTGCTGGTGGGCGGCTCGACGCGCATTCCGCGCGTGCAGGCGATCGTCAAGGAGCTGTTCGGCAAGGAACCGCACAAGGGTGTGAACCCGGACGAGGTGGTGGCGGTGGGCGCGGCGATCCAGGCGGGCGTGCTCGCCGGTGAGGTCAAGGACCTGCTGCTGCTCGACGTGACGCCACTCTCGCTGGGCATCGAGACCATGGGCGGCATCATGACGCCGCTCATCCAGCGCAACACGACCATCCCGACGCGCAAGAGCGAGGTGTTCTCGACGGCGTCCGACAACCAGACGAGCGTCGAAGTGCACGTCGTGCAGGGCGAGCGTCCGCTGGCCCGCGACAACCGCACGCTCGGCCGCTTCCACCTGGTCGGCCTGCCGCCGGCGCCGCGCGGCGTGCCGCAGATCGAGGTGACCTTCGACATCGACGCCAATGGCATCGTCAACGTATCGGCGAAGGACCTCGGGACGCAGAAGGAACAGAAGATCACGATCACGGCCTCGTCCGGCCTGAGCAAGGACGAAGTCGATCGCATGATGCGCGAAGCCGAGGCCCATTCCGACGAAGACAAGAAGCGCCGCGAGGAGATCGAGATTCGCAATCGCGCCGACCAGGCGATCTACACGGCGGAGCGGATGCTCAACGACGCGGGCGAGAAGATCCCGATCGTCGACAAGAACGCGATCGAGTCGGCGATGGCCGATCTGAGGAAGGCCATCGAAAGCGCGGATACGCCGGGCATGAGCCG
>MELE01000130.1:0-19874 GCA_001768615.1 Acidobacteria bacterium RIFCSPLOWO2_12_FULL_67_14b | reverse complement strand
AGCCCGCCGGTGACGTCATCGACGCCGAAGTGGTGGAAGACGAGAAGAAGTAGTGCTGAAGGCTGAAGGCTGAAGGCTGAAGGCTAAAGGCTGCAGGCTGCCCATGGACCTCTACATCGTCCTCGGCGTGGAGCGAGGGGCGCCGGCGGGCGAGATCAAGCGGGCGTACCGCCGGCTCGCGCGTCGGCTGCATCCGGATATCAATCCCGGCGACCGCGAGGCGGAGGCCCGCTTCCGGCAGGTCCTCGATGCGTACGAGACCTTGATGGATCCCGACCGGCGCCGGCGCTACGACGCCGGCCAGTTGGGGCCCGGTGCCGACGAGGACGCCGGAACGTTCGGATTCACCGGGTTCGATTTCTCGAACCGGGTGTACGCCGAGCGAACGACGACGTTCGGCGAGCTGTTCGAAGAGGTCTTCTCACGCCGGACGGGACGCGATCCGGCCGACGGCGGCAATCATGGCGCCGACATCCACGCCAAGACCTCGCTCACGTTCGAGGAGGCGTGGCACGGCGTGCAGCGCGCGGTCACCGTCACCCGGCAGGACACCTGCCGCGTGTGCGCCGGCAGCGGCTTTCAGCGCGTCGCCGAAACGCGCTGTGTCGGGTGCGAGGGGACCGGCGCCGTGCGATCGGTCCGCGGGCACATGGTGTTCGCGAAGAACTGCCCGACCTGCGGCGGGTCGGGCCGCCTCAAGCAGGAAGTATGCGGACCCTGCCGCGGGCAGGGCGTGGAGCCCCGGTCCGAGACGCTGACCGTTCGCATTCCGCCCGGCGTGGCCGCCGGCGCCCGCGTCCGCATCGGCGGCAAGGGGCACGCCGGCGTGCGCGGCGGGAGGCCCGGCGATCTATTCATCGATGTCGACGTGCTCGACCACCCGGTCTATCGACGTGAAGGCGACGAGCTGCACATGACCGTGCCGATCGCCGTGCACGAGGCTGGCCTCGGGGCCAAGATCGACCTCGAGACGCCCGACGGCCCGGTGCGCTTGCGGGTGCCGCCGGGCACGCAGTCGGGGCAGCGCTTCCGGCTGCGCGATCGCGGCGCGGTCTCCCGCACCGGACAGCGGGGCGATCTGGTCGTGGATGTCCGGCTCCGGCTGCCGAAGGTGCTCGGCGAGCGATCCAAGGAACTGCTGCGCGAGTTTGGCCGCATCAACGGCGAGAGCGTCAGGGAGCAATGACCAAGCGATCGGGCAAGGCCTATTTCATGATCAGCGTGGTGGCGCAGCGCTACAACATCCATCCGCAGACCTTGCGGCTGTACGAACGCGAAGGGCTGCTCAAACCCTCGCGGACCGAGGGCAATACGCGCCTCTATTCCGAAGCGGATCTCGAACAGCTGGAAACGATTCTGGCATTGACCCGAGATTTGGGCGTGAACCTCGCGGGCGTCGAGATCATCCTCAACATGCGCCGGAAAATGGAGCAGATGCAGGGCGAGGTCAACGAGTTCATGGAATACGTCAAGCGCGAGCTCGCGCGCGGCATGGATGATTGGGAGCAGCGGCTCGGTACCGCGCTCGTCAAGGCGTCGCCGACCGATCTGGTCCGGGCCGCGCATCCCGGACCCGATGCCGCGGTCTCCAAGAGCGAGCCCGCGAAGAAATCCCGCGGCGCCTGACCGCGGCAACGGTGGTAAGATTCGCTCGTGGTGAGGAAGTTCGAATCGTTGGCGTCGGAGTCTGCCACGCTGCACGCTTACCTTCGCGAGATCGCCACCTTCCCCAGCCTCACGCCAGACGACGAGCGGCATCTCGGCCGCCAGATCCAGCAACACGGTGATGAAGACGCGCTCGGCCGCCTCGTGCAATCGAATCTGCGGTTCGTCGTCGTCTACGCCAAGCGCTTCCGCCGCCTTGGCGTCCCGCTGCTCGATCTGATCCACGAGGGCAACCTCGGATTGATCGAGGCCGCGCGCCGGTTCGACCCGTCCTGCGGCACCAACTTCCAGAGTTCCGCGCTGTGGTGGATCCGGCAGGCCGTCATGCACCTGCTGGCGGGTGCCGCGCGCACGCCGGAAACGAGTGCGGCCGGCCTGATGGCCGCCGCCGTCGCGGGCCGGCAGGTCGATGCCATCCGCGTCGCGCTCGAACACGCCCAGGCCTCGTCGGCCACCGAGCATCCCACGCCGGCGACCGACGATGACCTGCTCGCCAGCCTGCGGGAGGAAAGCGGCGGCCGCCGGACCCGAAAAGCACGCAAGGGCATGGCCGGACGCCACCTCGAAGCGGACGCCCTCCAGGCCCTGCGCCAGCCGAGCGCCTTGCGCGGGTATCTAAACTAATTCCGGGCTCCGGGCTCCGGGCTCCGACAAAGACGAAGACGATGGACTGCGAGATTTGCCACGGGACACGCTGGAAGAGCGTGGAAATCGACGGTGTCGAGCGCCTCGTGCGCTGCGACTGCTGGCGATCGGCCGTCGTCGATCGGCTGCTGGACGAGGCGAAGATCCCCAAGCGCTATGACCATGCGGAGCTGTCGACCTTCAAGCTGAAGGACGGCTCATCGCCGCCCGAGGCCTTTCGCTACGCCAGCAATTTCGTGGCGGCGTTCCCCGTGGTCGACAGAGGCCTGCTCTTCTACGGGCCGCACGGCGTGGGCAAGACCCATTTGGCCGTGGGGATCTTGAAGGAGGCGATCCGCAGCAAGGGTGCGCGCGGCTACTTCTTCGAGACCAGGGACCTGCTCCGGCTGGTCCGCGATACCTACAACCGCTCGGTCGACGAGACCGAAATGAGCGTTCTGGCACCCGTTCTGAATGCTGACTTGCTGGTGTTGGATGACCTGGGCGCGGAGAAGTCCTCGGAGTGGGTGCAGGAAACGCTGGGACTGGTCGTCAACACACGTTATAACGCCAAGCGCGCCACGATCTTCACCAGCAATCTTGACGATGATCTTCCGAATACCGATTTGCGAAGCTTCATCTATCAGCTGGGCGCACGAACACGATCCCGGCTGAAGGAGATGTGTCACTGGGTCAAGATCATCGGCCCGGATTATCGTGACGTCGGGATCGATGCCACCGATCGGGAAATTGCGGATTGGGAAAAGAACTCGCCGGCGTCTCCAAAGAACCTGCCGGCCGACGCCAGGCCCAAATCCATGGCGCGCGCCCGCCTCAAGAGCCGGGACTCGGGCACGCAGTACGAGCTGAATTGGTCCGGCGGCAAGGCCGGTAGCAAGTAGTGCCGCCGATTGGGATCTACCTGCACGTTCCGTTTTGTGCAGCGATCTGTAACTACTGCAACTTCAATCGCGGGCTGCACGAGCCGGACCTCAGGCGGCGGTATGTCGACGCCCTGATTGCCGACATCCGTCGCAGCGCCGACCCGGCGCTGGCCGCCGACACGATCTTCTTCGGCGGCGGCACGCCGTCCCTGCTCGAGCCGGCCGAAGTCGCGCGCCTGATTGGGGCGTGCCGGGAGAGCTTCGACCTCGCGCCCGGCAGCGAGATCACGCTCGAAGCGAACCCCGAGTCATCCACGCCGGCCTCGTTGGACGGGTTTCGCGAGGCTGGCGTCAATCGCCTGAGCTTCGGCGTCCAGTCGTTTCGAGACGAGGAGCTCAAACGGCTGGGCCGCCTGCACTCCGCCGACACGGCGCGGCGCGTCGTCCCGCTGGCGAGGCAGGCGGGCTTCGACAACCTCAGCCTCGACCTGATGCTGTGGTTGCCGGGGCAGCGTCCGGCCGATTGGATCGAATCGGTGGAGGCCCTGATCGAGGTGGGGCCGGACCATGCGTCGCTCTACCTGCTCGAGATCTATCCCAACGCGCCGCTCAAGGATGAAATGGCCCGGTCGGGATGGTCGGTCGCGCCCGACGATGACGCGGCCGAGATGTATCTGGAGGGCCTGTCACGGCTCGATCGCGCCGGCTTCGAGCAGTACGAAATCTCCAACGTGGCCCGGCCGGCGGCGCGCCGCTCACGTCACAACCTCAAATACTGGCAGGAAGGGGAGTGGCTCGGCTTTGGGGCCGGCGCCCATTCGACGTTCAGGGGCGAACGGTGGCGCGAGGTCAATGCCACCGCCGACTACGTCGACCGCGTGATTTCGGGGACGGATGCCCGCGTCGATCGCCGCGTTCTGGAAGCCGAGGAGCGGCTGGAAGAAGCTCTATTCATGGGGCTTCGGCTCGCCGACGGCCTTGACCTGGCCTCGCTATACCGTCGTCACGGTATTGATATCTGGGACCATTACGGAAGAGACTTGGAGAAGTACGTTGCCGCCGGCCTGCTGGTTCACGAGCCGGGCCGGCGCCTGGCCCTCACCCGGTCTGGCATGCTTCTGGCTAACGATGTGATGACGGTTTTCATCGGCCGTCCGGTACGGTAAAGTAGCGAACTTTCGTAGGAGGGCTGATCAAATGCTTCGATTGCAGGTCTTCGTGTCGGGGATGGCGCTGGCGGGGTTCACGCTGGCGGGGGGGACGGTCGCGTCGGCTCAGGAGCCGGCTAAACCTGTCTTGACGTTGGACGGGGATGCGGCGGTGATCACTCTCCTCATCAAGCCCGACAAGACGGCGGAGTTTGAAAGTGTCATCGCCAAGCTCAGGGAATCGCTCAGCAAGAGCGACAAGCCTGAGCGTAAACAGCAGCTCGCCGGGTGGAAGATCTTCAAGTCGGCGCAGGCGGCGAACGGCCAGGCCGTGTACATCTTCTTCATCGATCCCGTCGTCAAGGACCAGGAATACGATCTGACGCGGATCATCGCCGAAGTCTTCCCGGTGGAAGTGCAGGAAGTGTTCCAGAAGTACAAGGACTCTTTCGCCGGTCGCGCGATTGCCTCGTTGTCCAAGGTTCCGTGAGTTTCGATCGCCGGCGGCCCCGGGGCGCGCGCTTCGGGGCCGTCGCCCTCGCAGTGCTCCTTGCCCCTCTGCCGTCCGCGGGGGCGTCCCAGTCCTCCACCAATCAGTCCGCGCCGGTCGACCCGGCGACGTCGGCGTTTGTCACCGATGCCGGTGTGATCCTGATTGCAGTCAAGCCCGCCTTAACCGCCGAGTACGAGCAGGCGGTTCGCACGCTGCAGGAGATGCTGGCGAAAGACACGGACCCGGCGCGCCGGTCGGCAGCCCAGGGATGGCGCGTGTTCAAGGCGGCCGAAACGGATGCGAAGGGCAACGTGCTCTACGTCCACCTGCTGCTGCCGGCCATTCCGGGGTTCGACTACAGGCCTTCGCTGCTGCTCGATGCGCTGGTGAAGGACCTCGCCCCCGAACTGCTGTCGAAGTACCAGGAATCGATCGCCGGCGCGCCGAGCAAACTCAGTCTCACTGAGTTCGCCAACATGACCGTGGCCCCGTTGCCCCCCGCCGCGCCCAAAAAGCCCGGTGGACGCTAGAAGGCGAGATTCCCGCCGACGTAGAACCGTTGATAGGTTTCGTTCAACGGCGATCCCTGCAGCTTGAACACGCGGTAGTCCAGGCGCACGCGCAACGGCCCGACGAGCCGGATCTTCGCGCCGCCGCCCAGATTCACGCCGACGTGCGTTTCCTGCGCCCCGCCCAGCGTTTCCCGATAGCCGCCGCCGCCCGCCGTGGCGTAGAACTGCGTCCCCTTGACCTCGACGGGTGTCTGCACAAAGACATTGCCCGAGTAGGTCTTCAGCCCGGGGAGCGCGTCGGTGGTGTCTTCGACCAGGTCGCTGAACTCGAACTCGAACCCGATGATGACGAGCGACACGCCGCCGCTGAATCCCCGGGCGATGTGCCGCTCGGGGGTTGGGGACAGGCCGAGGAAGGCCGTGACATCGGCGGCCGCCGGACGGGCGCTGCTCGCCAACAGCAGAATGGCCAGAGCGATCACGGGCGCGGGTGCGCGGTTTCGTGCAACGGGTGTCATGCCGCCTCCGGTGTTATGATCCCACGATTCACCCGCAAGAGAGACGCCAGGGCGAAGGGGCACGAAATTCGCAGTGGCTGAGGTCAGTCTCGAAAGACTGTCCGGAGGAGGTTACAGATGGTTCCCCAACGCTGGATCGCGCGCGTGGCCCTGGTACTGGCGCTGCCCGTCAGCCTGCAAGCCGACACCCTGATCTTGCGGGACGGCTCCCGGGTGCAGGGCGAGCTCATCGCCTTCAGGAACGGCACCATCGAGTTCGAAGAACGCCGGACCTTTGGCGGTACGCGAAGCCTTCGCTTCGATCGTGACGAGGTCGTCCGCATCGAATTCGACAACCGGCGTACCGACAGCAGCTCCGACAACGCCACGCGTCCTCCGGGCATGCGCGAGCGCCAGGTGATCGTGTCGGCCGACGTGGCCTGGAACGACACCGGCGTCGACGTGCGGAACGGCCAGACGGTGTACTTCGAGGCCGCAGGCCAGGTGCGCTGGGGCCGGGACCGCCGCGACGGAGCCGCGGGCGAGCGCAACTCGCCGCCCAATCCGGGCCGGCCCATGCCGAACCGGAACGCCGCTGCGTTGATCGGTAAGATCGGCAACAACTCGAACGACTTCTTCTTCATCGGCGACGAGACCGGCCCGGTGCGCATCCGCGGCAACGGGCGGCTCTACCTCGGCGTCAACGACGATGTGCTGACGGATAACTCCGGGAACTTCAGGGTCGTCGTGTATTACTAGCGGAACTGAAGTTCCGCTCTACGCGACGGATTGGCGGAGCCCGGAGCCCGGAGCCCGGAGAGATATAATCGACGGTGATGGATTTTCGCCTGTCCGACGAGCAGGAGCTGCTGCGCAAGAGCGTCCGCGAGTTCGCCGAAACGGAAATGCGTCCCCACGTCATGGAGTGGGACAACGCGCAGCATTTTCCTGTCGAGCTGTTGCCGAAGCTGGCGGGGTTGGGCCTGCTGGGCATCCAGGTTCCCGACGCGTACGGCGGCGCCGGCATGAGCGGCGTCGACTACTGCGTCTGCATCGAGGAACTGGCGCGCGTCGATCCGAGCGTCTCGCTGTCGGTGGCGGCGCACAACGGCCTGGGCGCGTCGCACATCTCGATGTTTGCCACCGCGGAGCAGAAGCGGACGTTCCTGACGCCGCTGGCCAGGGGTGAAAAGCTCGCAGCGTGGGGCCTGACCGAGCCAGGGTCGGGGAGCGACGCGGCGGCGATGCGCACCACGGCCGTCCGCGAAGGCGGCGAGTGGGTGCTGAACGGGTCCAAGGCGTTCATCACCCACGGCACCTCGGCGCACACCATGGTCGTGATGGCGGTGACCGATCGGGCCAAGGGCAGCAAGGGTATCTCGGCGTTCATCGTCGAGCGGGGCACACCCGGCCTGGCGGCCGGAAAGAAGGAAGACAAGCTCGGCATGCGGGCCAGCGAGACCTCAGAGGTCATTTTCCAGAACTGCCGCATTCCCGCATCCCATTTGATTGGCGAAGAAGGCCAGGGCTTCATCCAGACGCTGCAGGTGCTCGATGCCGGACGCATCGGCATCGCGGCCCTGGCCGTGGGCCTGGCCCAGGGGGCCTTCGAAGCGGCCCGCGGCTACACCGCGCAGCGCAAGCAGTTTGGCCGGACCATCGCCAGCTTCCCGTCGATCCAGGAGCGGCTGACGATGCACGAGGCACACGTGGAGGCGGCGCGCCTGCTGACGTATCGTGCGGCCTGGCTCAAGGACCAGGGCCGCCGCATGACGCTCGAGTCCGCGATGGCGAAGCTCTTCGCCAGCGAGATCGCGGTCCGCATGTCCGAAGACTGCGTCCAGATGCACGGCGGCTACGGGTTCGTGAAGGACTACCCCGCCGAGAAGTACTTCCGGGACGTCAAGCTGGCGACCATCGGCGAGGGCACGAGCGAAGTGCAGCGGCTCGTGATCGCCCGGCAGCTGCTGGCCGCCTGACGTGACCACGCCCCCTGCTCTGGCCGAGCGCGTTCGGTCCGGCGACGTGCGGGCGATGGCGCGCGCCATCTCCCTGATCGAAGACGAGGCGCCGGGCGCGGCGGCGCTGGTGCGCGACCTGTTTCCCCATACCGGCCGCACCTATCTGGTGGGCGTCACCGGCCCTCCCGGCGCCGGCAAGAGCACCCTGGTCGATCGGCTGACCACCGAGGTGCGGAAGGGCGGCGACACCCTCGGCGTGATTGCCGTCGATCCCACGAGCCCGTTCACGGGGGGCGCCATCCTCGGCGATCGGCTGCGCATGCAGGCCCACGCGCAGGACCCGGATGTCTTCATTCGCAGCATGGCCACGCGCGGCCACATGGGCGGCCTGGCGCGCGCCACCGGCGATGCGGCCCTCGTGCTCGACGCCGCCGGCAAGAGCGTGGTGATGATCGAGACCGTCGGCGTGGGCCAGGACGAGGTCGACATCGTCCGCACCGCCGACGTCTCGATCGTCGTGCTGGTGCCGGGAACCGGCGACGACGTGCAGGCGCTCAAGGCCGGCATTATGGAGATCGCCGATATCTTCGTCGTCAACAAGTCCGATCGGGAAGGCGCCGACCGGATGGTCACGTCCATCGAGTCGAACCTGGCGCTGCAGACGTTCGCGGAAGGCGAGTGGCGGCCGCCGATCGTCAAGACCGAAGCCACCACCGGCGACGGCGTTGCCGAGTTGTGGGACACGGTCCGGCGTTTCCGCGCGCATTCAAGCCAGGTGGCGGCCGGTTCCAGCCGGACCAGCCGGGAGCGCCGCTTGAAGGCCCGTAACGAGTTCCGGCTGCGCGACCTGCTGGTCCATCAATTCATGGAGCACGTCGAGAAGGGTCTGCTGGGCCCGGGCGAATTCGACGCCCTGGTGTCGAGGATCGCCGCGCGGGAAGTGGACCCGCACACGGCGGCCTCGGATATTCTATCGCGGGCTCTGAAGCCGAAAGCTGAGAGCCGAAAGCTGAGAGCCGAACGCCGATGAAGGCCATCCTCGATCACGTCGGGATCGCCGTGAGCGATCTGCCTGCGTCCCTGGCGTTCTTCCGGGACGAGCTGGGCCTGCACGTGGAGGCCAGCGAGGAGATCGTGTCGCAAAAGGTGCGCGCGCACTTCCTCTCGACCGGCACCTCGTCGCTCGAGTTGCTCGAGGCGACGGCGCCCGACTCGCCGATCGCGAAGTATCTCGACAAGCGCGGTCCGGGCATTCACCACGTCGCGCTACGGGTCGAAGACCTCGAAGCCGCGCTGGCGCACCTGAAGGCGCGCGGCATCCGGTTGATCGACGACCGGCCGCGTCCCGGCGCGGAGGGCTCGATGGTGGCGTTCATCCATCCGTCGGCGGCGCACGGGGTGCTGGTCGAGCTCAAGCAGCCTGCCCCCGCGGTCCCCCTCTTCACGACCGTCGGCAGGCACACGCTGGGCAGCCTCGAGCTGCTGTCGCTGTCCGACGGCTTTTTCTGGCTCGATGGCGGCGCCATGTTCGGCGTCGTGCCGCGCCCGTTGTGGGAAAAGCGGCTGCCGCCGGACGACGCCAACCGGATTCCCCTGGGCATGCGGCCGCTGATCGTCCGCGACGGCCGCACGACGCTGCTGATCGACGCCGGCTGCGGCGACAAGATGGACGCGAAGAGCGCCCAGATCTACAAGCTCGATCGCCGGTATCACCTCGACCACTCGCTGGCTGAGGCGGGGCTGTCGGCCGACGACATCGACGTCGTGCTCGCCAGCCATCTGCATTTCGATCACGTGGGCGGGTTCACGAAGTTCGGGCCGGACGGGAAGGTCGTGCCGCGGTTTCCCAAGGCGAAGTACGTCGCCCACCGCGCGGAGTGGGAAGATGCCACGCACCCGCACGAGCGGAACCGGGCCAGCTACCTGCAGGAGAACTTCGTGCCGCTGATGGATGCCGGCGTCATGACGCTGGTGGACGACGAGGCGGAGATCATGCCGGGCGTGAGGTTCCGCCGATCCGGCGGGCACACCCGGCATCACCAGGTGGTGATGATCGCGTCATCGGGCCGCACGGCGGTGTTCACCGCGGACATGTACCCGACCTCGGTGCACGCGCCCGACGCCTGGCTGATGGGTTACGACCTGTATCCGATGGACACGCTGGCGTTCAAGCGCGCGTTCGCGCGCGAGGCCATCACCGGTGAATACCTGATCTTCTTCGAACACGATCCATCGATGGCGGCCGGCTATCTGCGGGAGAAGGACGTCAAGCGCTCGGTCGAGCGCGTGATTTGAAGGCTGATAGCTGATAGCTGAAAGCTGATAGCTGAAGGCTGAAGCGACGGAGACAAGAAATGCCTGTACGTATTGGAATCATCGGCGGGAGCGGCCTCTACGACATGGCCGAACTCGCCGACCGCGAAGAGAAAGTGTTGACGACGCCGTTCGGCGATCCGTCCGGGCCGTACATCCTGGCGACGCTTCGAGGCAAGCGCGTGGCGTTTTTGTCGCGGCATGGCGAAGGTCATCGGTTCACGCCAACCGAGCTGAACTACCGGGCCAACATCTTCGGGATGAAGATGCTCGGCGTCGAGTGGATCCTGTCGGCGAGCGCGGTCGGCAGCCTGCAGGAGCAGTACCGGCCGATGGACCTGGTGTTTCCCGATCAGTTCATCGATCGCACGCGCGGCCGCGTCAGCACGTTCTTCGGCGACGGCATCGTCGCCCACGTCGGCTTCGCGCATCCCCTGTGCCTCGAGCTGAGCGCGCTGGCGGCGGCGTGCGCGGAGGAGGCCGGCGCCCGCGTCCACCGCGGCGGCACCTACGTGTGTATGGAGGGCCCGCAGTTCTCGACGCTGGCCGAGTCGAAGCTCTATCGCGCGTCGGGCGCCGACATCATCGGCATGACGAATCTCCAGGAAGCCAAGCTCGCCCGCGAGGCCGAGATCGCCTATTCGACGATGGCGCTGGTCACCGATTACGACTGCTGGCATCCGGATCACGACGCGGTGACGGTCGAGATGATCATCAACAACCTGACCGCGAACGCGCAGATGGCGCAGCAGGTGATTGCCCTGGCGGTCGAGCGGCTCGACGTCGAGCGCCGGGACCCGGCGCACAGCGCCCTCGCCACGGCCATCATCACCAGGCCCGACACCATTCCGGAGCGGATCAAGCGTGATCTCGCGCCCATCATCGGGAAGTACATCAAATGAAGCTGATTGTGACCGGATCGATCGCGTTCGATTACCTGATGTCGTTTCCCGGCAAGTTCACGTCGCACTTCCTGCCGGAGCACATGCATCGGGTCTCGCTCAGCTTTCTCGTCGACAGCATGGACAAGCGGCGCGGCGGGTGCGGGCCGAACATCGCCTATACGCTGGCGCTGCTCGGCGAGCGCCCGTTCCTGATGGCGACCGCCGGGCAGGACTACGGCGACTACAAGACGTGGCTCGATGCGGCCGGCATCGACACCTCGCTGGTGAAGGTCGTGGACGGGAAGTTCTGCGCGTCGTTCTTCTGCAGCACCGACGAAGCCAACAACCAGATCGCGTCGTTCTACACCGGGGCGATGGCCAACGCGGCGGAGTTGTCGTTCCGCACGGTGACGGCCGCGAAAGACGATGCCCTCGTGATCATTTCGCCGAACGATCCCGAGGCGATGGTGCAGTACGCGCAGGAGTGCGACGTCCTCGGCCTGAAGTACATCTGGGACCCCGGCCAGCAGTGCACGCGGATGGACGGCGACCAGCTGGCCGCCGGCGTCACCGGCGCGTTCATGGTGATCGTCAACGACTACGAGTTCGAGTTGCTGCGCCAGAAGACCGGCATGGGCGAGGCCGAGATCCTCGCGCACGTGCCCGTGCTCGTGGTCACCAGGGGCGAGCACGGCTGCACGGTCTTCACGCCGGGCCGGTCGACCGATGTCCCGGCTGTCGTGCCTCACCGCATTGCCGACCCGACCGGGGTCGGCGACGCGTTTCGCGGCGGCTTCATGAAGGGCCTGGCGATGGGCGCGACCTACACGGTCTGCGCACAGCTCGGAAGCGTGGCCGCCACCTACGCCCTCGAGCACCTGGGTGGGACCTCGCATGCCTATACTTGGCAGGAGTTCTCGGATCGGTACGAGGAACACTTCGGAAAGCTGCAGGCCTAGACCATGATTCGGATTGGCATCATCGCGTGCGGAGTGGGATTGACGGTGGCGACGGGCGCCGCCGCGCTGTCGGCGCAGGACAAGTCGGTGACGGCGGGCGTTTATACCGCCGCGCAGGCGGATCGGGGCGAAACCGCGTTCCGCAGCACGTGCGCGAGCTGTCACGCGCCGAACCGGTTCACCGACGACCTGTTCTATACGAGCTTCGCCGGCAAGCCGCTGTGGGAGATGTTCGACGTGATCAGCGATACGATGCCGGAAGACAATCCCGGCAGCCTCAAGCCGCAGGAGTACGCTGACGTCATCGCCTATCTGCTCAAGCTCAACAACTTCCCGGCCGGGCAGGACGAGCTGCCGCCGACCAAGGAAACGCTGAGCGCGATCCGGATGGAGAAGCCGCAGCGCTGATCAGGCCGGGGCGCCGCCGACAAAGAAAGAGGCGCCCCCCGGGTGAGGGCGCCTCGAAGAAGGGCAGCGATGTCGGCGTGCAGCCTACGACGAAATGCCGGCGGCGACCTTGGCGCGAGCCGCGGCCGTAATCCTCGCGTACTTGGCCTGCATCAACAACCACTCGGTCTGCAGCAGGCGGACCTGCGCGTCGTTGAGCTCGGCCGACGTGATGACGCCATTCTCATACGAAACCTGCGCGATGGCCACACTTTCGCGGGCCAGCTCCAGCGCCTTTTCCTGAGTCGTCACCACCTCGGTCGACGACTCGAGCGCCGTCCAGGCCGACTCGAGCTCCAGGCGCGCGTTGTCGGTGGCGTAGCGAAGCCCGTGCTCGGCCTGCCGCATCTGCGACTGGGCAATGCTCCGGCGGGCGGCCGCGCCGGGGGCCGCAAACAGCGGCACGTTCAGGCTCAGCCCGAAGGCATAGCTCTGGTTGTCGCGGCTGAGCAGGCTCGACAGCGAATCCTGCTGGTACTGCATGTTGCCGGTGAACGACAGGCTCGGCTTCCACTCGCTCTGCGCCAGGTTCGAGGCGTACTCCGCCGCGTGGCGGCGCGCCGAGAACGCCTGCAGGTCGGGCCGCAACGGCAGCTCGTCGTCGAGCTGCGCGCGGGCGTGCCCCACGACCGGCTCGTCGAGCGACCCCTCGAGGCGGACGGCCTGCGATTGCGGCATCGCCAGCACGCTGCGCAGCGCCTGCAGCGACGTGTCGACCTGCGCCTTCGCCTGGATGCGCCGGGCCCGGGCGTTGGCGAGCTCGACTTCCGCCTGCAGCACGTCGAGCCGCGCCACCGTGCCGGATTCAAACCGCGCCCGGGCCAGCTCGAGCTGCTTCTGGGAGAGCTGGACCTGCTCGTCGGCCACAACCACGCCGCGCTCGTTCATCAGCGCCGCATAGAACGTCTCGACGACCCGGTACTCGATCTCCTGGCGCGTGCGCGCCAGCTCGAGCTTTGACGCGTCGAGCGACGAGGTCGTGATGCCGTAGGCGTGGTTCAACCGCCCGCCCGTGTAAATCGGCTGGTTGATGAACAACTGCATGTTGTTCTCGCGGCTGAACGCGGCCTGGAAGGTCTGCTCCTCGGGGCCGAAGACGCCCGCCGGCACGCGGATCACCGGGAAGCGCTGCGACGGCGTGTAGTTGAACCCGAGGTTCACCTGCGGCAGGAAGGTGGTCCTCGCCTCCTGCACCCGCGCCTGGGTTTCGACGACGCGCTCCTTGGCGACCTTGAGCCCCTCGTTGGCGGTGAGCGCCCGTTCGAGCGCCTGATCGAAGGTCAGCACGGCCGGCGCCGTTTGCGCGAGGGCGCGCGTCGCCGACAGCAGCCAGCCGACGATGGCGACCAGCAGGATCACCCCTGCCACCCGCACGGCCTGTGGCACGCGCGCCGACGGCTCGGCGCGCCACGCCTTCACCCGCTCGACGATCCGTGCCAGCAGGAGGTAGGCGACCGGCACGACCACCAGTGTCAGCAGCGTCGAGGTGATCAGCCCGCCGATCGTGGCGATCGAGATCGGCGCGCGGAAGTCGCTGCCTTCCCCCCGACTCATCGCCGACGGCAGCATGCCGAGGATCATCGCGATGGTCGTCATCAGAATCGGGCGCAGCCGGACCGGGCCGGCCTTGAGGATCGCCTCGGTCACGCCCAGGCCCTCGCGCACGTACTGGTTGGTCAGGTCGACGAGCAGGATCGCGTTCTTCGTCACCAGGCCCATCAGCATGACGACGCCGATCATGGCCGGCATGCCGAGGTTCTTCCCGGTCAGCAGGATCGCCAGCAGCGCGCCCACGAGGGCGAGCGGCAGCGAGATCATGATCAGGAACGGCTCGAGGAACGACTCGAACTGCGACGCCAGCACGATGTAGATGAACGCCACGGCGAGCATCAGCGCCAGGCCCATCGCCGCCGCGGCCTCCTGCATCATCTCGACGTCGCCGGCGAAGCCCCACTCGAAGTTCGCGGGCAGCGCAATGCCTGCCATCACCCGGGCCACGTCGTTGGTGACGTCGCCGAGCGACCGGTCCGTCAGCTCGATGTCGATCTTGGCCTGGCGCCGCCGCTGTTCGCGGTCGATGTTGGCCGGCCCGACTTCGGGTTCCAGCCGCACGATGTCGCGCGCCCGGACCACGGCGCCGGTCGGCGAATACAGCGGCGTGCGCGCGATCGCCTCGAAGTCGTTGCGAAATTCCGGCGCCAGCCGCACGCGAATGTCGTACTCCTTGTCGCCTTCGCGCAACCGCGTCGGCACGATGCCTTCGACCATGCCGCGCAGCTGCATCGCCACCGAGCTGACGTCGAAGCCGAGGTCGGCGGCGAGCTCCCGGTTCACCCGCGCCGCCATCTCGGGCTGGCCGGTTTCGAGCGAGCTGTCGACGTCCACCGCGCCCGGCACCGCCTTCACTCTCGCGACCACCTCTTCGTTGATGCGCTGGAGCGCCTCCAGGTCGTCGCCGCGCACGAACACGCTCAGCGGCGCTTGCGTCGGCGAACCCTGCAGGAACTCGGGATCGGCGACCGTCATCTTCAGCATCGGGATCGCCTTCAGGCGGCCGCGCATGTCCTGCTTCAGCGCCGGCAGGCCGCGCTCGCGCTCCTGCCGCTTGCCGGCCTTCACGCGCAGCTGCGTCTTCAGCGGACTGCCCTCGGCGCCGACCGTCGTGAAGATCTGCCGCACCTCCGGCATCGCCTTCACCGTCGCCTCCACCTGTTCGGCGTAGGCCACCGACCGCTCGAACGACGTGCCCGGAGGCACCTCGATGTTGACCATGAACTCGCCGCGGTCTTCCGCCGGCACGAACTCGGTGCCGATCACCGAGAGCGTTGACATGCTGGCAAAGAACACGACCGTCGCCGTGGCCACGATCTTCCACGGGTGCCGGATGGCCCAGCCCAGCAGGCGGTGATATTGCCGGTCGATCCGGTCGTAGAACCGGCCGACACGTTCGAGGAAACGGCCGGTCCGGGTCCGCATGCGCTCTTCGAGGGGAATGAACCGGACGAAGCGCGACGACAGCATCGGGTCGAGCGTGAACGCCACCAGCAGCGAGATCGACACCGCGAACGCGATCGTCAGCGCGAACGACTTGAAGAACTGGCCGACGATGCCGGTCATGAAGCCCACGGGGAGGAACACCGCGAGAATCGTGAACGTCGTGGCCATCACGGCCAAGCCGATTTCGGAGGTGCCGTTGCGGGCCGCCGTCACCGGATCCTCGCCGTGTTCCATGTGGCGGAAGATGCTTTCGCGCACCACCACCGCGTCGTCGATCAGGATGCCGATGACGAGCGACAGCGCCATCAGCGTCATCATGTTGATGGTGAAGCCGATCACATACATGAAGAAGAAGGTCGCGATCACCGACGTCGGCAGCGCCAGCGCCGTGATCAACGTCGAGCGCCAGTCGCGCATGAAGACGAAGATCACCAGCACCGCCATGATGCCGCCGAAGATGATCGTCCAGCGGACCTCGTTGACGTTCTCCTTGATGCCCTCGGCGTCGGTGTGCACGGTCTTGATCTGCAGCCGCGGAAAGGCCGGCCCGAGCCTGGCGAGCGCGGCGTCGACCTGCTCCTGCACGTCCACCGTATTTGCGCCCGACTGCTTGCGAACCGAGAACGACACGGCGTCGGCGCCGTCGAGCCGCGTCGTCGAGGTGCGATCTTCGTAGCCGTCGACCACCGTGGCGACGTCCTTGACGCGCACCGTCGATCCGCCGGTGGAGCGCAGGATGACGTTCTCGATCTCCGCCGCGCTGTCGTACTGGCCCTGCGTGCGCAGCGACACGGCCGTGCCATCGCGCTTGACCTGCCCGCCGGGCACGTCGAGGTTGTCGGCCGCCAGCTTCGCCGCCACCTCGGTGAGGGCGAGGTTCAGGGCCTCGAGCCGGCGCGGATCCAGGTTCACCTGGAGCTCGCGCACCTCGCCGCCGTTCACGTCGACGGCAGCGACGCCGTCGATCTGGCCGAGCAGTGGCTTGATGTCGTCTTCGACCAGCCGCCGCGTGACGTCGGAGGGCTGCGTCGATCCCACGGCGTAGACCGCGATCGGCAGGGCGGTGACGTCGAAGCGCTGAATCGTCGGGTCCTTGATCTGCTCGGGAAGCCGCTCGCGGATGGCCGCCACTTTCTCGCGGACCTCGGCGGCCGCCGCCTGCGGATCAATTTCCAGGCGCAGCTCGACGCCGACCCGCGAGAACCCTTCCGTCGACGTCGAGACCACGCGCTTGACGCCGTTGATGCCCGCCACCGCGTCTTCGATCGGCCGCGTGACCAGCGTCTCGACCTCCTCGGGGCCGGCGCCGGGATAGACCACCGTCACGTTGATGAACGGGAAGTTCACCTCGGGGAAGAGGTCGATGCCGAGGCGCGTCATCGACACCGCGCCCAGCACGACGAAGCTCAGGATGACCATCGTCGCGAAGACGGGCCGTTTGATGGAGGTGTCAGAGATCCACATAATCAGCTCTCAGCTCTCAGCTCTCAGCTTTCAGCCTTCAGCCTTCAGCCCTCAGTTATCGGCTCGCGGCGATGCCGCGGACCCGGGTGCCGGCCGCAATCTGCCGGCGGGAATCGGCCACGACCGTGTCGCCCGCGGCCAGCCCCTTGGTGATCTGCACGCGCACCCCGTCCGAGAGCCCTTCGACGACGTCCACCGTCGACACGACATCCCCCTGGACCTTCTGCACCACGCGCTTGCCGTCCTTCGTAAGCACGGCTTCCTTCGGGACGAGCACCGCGTTGGCCGTGGTCGCTTCGATGATTCGCGCGGTGGCGTACATCCCCGACAGCAACGCGCGCGAGCTATTGGCGACCCGCACGTCCACCTTGAAGTGGCGGTTGCGCTCGTCGACTTCGGGCGCGATGGCGGCCAACTCGCCCGCGAACGATTCGCCGGGCTTGGCCTGCACCGACACGCGGGCCTTGAGCCCCACGCGCAGCCGTCCGGCTTCGAGCTCCGAGACCCCCGCCTCCAGCTTCATCTCGCGCATGTCGGCCACGACCACGATCGGCAAATCGCCCGGCATGGCGCCGGCGTCGTAGTTGCGCTCCACCACGTAGCCGGTGACCGGCGACGCGATGGTGGCGTTGCTCTGCACCTCGCGCGCGCGCCGCAGCGCGGCTTCCGATTGCGCCAGATTCGCCGCCGCCAGGTCGCGCTGCGCCACGGAGGAGCGATGCGCGGTCTGGGCGCCGTCGAGGCGCTGGCGGGGCAGCGCGCCCTTCTCGAACAGGTTCTTCGCGCGGTCGTGCTCGAGCACCGCATTGGCGAGCGAGGCCTCGGCGTTTTCGAGGGCCGCCGTGGCCACGGCCACCGCGGCCACCGCCGCGTCCGCCTGCGCGTCGATCTCGCGGCGGTCGATCGTCGCGATGGTCTGGCCCATCGTGACGGCGTCGCCGATGTCGACGAGCACCCGCTCGATCATGCCGGGCAGCTTCGGCTTCACGGCCACGCGGCTGCGCGGTGCGAGGGTGCCTGAGATTTCGAGCGACGATTCGATGGCGCCGATCGTGGCCGAGACCACGGGCACGTCGATGATCGCCGCGGCGGGCTCCGCCGACTCCGCTTGCGCCGTGGTCGGCGACTCCCCGCAGCCGGCCAGGAGCAAAGACGAGGTGACCAACACCGACGACAACAGGATGTGGGGACGATTACGACTCATGACGACGCACTCCAACGGGAACCGGGGCCCCCGCGACTCCTTCATCAGCGCACTTGCACGAAACGAACGTGGTGTTCACGCCGGCCTGGAGGCCGGCAATAGTGGCGTTGAGTACGTCGCGCGCGAGCGCGTCGTAGTCTTCGCCGGACGCCAGGCGATGGCGGATGCCGACCACCGCCGGACCGATCAGCCCGGCCCACAGCATGTGCATCGCCACGTTCGGGCTGAGCGACGAGGGCAGGGCGCCGGCATCGATGGCCCGCTGGATGGCCGCCACGGCGTGGGCCAGCATCTCCTGCAGGAACTCGAAGCCTTCCCATTCCTGCGTGATCCGCGGCACGGTGCGATCCACGAACATGAGGAGGAAGTACTCCGGCTGGTCCTTCGAGAATTCGTAAAAGGCCCACCAGCAGGCGCGGACGTTCTCCAGCGGATCACCGTCCGGGACCATCGCGGCCGTCACGCTGGCGTCGAGCCGGTGAAAGCCCTCGTTGGCCAGCGCGAGGAAGATGTCGTCCTTGCTGGCGTAGTAGCTGTAGATGGCGGCGGGGCTGTACTCGACGCGCTCGGCGATCTTGCGAATCGAGACGTTGGTGTAGCCCTCGACAAGGAAGAGCTCGCGGGCCGCGTCGAGGATCGAGTCCGTGACGGCCTGCCGTTCGCGGTCCTGGCGTTCTTTGGTTCCCATAATGAACAGTGTTCAGTCTTCAAATGGTGTTAGACGACGGGGCATTTGGCAAGTTCCAAGTTTCACAAGGATCGGCCGGGACCTGTCGAACGATGATAAAAAGGGAGCCAGATTGCACGAAATCCTCACCGTTTTTGCGGTTTTTGCGTACACGGCCGGCGGAATCGTCTGTCATCAGTTGCCCGAGCGGTCGTTCTTCTGGGGCGCCTGGCAGTACCCGGTTTGCGCGCGGTGCACAGGCTTGTACGCCAGCGCGGTAGTCGGTCTGACCGGCTGGGCCGTGGCGAGATGGAGGCATGGACGCGACTGGCGCGTTGCGCCCCGCGCCGCGCTCGTAGTGCTGGCCGCCGCTGCCGTGCCCACGGCGCTGTCGGTGGTCACGGCGGCGGCCGGATGGTGGGATGGCGGCAACGTGACGCGGGCGCTGCTCGGCGTGCCGCTTGGCGCGACCGCCGGCGCGTTGCTGGCCGCCGCCGTCGCAAAGGACCTGAGGTAAACTCGCTCCCGTGCCTCCTGCGGTCGTCTGCATCGTGTCGTGGCTCGTGCCCGGCGCTGGTCACCTGATGCAAGGACGGCGGCAAAAAGGGCTCATCTTCCTGATTGCCTTGCCGGTCATGTTCGGGATCGGCCTCTGGCTCGACGGCCGGCTCCCGCCCTTCGCCTTCTCCGATCCGCTCGTGGGCCTGGCGGCGCTCGCCAATCTTGGCATGGGCCTGCCGTACTTCATCAGCTCGGCGCTGGACCTGGGGAAGGGTGTGGTGACGGCCGCTTCCTACGAGTATGGCAACGCCTTCCTGATCGTCTCGGGGCTCCTCAACATGCTCGTAGTGATCGATGCCTACGACGTGAGGCTCGGGCGGAAATGACGAGCCACTTCGCCGTCATGGTGCTCTTCGCGTTTTTCCTGGCCACGGTCTTCGCGACGATCGCGAAGGACACGGCGGGCGAACAGGTGCGCCTCGGCCTCACGCTGCTCGCCGGGTTTGTCGGCGCGGGGCTGGCGCTCGGCTGGGTCATGCGCGTGTTCCCGCTATGACGCCGGATTCATTCTTCGCCTGACGCCGCGGGAAAAATGAACCCGGCGTCTTCGCTGTTGCTGTGGGGCCCCGTGGTCGTCTATATGGCGGCCATCTT
>MELE01000129.1:23768-25417 GCA_001768615.1 Acidobacteria bacterium RIFCSPLOWO2_12_FULL_67_14b | reverse complement strand
GGCAGTTCTTTCTGCTGGCCGGCATGCTGGCGGCGACGGGAACGGTGATCGTCGCCACCGGGCAGGCGCCGGCCAACATCATCATCCTCAGCCTGACGGTGGTCGCCGTGAGCTTCGTGGGCCTGGGTGCCTACCGCCTGCTCCTGCCCCTGGTGTCGGCCGAAGCCGATGCGCCCTCGCTGATTGGCGGCCGCACGCGCATCGCGCTGGAGCGCGAGAAGGCGCTGGTGCTGCGATCGCTGAAGGAGCTCGAGTTCGACTTTGCGATGGGGAAGATGTCCCAAGCCGACTTCGACGAGATGTCCGGGCGCCTGCGCCGCCGCGCCGTAGGGCTGATCCGGCAGCTTGATGCCGGCGGCGGGTATCGCGAAGCGATCGAGCGGGAGGTTGAGCGAAGACTGTCTGAAAGTGGGGACCAACCTCTAGGTTTGTCCGGTTGCGAATGCGGCACGAAGAACGATCCCGACGCGAAGTTCTGTAAGAATTGCGGAGCCAGGTTGTGATTCTTCGCATCCTGGCGATTGTGTTATTGGCGGCGCCGGCGTTCGCGCAGGTGGCGATGCCCGATCCAACCGCGATGTCCGGAACACCGCTGCCGGCGCCCGAGCTTCCGGACGGGACCGTGACCGTGCGCGTGGTCCGCGAGCAGATGGGCAACAACATCAGCGGCCAGACCGTCGCGCTCCGCGTTGGCGGCGCCAGCCGCACCGCCACCACCGACGCGCAGGGCCGCGCGCAGTTCGACGGGCTGGCTCCCGGCACGCTGGTCCAGGCGACGACGAGCGTCGACGGGGAGGTGCTGACCTCACAGGAGTTTCCCGTTCCGGCCAAGGGCGGCATCCGCGTGGCGCTCATCGCCGGCCTGCGTCAGGCCGCCGCGAAAGAGAAGGCCGCGGCCGAGGCCGCGGCGCGCGAGCCCGCGCGGCCCGGGCTGGTCGAGTTCGGCGCCGAGTCGCGCATCATCGTCGAGTTCCAGGACGACGTCCTGACGCTCTTCTACTTGCTCGACGTCGTCAACAACGCGCGGACCCCGATCGACATCGGCGGCCCGTTGATCGTCCAACTGCCCACCGGCGCGGCGGGCGCTTCGATGCTCCAGGGGTCGTCGCCCCAGGCCAGCGTGCTCGGCGATCGCCTGACGATTACCGGTCCCTTTCCGCCCGGCACGCTCGTCGCCCACGTGGGTTTCTCGCTGCCCAACGCGGGAGCAAGCCTGGAACTGAGGCAGACGTGGCCGGCGGCGCTCGCGGAGCTGTTTGTCGCCGCCGAGAAGATCGGCGACATGAAGATGGCGTCGGCGCAGCTCACCGCGATCCAGGACACGCCGACGGAGAGCGGGGTGTTCATCATGGGCCGGGGCGGGCGTCTCAACAGCGGCGACACGCTGGTGGTCAACCTGTCGGGCATGCCGGCCCAAGGCCGCACGGCGCGCAGGGTCGCCGTGGCGATCGTGGTCCTCATGCTCGGTCTCGGTTTCTGGTTCGCCCTGACACCCGGCGCGGCCCGCGCGGCGCAGGACGGCAGGCTCGCCTCGAGACGCGAGCGCCTGATGGCCGACATCGTCGCCCTCGAACGCAAGCGGCGCAAGAAGGCCCTCTCGGACTCCGAGGCGGCGCGCCTGCAGCGGTTGACGGCCGATCTCGAACGCA
>MELE01000129.1:5796-23741 GCA_001768615.1 Acidobacteria bacterium RIFCSPLOWO2_12_FULL_67_14b | reverse complement strand
CGGGGAGCAAGGACGGCATCGTCGCGTGATCTACGACTTTCGCCGGCTGGCCGTCGTCGACGTGGCGCGGCACTACGGCCGGCGCAAGGCGCTGTCGCAGGTCGCGTTCACCTGCGAAGCCGGAGAAATCGTCGGCTTGCTCGGGCCGAACGGCGCGGGGAAGTCCACGCTCCTCAACATCCTGGCCACGCTGCTGACGGCGTCGCGCGGCCGCGTCGAATACGGCGACCGCACGGCGGCCCAGGGCGGCGGTGAGGTCCGCGCCCGCATCGGCATGTTGGGTCACGACCTGTTCCTCTACCCGGAGCTCACGGCCCGGGAGAACCTGATCTTCTTCGCGCAGTTGTACGGGTTGCCCGACGCACGGGCGGCGGCGGACGCCGCCCTCGAACGGGCCGGCCTCGCCGATCGCGGCGACGACATCGTGTCGGGTTTTTCGCGCGGCATGCGCCAGCGCGTGGCGCTGGAGCGCGCGCTGCTGCACGACCCGCGGCTCGTCCTGCTCGATGAACCGTTCACGGGCCTCGATCAGGCGTCCACCGCGGCGCTCGTCGCGCGATTGCAGGAACGCCGGGAGGCCGGCTGCATCCTGGTGATTGCCACGCACGACCTCGACGTGGCCGACGGACTGCTCAGCCGCGCGATCTACCTGAAGAACGGCCGTGTCGTCGGCACCGACACCGACAGCCGCGGCCTCAGCGAGCGCTATCGGATCGCCATCCAGTAATGGGCAGTTTCTTCCGCGTGGCCTGGCACGTGATGCGCAAGGACCTGACGGTCGAGGTCCGCAGCAAGGAAGTGCTGCTGACCACGCTGTTCTTTGCCGTCTCGGTGGTGCTCGTATTCTCGTTCGCCATCGTTCGCGAAGGGCGCGCACCGGATGACGTGGCGGCCGGCATCCTGTGGGTCGCCGTGTCGTTTTCCGGCACGCTGGCGATGGGACGCACCTTCGAGCGGGAGCGGTATAACGACACGCTGCGCGCGTTGCTGCTCGCGCCGACCGACAGGCCGGCCATCTACACCGGCAAGCTGCTCGGCCTGCTGATCCTGCTGGCGCTGGTCGAGATGGTGCTGGTGCCGCTGGTCGGGCTGCTGTTCACGGCGCCCATCCTGGCGTACCCCGGGAGGCTCGCCGCCCTGCTCGCGCTCGGCACGCTGGGCTTTGCCGCCGTCGGCACGCTGTTCGCCGCGATGCTGGTGCGCGTACGCAGCCGCGATACGCTGTTGCCGGTCCTGCTGTATCCGGTCACCATTCCCGTGATGATCGCCGGTGTCCGCGGCACCGCGGCCCTGTTCCAGGCCGTTCCCGACGAAGCGATGGCGCAGTTCTGGATCGGGCTACTGGTGTTCTGGGACGCGATTTTCGTGACCCTGGCGCTCTGGACGTTCGAGCCGGTGATGACGGAGTAGAATTCCAGGCGGTCCCCATGACGAAACTGAACACGCTGTTCATCGGTCTTTCGGCAGGCATGTTGGCGGTGGCGCCGTGGATCATCAACGCCGCCCCGTACGAGTCGACGATGGGCCTCGTCCAGAAGGTGTTCTACTTCCACTTTCCGTCGGCGATTCTCTTCCTGGTAGCGGCGTCGATCTGCGGTGTCAGCAGCGGCCTTTTCCTGTTCTTCAAAAAGCCGAAAGCTGATGGCTGGGCCCTCGCGGCCGCCGAGCTGGGGCTGGTCTTTGGCGCGGTGACGCTCGTCACGGGCCCGCTCTGGGCGCGAAAGGCGTGGGGCGTGTGGTGGGTATGGGACCCGCGCCTGACCTCGAGCCTGCTGCTCTGGATGATCTTCAGCGCCTATCTGCTGCTGCGCAAGTACGGCGGGCCCGGGTCCGACAAGCTCGGCGCCGGCATGGCGCTGTTCGGCATGATCAACGTGCCGTTCATCTACGTGTCGGTCAACGTGTGGCGCACGCTGCATCCACAGACTTCGGTCGTGCCGACCTTGCCGACCGACATGGGCATTCCCCTGTGGTTCTGTTTCGCGGCGTTCACGATGCTCTTCGTGACGCTGCTCAACCTGCGGGCGCGGCTCGAGCACCAGCGCGCCCGCGTCGAAGCCCTGTATCTTGCCGAGGACGAAGCGTGATGCGATTCTGTCGAGTCTTTGTGTTCCTGGTGGCCGGGGCCGCCGCCGCGCCGGCCCTGATGATCGCCGCGCAACCGCCGCCGCAGAGCGAATTCGTCCCCGTCGACGAAGTGCCGCCGGGCGAGCAGATCCCGGCGATCAACCTCGTGGCGACCGCCTACGGCTTTGTCTGGGTGGTCGTACTCGGCTACGTCTGGTCGATCGCCCGTCGATTGCAGAGGGTCGAAGCCGAGCTCGCCGACCTCGAGTCGCGGAGGAAATAGATGGAGTTCGGCATCCCCAACGCGGCGCACTTCATCTTCATTCCCGCGGTGCTGATTGTCGGCGTCGTGATCGGCTGGATCCTGGGATCGCGCGCGGCCCAGGACGCGATGGCGATGGAGCTTCGCAAGCGCGACGAGCGCGCTCAGAAGGCAGAAGGCAGAAGGCAGAAGGCAGAAGGCTGAAGGCTGACAGCTGTCAGCTGAATCTAGCGCCCGAGCGCGAGGCGCTGCGCGAGTACCTCGGGCAGTCCTTCCTCCAGGATCCGCGCCTGAGCCTGGGCGATCGGATACTCCACCCGGTAGATCGTGATCTCGCGTGCCGCGGTGTCTACGGTGGCGAAACCGGCCCGCGGGTCGCCGTCGCGCGGTTGGCCGACCGATCCCGGGTTGAACAGGTAACGATTCCCGTCCTCCAGTGTGATGGTGAGCGGGCGCTCGTCATCCGCCGTAGACAGGCCGAACTGCTCCTTCGACAGGTAGTGGCCCACTTGCACATGGGTATGCCCGAACAGGCACAGGGGCCGCCGCGCCGAGTGCATGGCGCGCAGCGCATCCAGATCGTCGAAGACGTACGCGTCTTCGTCGAACGGCGTGCCGTGGCAGATTTCAATCAGGTCGTCCACGATCATCGGGCCGGCGGGCAGCGCCGCCAGCCACTCCCGGTTGCCTGGCGACAGCTGGTCGTAGGTCCAGCGAATGGCGCTGCGCGCCACGGCATTGAAGCCCTCGGGGCTTTCGACCCCTGAGCCCACCTTATCGTGGTTGCCGCGAATGAGGGCGTGCGGCGCGAGCGCGCGGACCCGGTCGCAAATCGCATTGGGATCGGCGCCGTAGCCGACCAGGTCGCCGAGCACGAGCACTTGCTCGCAGCCGAGCGGGGCCGCCTCGGCCATCACGGTTTCGTAGGCCTCGAGGTTCGCGTGAATATCGCTGATTACCAGGTAGCGCATCAGGTGTCCAACCACTCGACGACGGCATCGACCAGCTCCTCAACGGAGCCGCGTCCTGCGTCCACCCGGAGGTGCGCCTGGCGATAGGCCGCGAGGCGCTGATTATAAAGCTGTTCCATCTCCAGCCGATCGGAGGCCAGCGGCCGGCGCCCGTCCTGAGGGATCCGGGCGACGACGGTGGAGAAGGGTACGTCCAGCCAGACGACCGCGCCATCCCGCAGCATGAGCTCGCGATTGGAGGGGTCGGCAAAGGTGCCCCCGCCGGCGGCGACGACCGCCCCACGTTCGGGCAAAAGCCCAATCAGCACGGCCCGCTCGCGCGCACGAAAGTAAGGCTCGCCATCCTGCCGGAAGATCGTCGGAATGTCGCGGCGTTCTTCGCGTTCGATGCAGGCGTCGATGTCTTCGACCTTCCAATCCAGCCGCTTGCCGAGCGCCCGCGCGACCGTTGTTTTGCCCGCGCCCATGAAACCGACCAGGTAGACCTTGTCGGCCCTCACGCCTGCCGCCCGCCCGCACCGGGGTCCCGGCGGGCGAGCCGGTCGAGGTCGTCGAAGAACGATGGATAGGACACGGCTACGGCGTCGGCCCCGTCGATCTGCGTGGGCCCGCTCGCGCCGAGCGCCGCGATGGCAAACGCCATCGCAAGCCGGTGATCGCCGTGGGCGTGGACGGCGCCGCCGGTGAGCTTCGGGCCTCGCCGAATCTGAAAACCATCGGGCCGCTCGTCGGCATCCGCGCCCATGGCGCGCAGGCCGGCGACGAGCTCGGCAATACGGTCGCTCTCTTTCACCCGGAGCTCCCCGGCGCCCGACACTGTGACGCTGCCGCCGAATGTGCCGAGCGTGGCCAGCACGGGCAGCTCGTCGATGAGCTCGGGGACTTCATCTGGGGCGATGACGACGTCGCGCAGGACGGCGTGACGCACGTGGAGTCGGCCGACTGGCTCGCCGCTCCAGTGGCTTTCAACCGTGCTCTCGACCTCCGCGCCGGCGCGCCGCAGGACTTGGACCAGCGCGGCGCGGGTCGGATTCAGCCCGACGTCGGTGATGGTGAGGTCGGACCCCGGCAGGGCGGCCGCCGCCACCGCCAGGAAGGCCGCAGACGAGATGTCACCCGGCACTCGCAGGGTCTGCCCCGACAGCCGCTGGCCGCCCCGGAGCGACACCGTGCGGCCGTCCACGTCGACGGTGGCGCCGAACGCCGCCAGGGCCCGCTCCGTATGATCACGAGTACAGGCGGGTTCGACCACCTGGGTCTCGCCGCTCGCCTGCAAGCCGGCCAGCAGGACGGCGGATTTCACCTGGGCGCTGGGCGTCTCGGGTGCGAAATGGATACCGGTGAGGGATCCGCCGCGAATGGTGACCGGAGGCCGATCGCCGGGGCCGGCCTGGATGGTGGCGCCCATTTGCGTCAGGGGACCGATGATCCGCCGCATCGGCCGGCGGGAAAGTGAAGCATCGCCGATCAAGGTCGATAAGAAGGGATGCGCGGCCAGCACGCCACTGATCATCCGCATCGTGCTGCCGGAGTTTCCGCAGTCGAGCGGTCCCGCCGGCGCGGTGAGGCCCCGCAGGCCGCGGCCCTCGATCGTCACGACCGCGGGATCGCCGTCGCGCTCCGGAGGCGTTCGTGAGACGATAGCGCCCAGCGCCGCGAGGCAGGCCAGGGTCGAGGCACAGTCGGCGCCTGGCGCGTAGTTGGCAATCGCGGTGCGGCCGTCGGCGAGCGCCGACAGCAGCGCGTAGCGGTGCGAGATGGATTTGTCCCCCGGAACCCGCAGCGTGCCGATGACGGCGCGCGCGGGTGCAACATCGATTCGGTCGGCCACTCGCATCTGGTTCACCACTATAGCAACTTGACCGTCTTTGAAGCGCTATGGTACTTAAGCAGCACATGCCGCGGCCGCCACTGGTTTCATCGACAGATTCCACGAGATGATTCCACCCCACACGGTCCGCCTCGAGTTCAATAGCGCGTTCGACATGCTCGATTTCGTGCAGGTTGTCAGCGACCAGATCGGCAAGATGGCCGGCCTCGACGAAGACCAGATCCATTGGGTGAGCGTCGCCGTGCGGGAATCGGTGGTCAACGCCATCAAGCACGGCAACAAGAGCGATCGATCCAAGCGCGTGATTGTCGAGTTCAGCCCCGTGCCTCCGACCGACGCGGATGAGCTCGTCATCCGCATCGAAGATCAGGGCGAGGGGTTCGTGCCCGAAGAGATCGCCGACCCCCTGGCGCCCGAGAACATCCTCAAGTCGAGCGGCCGCGGGATCTTCCTCATCCGCAACTTCATGGACGAAACGGTGCTCAAGAAGGTACCGGGCGGCATGGAGATCCGGATGGTGAAGAAGCTTCCCAAGGGGCTTGAGGTTTGAGGGCTTGAGGACTTGAGCGGGATCGATCCCGCCTTTCTCGCCACCGCCATCGAAGCTGTCGTGCGGGCCGGCGATTTCCAGATCGCGAAGTTCGGCACCGGCGTGCGCGTCGACAAGAAGGGCACCATCGATCTGGTGACCGAGGTCGACCTCGAGGTGGAGCGGATGTTCCGCGCGCTCGTCGCGGAGCGTTTTCCGGGCCACGACGTGCTCGCCGAAGAGCAGGGGCTCGCGTCAACCGGCGCCAGCCATCGCTGGGTCTTCGATCCGCTCGATGGCACGACGAACTTCGCGCACGGCGTGCCGATCTTCTGCGCGTCGCTCGCGCTCGAGATCGACGGCGAGGCCGTGCTGGGCGCCGTGTACGATCCCAATCGCCGCGAGCTGTTCACCGCCGAAGCCGGGATCGGTGCCTGGCTGAACGGGCAGCCGCTCGCCACGTCCGCAAACGCCACGGTCCTCGAGTCGATGCTGGTGACCGGATTTCCGTACCACGTCCAGGAAAGCCCGGACGAGTTCCTGCGGGTGTTCGGCAACGTGATCCGCCACGCGCGTGCCGTGCGCCGCCTGGGCTCGGCCGCGATCGACATGTGCTGGGTGGCCGCCGGGCGCATGGAGGGCTTCTGGGAAGCCAGCTTGAAACCCTGGGACACGCGGGCCGCAGCGTTGATCGTGGACGAGGCCGGCGGGCGCGTGACCGGCATGGACGGCGCGATCTGGGATGCCTACAAGGGCGACGTTGTTGCCACCAACGGGCACATTCACGACGAGCTGTTGGCGATCCTCCGGTAGAGCGCCACATTCCCGCCTTCGCACACGCGCTCCATCCCATTCAACCATCGCGGGTTGGCCTTCACGCGCTGTGAGAGCGTGTCGCCGCCCTCGGCGGCCTCTTCGATCAGCGCCCAGCCGGCAAACGGCGCCGGCCCGTAGCTGACCGCCAGCTCCCATGTGGGCCCGTTGCCCTCGTGCAGGAAGTCCTCGATGCCGAATCCCTCCAGCGACAGCTCCTGCATGTAGTGCGCGAGCGCGCCCATGCTCACCATGATCGTGGTGCCGTCGTAGGCGCGCGCGAGGCACCGCGTGACGGCGCGCCGACCCTCGCTGTTCGCGCGATCGAGCTGGGCCTCCACGATCATCGGCGCGTCGCGATCGAACGGCAGGGCCTGGATCATGACCAGCCCCACGATGGCCACGGCCGCAATCGGTGCGGCGCGGCGCAGCAGGCCGGTGGCGGCGCCGATGCAGGCCGCCGCGCCCAGCACGAGGGGCACCTCGTAGCGGATGCGGAATGGATGGCCCGACACGAAGGCATAGAAGGGCAGGGCCGCGGACGCGAACAGCGCGATCGGCATCACCAGGCTGCTCGACGATCGCCGCCACAGCGCGCCGATCAGCAGGGCGCCAACCGCGATCTTCGAGAGCAGCACCAATCGGGCGCCGCCCAGATCGGTCATCCCGTCCATGATCGCGTCGGCCACCGCCAGCGGCCGGCCCTGCAGCTCGGGGTCCGGCACGTAGAATCCGCCGGTCACGAACCACTCGCCGATCGTGATCCAGCTCATGATCATGAAGCCCACGACGGTCGCTGCGGGGTAGGTCGCCAGCCGCAGGATCGCACTGCTCACGTCGACGAACGCGAGGCCCCGCCGCCATTTCACCCAGGCGGCGAGCACCATCGCAGATCCGACGATGGGCCACGCCTCGTACCGCGTGAGGCAGGCGGCCACGATCGTCCATCCCGCGGCTCGGGGCACGGCGACGGCAGCCGACAGCGCCCAATCCGTGAGATGGAGCACGACGAGCGCGCTCAACGCGAACAGCAGCGGCTCGGTCATCGGCGTGCTCTGCAGGTACAGCACGTTCGGATTAATGGCAAAGAGCGCGGCCGTCAGGACCGCGGCCGCACCGGACCCGGTGAGCCGTACGACCAGCGCCGACAGGCACGCCACCGTGACGGCAAACGATGCGATCGAGATCGCGATGGCCGATGCCCCGGTGCGATACATGAAGTCGATCTGGACAGGGATCGCATTCAGCACATGGGGCAGGGGCAGCCAGACCGCGCCGATTTGCTCCCAGGCGGGGGTGATGCTGTCGAGGATGCGGCGGGCCACCACGAGGTGCGCCTTGGCGTCGTAGTGGCTCAGGGAGAGGCCCGCGGACGCATAGCCCCAGGCGGTGACGACGCCCAGGAGGGCCGCCAGGGCACCCAGCACGCGCGAAAGGGGATCGAAGGTGGGCACCGGCTGGATATATAATGCTCCAGTTGCCGCCAGGGGTTGCGTCACTCCATTAGATGACTCCCGAGCTTTCCATCGTCATCCCCGTCCACAACGAGTCGCCGAACATCAAGCCGCTCTATGAGGAGCTGACCCAGACCCTGGGCCAGTACGGGCGCAGCTACGAATTGCTGATCATCGATGATGGCAGCACGGATGATTCGTTCGAGCAGCTCGCGGCCCTGCAGGCCCGCGACTCGCGGCTGCGGGTGATCCGCTTTCGCCGCAACTTTGGCCAGACGGCCGCCTTCGCGGCGGGCTTCGCGCACGCGCGCGGACGCCTCGTGGTGACGTCGGACGGCGACCTGCAGAACGATCCCCGCGACATCCCGGCGATGGTCGACCTCCTCGAACAGGGCCACGACATCGTCTGCGGCTGGCGCAAGGATCGGAAAGACACGTTCGTGACCCGCCGCGTGCCATCGGTGCTCGCCAACAAGCTGATCTCGTGGGCGACGGGTGTGTCGCTGCACGACTACGGCTGCTCGCTCAAGGTCTTCCGCGCGGAGGTCGTGAAGCCGCTGCGGCTCTACGGCGAGATGCACCGTTTCCTCCCCGCGATCGCGAGCCAGATTGGCGTGAGCATCGCGGAGCTCGTCGTGAACCACCGCCCGCGCCGGGCCGGCGTCACGAAGTACGGGTTGTCGAGAACGGTGCGCGTCGTGCTCGACCTGGCCACGGTGAAGTTCCTCCTCAGCTACTCGACCCGCCCGCTGCAGATCTTCGGCCAGCTCGGGCTGATCGCCGGCGGCCTCGGCCTGGCGATCACCGGATGGCTGGCCTACGTCCGGCTGTTCCAGCACCAGGCGATCGCCGATCGGCCGCTGCTGCTGCTCGGCGTGATGCTGGTGTTCATCGGCGTCCAGCTGCTCACGTTCGGGCTGCTCGCCGAGGTGATGGCGCGCACCTACTACGAGTCGCAGAACAAGCCCACCTACGTAATCCGCGAGGTCCGCGAGACGACGGACCTGGCCGCGGCCGGACGCGGATGACGGCCCGCCCCCCGCGCGAGCCCGATCCGCGGATCACGGTCATCCAGCAAGAACTGTTCGACGCGCGCCGCTCGAAGGCCGACAAGTACCGCGCGCTCGTCGTCGGCCGTCCGGGAGTGTGGGCGCTCGTCAAGTACGAGCTGGCGGCGATGCTGGCGAGCTGGGTCCCCGGCGCGATCGGCCTGTGGCTGCGCTCGACCTTCTACCCGCTCGTCCTGGGATCGGTCGGCCGGAACGTCGTGTTCGGCGTCAACGTCACCCTGCGCCATCCCCACAAGATCCACATCGGCGACAACGTGGTGATCGATGACTGGTGCTGCCTGGACGCGAAGGGGACCGACAACCAGGGCATTGCGATCGGCAGCGGCGTGTTCGTGGGCCGGAACACGATCCTCAGCTGCAAGAACGGCGACATCCTCATCGAGGATCGCGCCAACATCGGCTTCAATTGCGAGGTCTTCTCGGCATCGCGCGTGCGGATCGGCAAGGACATCCTGATGGCCGCCTACACCTACCTGGTCGGCGGCGATCATCTCTACGACCGCACGGACATCCCGGTCCTGCAACAGGGCCGCACGGCGCGCGGCATCGACGTCGGCGACGGCGTCTGGCTGGGCGCCCACGTGGTGGTCACCGATGGATCCACCATCGGCCGTGATGCCATCATTGGCGCGGGCGCTGTGGTCGTCGGTGAGATTCCTGAGTTTGCGATTGCGACCGGCATTCCCGCGAAGGTCATGCGGGATCGAAGGCAGAAGGCAGAAGGCTGAAGGCAGAAGGCAGAAGGCAGAAGGCAGAAGGCAGAAGGCAGAAGGCAGAAGGCAGAAGGCAGAATGTGCGGCATCGTTGGCATCGTCGAGCGTGATCTGGAGCGGCCCGTGCTGGCCGACGATCTGGCGCGCATGGTGCGGATGCTGCGCCACCGCGGGCCCGACGAAGAGGGCAGCGTCACGCTCAATGGCGTGGGCCTGGGCATGCGGCGGCTGGCGATTGTCGATCTGGCCACAGGCCAGCAACCCATCCTCAACGAGACCGGCGACATCAAGATCGTCGCCAACGGCGAGATCTACAACTTCCAGGACCTCCGGCAGGAACTGGAAGGACACGGCCACGTGTTCCGGTCGCGCGCGTCGGACATCGAGGTGCTGGTCCATGCCTACGAGCAGTGGGGCGAGGCCTTCCTGCCGCGGCTGCGCGGGATGTTCGCGCTGGCCATCTGGGACGGCCGCACGCGCACACTGATCGCCGCCCGCGACCGCGCCGGCGAGAAGCCGTTGTACTGGACGCAGACGCCGCGCGGCCTGTTGCTCGCCTCGGAGGTCAAGGCGCTGCTCGTCCGGCCCGAAGTGTCGCGCGAGCTGCACCCGGTCGCGCTCGATCAGTTCCTGACCTACGAGTACGTCCTCGCGCCGCTGACGATCCTGAAGGGCGTGCACAAGCTGCCGCCCGCGCACTTCCTCCGCTACCAGGACGGCGACGTGTCGGTGCACCGGTACTGGGATGCGGCCGGCGTGCCGCTACGCGAGTGGTCGGAGGATGAGGCGGCGGAGGCGCTGCGAGGGGCGCTCCGCAAGGCCGTGGTGAGCCAGCTGATGGCGGACGTGCCGCTCGGGGCCTTCCTGTCGGGCGGGATCGACTCGAGCTCGCTCGTGGCGTTCATGAGCGAGGCCACGTCGCGGCCGGTCAACAGCTTCAGCATCGGCTTCGCCGACGGCACCTACAACGAGCTGCCGTACGCGCGGGAAGTGGCGGCGCTGTTCAAGACCAACCACCGTGAGCGCATGGTCTCGCCGGATCTGGCCGCCCTCTTCGAGCGGCTCGTGGTGCACCTCGACGAGCCGTTTGCCGACGTGTCGATGTTTCCGACCTTCAGCGTGTCGGAGCTGGCGCGCGAGCACGTCAAGGTGGTGCTCTCCGGCGACGGCGGCGACGAGCTGTTCGGGGGCTACGACGCCTACCAGGCACAGGCACTGGCCGCCCGTCTCGGTTGGATGGGCGACGCGTTGATTCCCGCCCTCGCGGGCGTGGCCGCCGCCCTGCCGCCGACGGAGAAGAAGAAGGGCCTGGTCAACAAGGTCAAGCGCTTCAGCGCGGGCGCGGCCGCCGCGCCCGCCGACCTGGGCCACTACCGCTGGATGATCTACCTGGGGTCGCGCGCGAAGGCCCGGCTCTACAACGCCGGCCTTCGCGACGCGCTGCGCGCCACCGACGTCTACGCGCCGGTCCGCGACGCGCTCGCGCGCTTCGGGCAGGACGACGTGCTCAATCGGCAGCTCTATGCGGACCTCAGCCTCTACCTCGCCGACGACATCCTCGTGAAGGTCGATCGCATGAGCATGGCGACGTCACTCGAGACGCGCGCGCCGTTTCTCGACGGCGATCTGATGGAGCTGGCCTTCTCGATGCCGGGTCACCTCAAGATCCGCCACGGCGAGCGCAAGTGGATCCTCAAGCAGGCGATGCGCGGCATCCTGCCGGATTCGATCCTGTCGCGGCGGAAGGAAGGCTTCAGCATTCCGATGAAGAACTGGCTGCGGCGCGAGCTGCAGCCGTTGCTGCGGGAGCTGTTGTCACCCGAGCGGGTAGCCAGGCGCGGGCTGTTCGACGCGAAGGAAGTGACGGCGCTCGTCGACGCGCACGTCGCCGGCCGCGAGAACCACGCGCACACGCTGTTCCCGCTGATGGTCTTCGAGCGCTGGGCCACCGAGCACCTGCAGCTGTAGCGCGGCAGCCGTAGCGCGGAACTTTAGTTCCGCGATCCGTCGTACAAAAGAAAAGGCGCACGGTTACCCGTGCGCCCGTGATCGTCGAAGCGCCTGCTTACTTCAGGTGCTTGCTGACCAGCTTGGTCATCTCGAACATGTTGACCGTGGCCTTGCCGCCGAAGACCGGCTTCAGGGCGGCGTCGGCCTTGATCATGCGCTTGTTGGTCTTGTCCTGCAGGCCGTTCTTCTTGATGTAGGCCCAGAGCTTCTTGGTGACTTCGGTACGCGGGATCGGCTTGCTGCCGACCACTTCCGCCAGCGCGGCGCTGGGGGTTACCGGTTTCATAAACGCAGCGTTAGCTTTGCGCGGCTTCGCGGCTTTCTTCTTCGCAGTCTTGGCCATCTGTTCTCCTATGCAACCACTCAACGACAGCGTTGCAGAGGGAGATTACTATAACTTCGCGGTTCTTCCCTATGAAAAGTGCGCCGCTCCCTCTGAAAAATGGTCGGCTTGGTGCTTTTGGCTTGGGTCTTGGGGCCTGGTCTCAAGCCTCAAGCCTCAAGCCTCAGGTCTCAAGCCGTTTCTTAGTCGCGCGGCAGGTGGTAGAAGGCTTCGACCTCGGCGACCTCGTTGCGCATGCGCCATTCATCCCAGCCGTGCGCCTTGGCCATGATGGCGGCGGCCATTTCGAGGGCGTCGGTGCCGGGGTGTCCGGCGGCGCCGGCTTCGGTACGCCGGATGACGGCATCGCCGAGCTTGAGGGCCATCTCCTGGCGGGCCGCATAGAGGATTTCCGCGCCCAAAACGTCGCAAGAGCGGCCCAGGGGCCGCCCCAGCGCGGGCGCATCCCGCGCCATCTGCAGGACCCGGTCGTAGCCGGTGCCGTAGGTGCTGGCGATGCGGCGCAGGGTGTCGGGCCCGATGTCGCCCACGTCCCGGAGGAGCACCGCTTTGAGGAAGTTGTCGACGTGGGCCATGCTGCCGCCCAGAAGCGGCGTCTCGGCCGTCCGGCAAGGCGGCGGGGTCGCATACCCTAGCGTACGAAAGACGGTATCCACCGTGGCGCAGGCCGTGTGCCGGGCGGTGGTGTAGCGCACGCCGAACACCGACACCAGGCCCGGAAGGCCGTGGCGGCTGTGATCGACCACCTGGCTTTCCCGCAGCAGGTTCACGCGCGACCCCTCGCCCGACACCATCGGCAGCAGCCCGCGGTGCACCAGCCGCACATCGCCGGCCGCGAGGCCGGCATGCGGGAACGCCTCTCGGGCGTCCTTCAGGAACGCCTCGAGATCCCATCGCGACACTTTCAACTGATCGGGAGACCCGTCGTGCGCGTCGTGACTGGTGCCGAGCATCGAGACGTCGCGCCACGGGACGATGAACAGGTAGCGGCCGCCGACCACGCCGCCGCACGCGTGATCGTTGACCAGCTTGCGGGTGACCACGTTCATGGCCCGCGACAGCCGCGGCGGCGGCGCGCCTTGCGCCGCCTGCGGCAGGTCGGCCAGCAACGACGCGGCCCAGGGGCCCGCGGCGTTGACCACGACCTTCGCGCGGATGTCGAAGATCTCGCCGGTGAGGCGATCCTCGGCCTTGACGCCGGCCACACGCCCATTGATCCGCAGGAAGCGGTTCGCCTGCACGTAGTTCGCCGCCGCGGCGCCGGCATCCACCGCCGACAGAAGGAACGACAGCGTCACGCGATCGGTGCTCAACATCTGGTAGTCGTACCAGATTGCGCCGCCCGTGACGCCCTTCGGCGATACCACAGGATTGAGCCGCAGCAGTTCCTCGCGCGAGATGATCTGGCTCCGGGGCAGGTGCGTGCCCGGGTCGACCAGCCCCAGGTTCCGGTCTCGCGAGATCACGTCGTTGGTGGCCAGCAACAGGCGCCAGGCCAGCGAGCTTCGCAGCGGATGCCGCGTGGTGGCGACCACGAACGGCAGCGGCCGAACCAGGTGGGGGACGATGCGGGCGAGCGCGCGCCGCTCGCGGATGAACAGCCGCATCTGCTTGAAGTTCATCGTCGCGAGCGACCGCAGGCCGCCGTGCAGTGTTTTCAGGTTGTTGAACGAAGTGGCGGCGCCGAAGTCGTCCTTGTCGATGATCGCCACCGACAAGCCGCGCTGCGCCGCATCCCAGGCCGCCGTGACGCCGTAAAACCCCGCGCCCACCACGATCACGTCGAATTTGGTGTCCGCCAGGCAGCGGAGGTCGCGCGTCATGGCCACGTCATTGTACGATAGAGGGTCGTGATCGACGAGATACAACGCTACTGGAACCACCGCATCCACGATCTGGAGATGACCGGCGAGCCGGTCGGCACCCGGGCCTTTTTCGACGACCTGGACGACTATCGCTTCGACAAGCTTCGCTACCTGCCGCAGCTGGTCGACTTCTCGGCGTTTCGTGGAGAGCGGCTGCTCGAGGTGGGCTGCGGCATCGGCACCGATCTGGTACGATTCGCCAGGGGCGGCGCGCGCGTCACCGGCGTCGACCTCGCGCCGACGGCGATCGATCTTGCACGCAAAAACCTCGAGTTGCACGATGTCGCGCCCGAGGCGCTCCAGGTCGCCAACGCCGAGGCGCTGCCGTTTGCCGACGCGTCGTTCGACGTCGTCTACGGGCATGGCGTGGTGCAGTACACCGCCAACGCGCCGCAATTGATCGCGGAATGTCATCGGGTGCTGAAGCCCGGCGGTACGGCGATCTTCATGGTCTACAACCGCGTGTCGTGGTTGAACGCGCTGTCGAAGGTCATGAAGGTGCCCCTCGAGCACGAGGATGCCCCGGTGCTGAAGAAGTACTCGATCGGCGAGTTCCGCGCGCTGCTGGCGCCCTTCGCCGAGGCGCGCATCGTCCCCGAGCGGTTTCCCGTGAAGTCACGCCTGCACGGTGGGTGGAAGGGCGTGGCCTTCAACACGCTTTTCGTCGGCACCTTCAACTCGCTGCCGCGCGCGCTCGTGCGCCCCCTCGGCTGGCACCTGATGGCGTTCTGCAAGAAGTAGATCCGAAGGCCCCGGCACGCGCAGCGTTTCACGCGACATCAGGATCTCGCGGCACGGATCAGATGAGCGAAAGCCCCCGGCCGCGCCCGCTCCTGGCACGGCGCCGGGCGACGATGATTGAACGCGACTCGAACTCGATGCCATCGAGCCGCCACTGCTTCAACTGGCTGCGCAGTTGCTGCAAGGCTTCACGCTCGGCGGTGGGTCTTGCCGCGGCCCCCCTTGGCGGAGCGTTCGAAGAGCTTGACGACGGCCCACGCCAGATCCTCGTCGACCGATTGCAGCCACTGGACCACATCGTCCGGGAGGGTCAGCGTGACTAGTTGTGCGCGACGCCCGAATTTCAGCGGCCGGCCGCGCCGGATCTGTTTGGGAGAAGCCATCGTCCCCAGGGGAATTATTACAAAGAAACCCCGGCGCGGGGCATCAATTATAAGAAAACTACAGCGCCGGCTGGGCGGGCGCGGGGGGCGATGGCGGCGGCGCCACCGGCGTGGAGCCGCGGCGCTTTTCCATGGACGCGCGTACCAGGAACCGGGCGTAGGGCACGACCTGCTTGATGGCCGCCACGTTCATCTGGCACGGGCTGAGGCACGTGGGGCACTTTTCGTCGCGAATGTGGCGGCGATGGGCCTGCGACGTCTCGCGGAAGTAGATCTGCTCCGGGTCTTCGCTCGTCACGTTGCCCATCACGTCGCTGTTCTCGCAGAAGAACAGGTCGCCATTCGGGTTCAACATGATGCCCTGCGTCTGGAACGGGCAGGGCGCCGTGCGGTGATAGCCGTTGGCGATCATGTCCGCGTAGTGCATGTAGATGTAGTTCTGCCCGTCGAGCAGCGGATCCTGCCGCACGCGATCCATGAAGAACTTGCGCATCGTCTGCTCTTCGGCGCCGATCGGCTTCAGGCCGGCTTCGAGATCGCTGTTGCCGAGCATGGCGTCGGTAAAGCGGACCATGTTGAAGACGATGTCGAGTTTTTCCTTCTTGGCCCACGCCAGGATGTTGTCGGCGTCCTCGAGATTCTTCGAGAAAATCGTCGACGAGATCCCGAAGTTGAACTTCTGGGTCTTCTGCAGCTCCTGCATGGCCGCAATGGTCTTGCCGGCCTTCTCGAACGCGTTGCGCACGTTGCGCACCGAGCCGTGCATCTCGTTCACGCCGTCGATCGACACGCGCATCGAGAAGATCACGTTGCGCTCGTTGCACAGCTTCACCACCTTGGTCAGCATCGGGATGGCGCGATGGTGCGTGATGCCGGTGGTGTTCAGCGTGAGCTTCCGCAGCTTGGGAAACTTGTCGATCATCACGCGGCAGATGTCGACCATGTCGTTGCGCGTGGTGGGCTCGCCACCAGACAACGACGCATTCTCGATGTCCTTCCACAGGTTCGAGCTGAACGCCTTCTCGATCTGCTCCAGCGTCATGTCTTCCTTGCGGTTGCCGCGCGTCCAGTTGCTGCACATCTCGCAGCGGGCGTCGCACACAAACGTGCAATGGAAGATGAAGACAGTGGGGTGGAGGGGGGTGTACTTGGCGACCACGCCGCGAACCAGGTCGCGGGGGGCGCTCATCGCCGCTTTGGCGAGATACTTGGCGGCGTAAACCTGAGCCATGCTAAGTACAAGATTCTACAGGATTTCTCTGCGATCGACAAACCTAAAGGTTTGTCGCCACGCCACCCGTTGTGTGGCGACAAACCTTCAGGTTTGTCGGCGCCGCGCCCTGAGCCACAACCACAGCCCGGGCAGGTTGCCGGCCAGCCCGGTCAGCAGGATGAGGGTCGACAGGGCAAACGACGAGGTGTCAGGCACCCCCATCGGGCGCAGCAGCACGACAATGCCGCCTTGCGGCAGGCCGAATCCGCTCACCGAAATGGGCAGCAGGAGCAGCAGGAGGCCGACCGGCATGAACAGCAGGAAGTAGCTGAACGGCACCGTCAGGCCGAGTCCCAGGCCGAGAATGTAGGCCTGCGTGATCCGGAGCAGCTGGACCACGACGGACCACGCCATGACGTGGACCAGCACGCCGCGGCGGCTCCGGTAGCGGCTGACGGCGTCGCTCAGCCGGAGCACCCGCCGGGTGATCGCGCCTTCGTGGCGATGCGCCGGGATGAGCCGGCGGATCACCTGATCGGCCCAGAACACGGCCAGGCAGGCCACGCCGATCACGACCGCTGCGGCCGCGATGCGCCACTGGCTGCGGCCATCCGGCGACCAGGCAACCAGCCCGACGACGCCCATCGCGACAAGCGACAGCACGCCCAGCAGGCGGTCCACGGCGACCGACGCGAGCGCCTCGCTGCCCGTCGTCGATTCGCGGGCCAGGCCGTACGCCCGCGCGGCGTCGGCGCCCACGCCGGCCGGCAGGAAGCTGCCGACGAACGAGCTCACGAGGAACAGGCGCGTGGCATCGCGTGTGGTGATCGGAATGCCGCTGGCGCGCAGCAACAGAATCCAGCGCAGGATCATGACGGCCCGATCGACGGCGACCAGGACCAGCACCATGGCCAGGTGAGGGCGGCCGACCGCGGCCACCGCGCGCGCCGCCTCGGCCATGTCGATCCGCGTCGCGAGCAATGCGAGGATCGCCGCCGTGATCGCGAGACGAACGAGCATCACCTGTGCGAGGGCTTTCGCGCGACGAAGGTCAGCGTTTCGAACAGGTTCTTGCGGATCTTGAAGAGCAACTCCTCGGTCCGCGTGTACCGGGACAGGGCGTCGATGCCGGGCAGGTTGACCAGCAGCGCGCCTGCCGCAAGGGCATCGCGCCTGAGCCCCCGCGCCAGGCCGATCGCCCGTTCGATGTGCAGGATCTCGAACCCGCCGTCGTTGAATAACTGCTTCACGCGGCGTTCCGTCGTGACGAAGTTATGCGTGTAGTCCACGTCCCAGAAGAACGTGCGCTCCTTCAGGTAGTCCGGGACCACGACGAAGAGGACGCCGCCCGGCCTGAGGGCCCGCAACGCTTCCGCCGTGAACTGCCGCGCGGCATCGATGCCGCTCATGTGCTCGAGCACCTGGTCGGCGTAGACGACGTCGACGCTGCCATCGGGCACGGGGATGGGCGGCGCCCAGGACTCGATCACCTTGAGCCCTTTCTTCCGCAGCACGTCGATCAGGATGGGGCTGGCCTCGATGGCCGTATAGGTCCAGCCGATGTTCACGGCCTGTTCGGCGAGCGTGCCATGGCCGGGGCCGACCTCCACCATGTCGCCGGGCGCCGATTTGTAGCGGCCCAGGAGCGCCAGCCGATGCTGCTCGATGCGGCCGCGCCGC
>MELE01000129.1:0-5658 GCA_001768615.1 Acidobacteria bacterium RIFCSPLOWO2_12_FULL_67_14b | reverse complement strand
TTGGCTAGTTACTGCCCGATGAAGCCCAGCGAGCTGCGTCCCGGCGGGTAGACGTTCTGGACCGACGGCAGAATCCCGAGGTAGTCCGTGTGGAAGTTGTAGTTGTTGCCGCCGGCGCCTGAAATCAGATCCCAGGCTTCACGCGTACTGCAGCGGACCAGCACATCGTCCGATGGCGGCCGGCCGCCGCCGGCGTCCTTCACGCACCAGTTCGAGTCGGGTCCCTGCGGGTTGTAGCGCGCGTGACCGTAGTGAATCGCCGCGACCGCCCCGAAGATGAAGTTGACGCGGTAGTCACGCGTCGAGCTGCCGCCGAGGTTGAAGCGCCCGCCGTTGTGGATGGAGACGATGATGTTGAACGCTTCGTTGAAGCTGATCGTCCGGGGCGGACCGATGGTGCCGCCGGTTGTCGTGGGCGTCGGCGCCACCACGACCGGAGCGGTGATGGTGATGAAGTTTCCCCACACCGACCACGGGCCGCGCTCGGTCGTCAGGCCCGCGCGAATGCGCCACGAGTACGGGGTGTTGTACGCGAGGTCGATCGGCACGGCGTGGGAGCCGGTGCCGGGGGTCTCGCCGACGACCTGCGTATAGACCAGGTTGTCCGCGGCGTCGCGAACTTCGATTTCGTAGAACAGGCCGACCTGCTCGTTGAGACCGGTGGAGTTCGACCAGACCAGCGTCGGTCGCCGGCTGTCGATGCGCTCGCTGTCAAATGGCGAGATGATTCCGGGAGCCGTCACCTTCAAGGTCGAGCCGTCGGCGTTGGCAGCAGTCGTGCCTCCGGCGGCGGCGGACGGTGAGGTGGGGGACATGGGGGTGCCCGTGCAGGCCACACCCAGAGCGACGATCGCCGACACGGCGATCACGGACACGTGCTTCATCAAAATTCAGTTCTCCCTTGGTTCCCCGAACACACTTTGCGCATCGCCGCTGGGAGACAGTGTGTTGAGAAACGAACCCGGCGAGTATAGCAAACCAGGCTCCGATTTATAAGCTCAACGGCCCGAAGCTCCGTCTTTTGTTCGATTTAACGTGCCTTTACAGACCTGCACCGTGTTAGGATATGCCGTTTGGGTCATCCCAGGACCCCCTTGATTCGGAGCGAAAAGAGACGATGCGAAAACTCGCAGTGCTGATGGTGTTTGGCGTGCTCGTTGGCGGATCCCGTGAAGCGGCCGCCCAAGGGTCACCCGACGATCGTATCTACTTGAACATTGGCTTTGGCGTTGAGTCCGGATCGTCCGACTCGAACGACTCGAAGCAATACACCCTGTACGACGAACCGGCCACCACCACCGCAAACACCTCGTGGACTTCGGGGAGCTTCTTCGGGGGTGGCATCGACATTCGGCTCATCAAGAACCTCACCGTCGGCATCCATTATCACCAGGAAACCAACACGTCGGAAGCGGCCCTCTCCGGATCAGTGCCCAACCCGATCTTCTTCAACCGTCCGCGCTCGTTCACGGCCACGGCGGGCGGCCTGTTCCGGCGTGAGAACGCGACGCACGTGGGGATTGGCTGGATCGTCCCGATCGGCACCAAGCTGGACGTGCTCGTTTCGGGCGGACCTTCGTTTTTTCGCCTCGAGCAGGATGTGGTCAGCGAGGTGGTGATCGCAGAACGGGGCCTGCCGTTCACGGAGGTGGTGGTGGCGCCGCAGATTTCGGCCCAGAAGCGCAGCATGATGGGCTTCAACGCGGGCGCCGACGTCACCTACATCTTCTGGGAGAATGACCGCGTACGCCTCGGAGGCGGCGGGTTCGTCCGCTTCACCGGGGCGACCACCGACGTCCGCCTGCTGGTGAGCGACATCGAGACCAAGGTCGGCGGCATCCAGTTCGGCTTCGGCGGCCGCATCCGCTTCTAAAGACAAGGCAGAAGGCAGAAGGCCGAAGGCCGAAGGGCTGAAAGACTCTGTCCTTCTGCCTTCTGCCTTCTGCCTTGTTCTGTTCTACCGCGCCTTCGCCTTCCCCAAGTCCACGAGCAGCAGGTCGTTCACCTCGTACGGTGTCGAGATCCGCTCGAAGCCCTTCAGGTAGTACTCCACGTCGGGACGCTTCTCGAGGAGCCGCGCGCCGATCGAGCTGGCGAAGTACTTTGCGCCGTAGAAGGTGCGCAGGTTTTCGATCACCTTTGGCGAAATCGTGGAGATGTCAAAGCTCCAGCCTTGCCGGCGAGCGTAGTACACCAGCATCGGCGAGTTCGCGCCTTCCATGTCGTAGTCCACCGTGATGATCAGCGCATCCGGCGGGACGACGGATTGCAGATAGCTGCCATGGGCGATGAAGTGCCCGGAGAGGGTCTCGGTCCGATAAAGCGTCACGCGCGCGCTCGACTGCCTGAACGCCTCGACCGATGCGGCACAGAGCCCGATGGCGACGACGAAGACGGCGAGGGGCAGGGGAGCGTACCGCTTCAGCACGGAGCCGTCGAACAGTGGCGCGGCGGCGACCCCGAACAGCAGCGCCAGGGGCGGCAGCAACGGCAACTGGTGGAACTCGTGTTTCCATTGGCCCTCGGCCGCTACGACGAGCAGCGTGAATCCCGCCAGCGCCCACAGGCCCACGGCCAGCCCGCGTCCCGAGCGCCAGACGAATACGGTCCCGACGAGTGCGCCGAGAAAGCCGAACGCGGTGAGGTGCAGGCCAAAGAACCGGTCGAGCATCCCGACCCAGAACTCGCGGCTCAGGAGCTGCTGGCTCGTCGACCAATGCGAGATCGAGCCGAAGAGCACGTCCGGCGCCACGTCCTGCGGATACGTGCCTGACGGCCGGAACACGGCCTGCGTCAGGCCCGTTTCAAGGTAGATCCGGTCCGCGTGCCAGTACCACGCGGCGACCAGGAGCACGGCAGACAGGCAGCCGGCCCACAGTCCTTTATCGCGCAGCGCCGCCCACCGGTGCCGGGAAAGCGCGAGGCCGCCGATGCCCCCCAGGACCAGGATCGCCGGCAGCTTCACCAGCGCGGCGAGGGCGGTGATGAGCGCGGCGACGACCATGCGGAGCGCGGTCGGCCGATCGAAGTACCGATCCCACGCGAGCACCGCGCCGATCGAGAACGCCAGCATCGGCGTGTCCGAGAGGAACGAGCGGCCGAAATACACGGCGCTCGGAGAGACGGCCAGCAGGAAGGCGGCGGCCCGCCCCGCGGGGCGGCCGAACAGCCGCGTGCCGAGGAAGTACATGAGCACCACGGACGCCAGCGAAAACGCGACCGCGACCGTGCGCGCAATCCGCTCGGTTTCTCCCGTGATCAGCCAGACAATGGCGGTGAGGTAGTGGAGCAGCGGGAACTCCATGCCCACGGCGCCGTTCAACCCGCCCCAGGACACACGAGGCATGAACGGGTTCATCACGCCTTCGGCGAAGTGCCGCGTGATGTCGGCGTTGGTGACCTGGCGCCAGCTGTGCGCGTCGACGAAGGAGAACTCGATCCGGTAGAAACGGAAGGCCGCGGCGAGGAGAACGATCGAAACGGCCGCGAGGTCGAACGAGGCGAGTCGTCTCACGGCGCGTACTGTATCAAAGGCTCAACAAGGCAGAAGGCAGAAGGCACAAGGCAGAAGGGTCGGAGGCAATATCCGGCCTTCTGCCTTGTGCCTTCTGCCTTGTATTACGGCAGCGCCGAGCGCGGCGGCGGGAAGACGTTCTGATTCGAGGGCAGGGTGCCGATCGAATCGACATGGAACGAGTAGCCGTTGCCGCCGGCGCCGCCGATCAGGTCGTAGGCGTCGCGTGAATCGCAGCGGACGATGACGTCATCGGAGATTGGGCGGCCGCCGCCCGCGTCCTTGACGCACCAATTCGAGTCGGGCCCCTTGTTGTTGAAGCGCGAATGGCCATAGTGGACCGTGGCCGCCGCTCTCATGAGGAACGCGATACGCTGCTCGCGCGACGAGCTCGAGCCCAGGTTCCAGCCCTCGGCATCGTGCACGCTCTTGATGATCTGCATGGCCTCGTTGACCGATATCGTCCGGGGTCCACCGATCGGGCCCGACGCCGGCGGAGGGGTGCCCGGCGTCGGCGTGGGCGCCGGAGGCGCGGGCGTCCGGAAGTTCAGCGTCTGCGAATTGCCAGACTGCACCGTGCCGTCAGTACCGTAGACGCGCCAGTGGAACGTCGTATTGTACGGCAGCTCGCCGAGCGTCATCGTCGTCGTGCCGTCCGGGCCCGGCGTTACGGTGATCAGCGCCACCGTCGGTGACATGTCGGCCGAGTTCGAGATCTGGAAGCGATACACGACGCCGCTCGTGCCGGAGATCGCGCCGTTGCGCGCCTTGAAGGTCGGCTTGTTTGTCGTGAGGTTGCCGCTCGGCTCAATGGCCTGGGGTGGGTCGATCACGACCGGCTGCACGACGCTGAAGCTCGACACGGGCGAATAGGGACCCGTGTTCGCGCCATCGGCGGCACGCGTTCGCCAGAAGTAGGTGAACCCCGCGCCGAGGACCGTCGGCAGCTGGTACGACGTCCGGCCGTTCGGTCCCGGTTCAATCCGGTCAGCCTGATGGACCATCTGCCGGAAATCCGAATCGGCCGCCATGTCGAGCTGCAGCCAGAGGGCGCGCGGTCCGCTCGTGCCGGGGTTTTCGATCAGCAGGGTGAACGGATCGGCCTGGGCCGTGAGCGTGGCGCCGGCGCCGGGCTCGAGCGGTCTGGGCGCCGTGATGGAGACCCCGGGAATGGGCCCCGCCACCGATGGCGCGGTCGGATTGGCGCTCTTCGCGGCCTCGCACCCACCGATGCAAATGACTGCAACAAGGGCAGTTAACGTTCTGACTGGGCGGTGTCTGGCTTTCACGGGACTTCCCTCGATACGGTGTATCGGAGCCGGATGCCCGAGACTTTACAACTCGGCATTGGAGTGCCTCGTTTGACACTCCGTCGAACTGGCTCTCCTGGTGGCCGAACCAGGAACATGAAACCACCGACCAAAGACAAGCCCATGACCATGCGGATTGACACTTGGGTAGTGAGCAAATAGAAGGCCACAGTCGTTATCTGCGCCACGAGGGCTCCGGCGAGGGCTGTCGGTGCCGGGTGACCCACCGATTGCGGCATCGCGATTACAGGAATGGTAAGTAGAGCAAGCCCTCCGCTCACGACGAGACGCCCCAGCAGCTTGTACAAACGTACAGTTTTCCCCAACTCGAAACTGAAACTGGGAACTCGAACTTTGAACCCTGAACCCTTGAACTTTGAACTCCGATTCTACCCTAACTGGTTAAGGCTCAGTCAGATATAATGACTCGTGCGCATCCTCATGCTCGCGCCGGAGCCGTTCTTCGAGCCCCGCGGCACGCCGTTCAGCGAGTATCACCGCATCAAGACGTTGGTCGAATTGGGACACCACGTGGACCTGGTGACCTACCCGATCGGCAGGGATGTCGACCTGCCCAACCTGCGGATCTTCCGCTCCCTTCGCCCTCCGTTTGTCCGGAAGGTCCGGATCGGGCCGTCGCTCACCAAGCTGGCGCTCGATGGGCTCATGCTCCTGACCGTGATGCGACGGGCCCTGTCGAAGCGATACGACGCCATCCATTCCCACGAAGAGATGGGCCTGGTGGGGGTGTGGCTCGCCCGATGGCTCGGCATACCGCATCTCTACGACATGCACTCGAGCCTGCCGCAGCAGCTGAGCAACTTCAAGTACAGC
>MELE01000128.1 GCA_001768615.1 Acidobacteria bacterium RIFCSPLOWO2_12_FULL_67_14b | reverse complement strand
CTTCTCGTCCCCCCACGTCGGAGAGCGCGGGGTGTTGGCATCGAGCACAGGCCCGTTCGACGGAATCTTGATCTCCGTCGTCGAGTTCTCCCGCGGATTGAGCACCGCAAGAATATCGGACGTCTGGATGGCCCCGTAGATCAGGCCGTTCGCGTTCACCGTTGGAGAGCGCTCGTCGGTGCCCGCCGCATCGCTCCGCCGGCTGGTCGGCAGGGCCCAATCCCACATCGAGATCACGAGGTTGCGCTCGACGCCGGCCGGACGCGGCGGCGCGTCGGGAAAGGCGCCGGCGGCAATCCGGTCGCTCCAATCGGCGAACGCCTTGCGCTGCGCCCCGAGGCGCTTGAAGAGGGCGCCCATGTTCGCCCCGTTGGGTCCCATCGTCACGTGGCGATCCCATGCCTCGAGAGTCGTGGGAAATGAGCCAACGCCTTTCGTAAGTTGACGAGTCGCCAGGTTACCCACCTGATGGCACGAGAAGCACCCCTTGGTTTCAAGGGCCACGTGCTCGGCCGAGTGTTCTCCTTTGGGGATCTCCAGCAGGCTCAGCCAGTAATTTGCCGGATAGACCTGTGCGGCGGCGCGTCCGTCCGGCGCGACGACCGCTTTGAGGTCGAGGCGCTGGCCCGGCTTGGCCGTGACCCGCGCCGAGTCCACCAACCCGTACCCGCGGACGAACACCTGATAGTTCGCCGTCGGCAGATCCGGCAGGAGGTAGCGCCCCTGGTCGTCGGTGACGACGATCCTCGCAAACTTCGTCGGCAGGTCGGTGGTTTCGGCGATCACCCACACGCCGGCCTCGGGACCTTTCGCGCTCGAGACGAGGCCACCGATGTCATCGGAATCGATGGCGACCGTGGCTCCGCCCCTCTGCTGCGCGTTCACCCAGGTGAGCGAGCCCGCCAGTGCAGCCGCCAAGGCCAGGAAACCGACCGCCGGGTTCACACGCAACTTCATGTGCTCCTCCAATGGTCTTGCTTCAAGATTTCTTCTTCGCCGGTACCGGGACGCCCGCGATCTTCACGTTGACCGAATGGAGCGCGTTTCTGCTGGTGAAGTAGAGCGTCTTCCAATCGTCGCCGCCGAAGGCGACATTGGTGGTCGCGGGTTGGCCATGGACGATCCGCCCCAGTTTCCTGCCCCTCGAGTCGATGATGTAGAGGCCGCCGCCCCCGCCGCTGTAGAGGTTGCCTGCGGTGTCCGCCTTGATGCCGTCGGGCACACCGGGCTCCGGGCCGCCCAAATCGGTGAAGACTCGACTCGTCTCCTTGGCGACGGTCCCGTTGGGCAGCATGTCGTAGGCGCGCACGTGACGGCGTCGCGAGTCGGCGACATAGAGCGTGTTTTCGTCGGGCGAGAAGGCGAGGCCGTTGGGCCTGACCATGTCGTCGATGATGAGCGACATGGAGCCGAGATCGGGCGACACGCGATAGACGCCGGAAAGCGTCACGTCCCACTGCTCGGGAGCCGCCGTGCCGCCCGGGTCGGTGAAATAGATCGAGCCGTCGGACTTCACCACGACGTCGTTCGGCCGCAGCAGACGCTTGCCCTGGAAGCTGTTGGCGACGACGGTGAGGCTGCCGTCGGGTTCGTAGCGCGTCACGCGCCTCGTGAGATGTTCGGCGGAGATGAGGCGGCCCTGCACATCACGGGTGATGCCATTCGCCTCGTTGGTCTTCTCCATCGCGACACTGGCGCCCTGGCCCGGCGTGTATTTCATCCGTCTCGCGGTCTGAATGTCGTTGAACAGGAGATACCGGCCTTCCGCCCACCAGAGCGGCCCTTCGGCGGGACCGATGTCGCCGCCATATCCGGCGGCGAGCTCGCGGATCGGCTCGCTCGCGTCGATGATACGGGCGAGCTCAGGCGCCATCGACTCGATCTTCCTCGCCGGCTGCGCCCAGACCTCGCGGAGGCCGCCCGTCACGGCGAGGCCGCCGACCGCGCCGGCCATTGCCAGCATGTCCCGACGCGAAAAGAAATTGGAGGCGCGCATCGATCCCTCCTCGCAGTGATGGTGACCGGTGACGTCTGAGACGGCCTTCACCGGTCGAGTGTTTCTTGGCATCAGGATAGCGGTTTCGGTGCCGATCAGCAATTTCTAACGCGGCGGGCGGGCCGTCGCTTCTGCCGGTGCCTTCACGCGGCTAGTTCCGCAGGCCGAAGGTGACCAGCGTGTGGCCGGAGATGACCGAGACATATTGCTGCCCGTCGATGCGGTAGGTGATCGGCGCCATCACGATCGCGCCGCCGAGATTGGCCTTCCAGAGCTCCTTTCCGGTCTTCGCATCGAGCGCGTAGAAATATCCCTCTCGCCCGCCGGTGAAGAGCAGGTCCGACGCCGTCGTCAGCATCCCGGCATCGGTCACGTCGAACTGCGGAAAGGTCCAGACCCGCTTGCCGGTGCGCGGGTCGAGCGCCACGGTCGCACCGCTGCCGACTTCGTTCGTCCAGTTGTTGATCGGGCCGCGGCGGCCGATGCCGATGGTAGGCGCGCCGGGGACCGGCGTCACCACCGTGAAGCCGCCGCCAAGGAAATTACGGCCCGGCACATACTCTTGGTCGTCCTTACGGTAGATCGTCGCGTAGTTTTCCCAGACCGAGAAATAGAACAATCCCGTGCGCGGACTGAAGGAGGGCGGATACCAATTCGTGCCTCCCTGGTTGCCGGGCCATGTCGGCATTCCCGGTGGTTGCGGCGTCTGGATCGGGCGTCCGTTCGGATCGAGGCCGCTCGCCCAGTTCACCTTCACGAAGGGCTCGCCGAGCAGGAATTGTCCGGTCACGCGATCCAGCACATAGAAATAACCGTTCCGGTTCGCCCACAGCATCAGCTTGGCGGGCTTGCCCTGCCACGCCATGTCGGCGAGCACCGGAATCTGCACCGAATCGTAGTCGTAGCCGTCGTTCGGCGTGAACTGGAAATGCCATTTCAGCTCGCCGCTGTCCGCATCGAGCGCCACCACGGAATCGGAATAAAGGTTGTCGCCTGGCCGCTGGTCGGGATTCCAATCGGGGCCGGGATTGCCGATGCCCCAATAGGTGAGGTTCAGCGACGGATCGAAGGAGCCGGTGATCCACACCGATGCGCCGCCGTGCATCCAATCATCGCCGCTCCATGTCTCGTGACCCGGCTCGCCGGGTCCGGGAATGGTGTTGAAGCGCCAGGCTTCCTTCCCCGTTTTCGCGTCATAGGCTGCGACGAACCCGCGGATGCCGAACTCGCCGCCGCCGACGCCGATGATGACTTTGTCCTTCACGACAAGCGGCGCCATGGTGATCGAATAGGCGAGCTTGACGTCGGCCACCGCGATGTTCCAAAGCGGCCGGCCGTTTTTCGCGTCGAGCGCGATGAGATGCGCGTCGAGCGTGCCCATGAAGAGCGTGTCGCCCAGCACCGCGACGCCGCGGTTGTTGGCGCCGCAGCAGACGCGGGCATCGGGCGAAGGCGTGTAGCGGTAGAGCCAGAACACCTTGCCGGTCTTCGCATCGAGCGCGATCACGTCGTTCGGCCGCTCGGTCACATACATGATGCCGTCGACGACGAGCGGGTTCGATTCCCAGGCCCCGAACACCTGATTCTGCAGCACCCATTTCTGTTCGAGGTTCTTCACATTGCCGGGCGTGATCTGGGTGAGCGTGCTGTAGCGCTTGCTGTCATAGCCGCCATTATGGGTGAGCCAGTTCTGCGGCTCAGCCGCCGCCCGCTCGAGACGCTCCGGCGTGACCTGCGCCTGCGCGGCGACGGGAGCCGACAATCCAGAAACAGCCAACAGCGAGAGAGCGTATCGGAGAGAGATGCGCATCACTGTCCCTTCAGCGAAAGAAGATAGGCCAGCAGATCCGCCAATTCCTCGCCGGTCAGCTTGCCGGCGAAGGACGGCATGCTGGAGGCGGTGCCAAGCTCGAATTCGCGGATATCGGATTTCGAAAGCGAGACGAGGCGTTCGCCTTCATCGATCAGCTGCACCGTGGCCGTGTCCTCATTGACCCGTCGGCCGCGGATGGTGCGTCCCTCGCGCGTGACGATGCGCAAGGGACGATTGATCGGTACCATCGCGCGGCTGGGTTCGAGAAGGGACCGCTGAATCGCAGCCGGCTGGCGGATGGCGCCGACATCGCTCAGATCCGGCGCAGTGCGGGGGCCCATGCCAGCGACCCGGTGACAGGCCGCGCACGCCCCTGTGCCGTCATAGACGGCCTTCCCGCGCCCCGCATCGCCCACCGTGAAGGGCGTCGCGGTGATGTCGAAGCCGGAACGGATGAAGGCGATGAGCCCGTCGAGTTCGGCCGGCTGCAATCGGAACGGCGGCATGCCGGCGGCGGTAACGCCCGTCGTGATGGTGTTGCGGATGTCGTCATCGGATGCAGCGCGGCGGAACTGCTGACGGGGAAGATTCACCCCCGCGACGCCATCGCCATTCTGGCCATGGCACAGCGCGCATTGCGCTCCGTAAAGACGGGAGCCGGTCCGGATATCCGCGGTGCTGTACTGGTGATCCTCGACTTGCGCGAGGGCGCGCCCCGGAGTCGCCGCAAGCACTGCGAGCCACGCGGACAACAGGCCAGGCGTCACCCCCGTGAGAAGCAAGGATCGCATCGGGCAATTCTACGTGAAGGCGGCGGGCCGCAGCGTGAATGGTTGTCGGGCCGGTCGATCTGCCGGTTCAAAACCGGAACGTCTGTCCCGCCCGGATCGTCGCCTGGGTCGTCTGCGCGAGGACGCCCTGGTTGGAGATCTGCGCGCTCTGCCCCAGCCCGACGAAGATCTCGTTCCCCGGCCGATATTCCCAGCGATAGCGCGCCGAGAAACCGAAATTCTCGCTGCTGTTGTCGTATTGCGCTTGGAGCGCGAGCTGCATGTCGGGCGTGAAATTGATCGCCGTATCCGCGGTGGCGAGATGAGTCTCGACGTTGCCCGTCGGCAGATCGATCAAGTTCGCCTCATGCGTCGCGGTGATCTCGAAATAGGTGCTGGGCCGGAAGATCAGCGTCGCTTTCGTGAGCACCGCGCTCCCGTCATAGAAGCTGCAGCACGTCACGTCGGCTTGGAGTGTGAGCAGCCGTCCATTGAAGGTGCGCACCGCCGCATTGACATTGGTCCACCCGTAGTGCCTCGGCAGCACCGGCACGCTCTTCGGCAGGAAGAACGGCGCTGGCACGTTCTCGAACGAACTGATCAATCGGACCGTGACCTGATCGCCGATCCTGGACCTCGCGTGCACAAAGACGTCGTTGGCGCGCGATTCCAGCACGTCGTTCAGATCGGCGACGAATTCGACATTGGTGCCGAATTCGAGCGTGTTGAGATACGCGTCGCGGTAGCGCGTCAGATGCGCCACCGTTCCCACATATTGCCGGATTGCGGTGCGGTTGACGAAGCCGAGCGCGGGCAGGAAGTTCTCGCCGATCTGCTTGAACAGAAAATCGCCGGACCAGGGTTCGTTGGGGAAGTTGAGCGAGAAGGCCGCCGATTCACCGTGGCCGGCCGTGCTCGAGAAGCTCTTCATGTAATAGAGGTCCGCTTGAAGCACCTTGTCGCCGAACATATTCGAGGTGCGGTACTGGAAGTCCGCGCCCGCGAGCGTGTTGTCGGTCAAGCCCGTCGGATCGCCGTTGGTGAAGACGAAACCGAATTTCGACTCGGCGAACATCGGGTGCGTGATGCGCGCCACCGACAACGCCTGGCCGTCCTCGCCCGCCGGCGTCTTGTCGGTCAGGACGCTGAACGCGCCGACGTCGAATCCGGCGAATTGGCCGGACAATTTGTCGCCCAGGTCCAGGCGCACCGACCGGCCCTGGACCAGGCCGATATTGCGCGAGAAGAACGGCCGTCCGTTGTTCGACACCCGGTCCTGCGGGTTGCGGCCGAAGCTGCGGCCGCCGAATTCGAACGCGGCCACGTCCTGGAGGAAGAAATCACGCGTTTCCGGCGTGAACAG
>MELE01000127.1 GCA_001768615.1 Acidobacteria bacterium RIFCSPLOWO2_12_FULL_67_14b | reverse complement strand
CAGCTTCTTCAACTCGCTGATGATCTTGTCGCGCCCGGCTTTCATCCGATCGGCAAGCGCCAGATCATCCGGCGAATTCAAATCTGCGGTGTCCACGGTCCCTCCAAACTCAGCTTTCGGCTCTCGGCTCTCGGCTCTCTTTACTCTTAACTCGGTTAGTGGGTCATGGCGTAAACGACGTAGTTCACGCCGAACTTGTACGCCTCGTTCGAGAGGTCGACCGGCAGGTAGCCGGTGTCGGAAAACTCCCACATCTCGCCGAGATCGTGGTTGTAGTTGGCAATCGCCATCAGCCGCTTCGCCGGATCGTTGTCTTCGAAGATCCCCGTCCACTCGGCGGGCCCGTAGTAACCCATGATGTCGAGCGAGTTGATCTCGAAAAACGAATGGAACACCGGATGCGCCGGGTCGAGGGGCACCCAGCGCGCGTCGGGCAGCACCCGCCGCATCTGCGCCACCAGATTGGCGCGGTGGTTGTCGCGGAAGTCGTCGAAGATCACGAAGCCGCCCTTTTGCAGGTAGGCGCGGAACCCCGCCATCTCCTCCTCGCTCAGCGTCCAGAAGCCGGGCTCCGACATGTAAGCAATCGGAAACAGGGACAGGTCCGGATCGTCGAGCGTCAGGATGTTGCCTTCGTCGATGAACGTCCGGACGAACGTGATCTCGCTGAGGATCTTCAGGAAGTGGAAGTCGGCGCGCGGATAGTCGTGCGCCCAGGGCGGCTCGCGGCGGGAGTAGCCGTCAAACGTGGGACCGTAGCGCAAGCGCACGAACGAGAACCGCCCGTCGTAGTCGGCCTTGCCGGGATCGATCGCGACCGCCGCGCGGCGGCCGCCGCCGAACCGGCGCATCCCGTCCTGCGCCGCCTCCGCCACGGCTTCCGCCTTCGCCGACGCTACGGTGGACAGGTCGGCGCCCAAGGCCAATAAGGCCACGCTGGTCGCGGCCACCAGGCACGCGATCGCCAGCCCGCTACGCCAGGCCGACAACACGGCGGTACCCCCATTCGGCGCAGAGCAGGCCGACGAGCAGGATCAGCACGATCGGCAGGTGCCACAGGTCGTGTTCTTCGACCGTGGTCACGCCGCGGCCCGTGTACCGGAGATCGTCGGCCAGCGTGGCCGTGCCGCCGGCCTGGTAGAAGCGTCCGCCGGTGTCGTCGGCAATGCGCTTCAGCGTCGCCGCGCGCATGGTGGCGTCGAAGAACTCGATATCGCCCGGCGCCGCGCGGAAATGCGTCACGGTACTGCCCACCGTCTTGCCGCCGCGCGTCGCTTCCAGGCGGGCCTCGTACCAACCCGGTGCCTTCGTCGGAATCGACGCGTTGTACTGGCCTGAATGCTCGCCGTCCCACGCCATCGGCACGTCGCTGACGGCGCCGTCGGGGCCCGTCACCCGCACGACCACCGCGGCGTCGTTCAACTCCACGAACGACGGATCGACGACGTTGGCGGTGATCTCCGCGGCTTCGCCCGGCTCGACGCGCTCGGTCATCGTGTTGGGCTCGACCTGATCCGGCACGCCGTCGACCAGCCACCGCAGCAGCTGGCGCCAGTAGTTCTCGTGCGTCATGTCGTCCACGGGAATGCTGGCGTGCATCTGCCACACCCACGAATCCTGCGGCGTGAACGCGAACGACTTGCCGCGGCCATACCGCTGGAACGTCAGCACCGGCCGCTCGCGCCGCGTCTCGTCGGTGCCCGATAGCAGGATGGTGGCGCCGGGCTTGATGGCGTCGATGCGGTTCACCGCGGTCACGACCGGCAGCGATTCCCACTTCTCCACCGACGCCGCTTCCGTGTCCGCCAGCTGGGTGACCGCCGTGGCGTTACCGGCGCGCGTCGGCTTCACCGACAGGCGCGACACGCTGTCTTTCGGCTGCACCTGGCTGCGATCGAGCACCACCGGCAGCACGTCGGCCACCGCCGTGCCGGCGTAGCCGCCCTCGGCAAACGCCCGCGGGCCGCCGAGCATCAGGAGCCCGCCGCCCCGCCGGTCGACGAACTCGGCGATCATGCGCAGCTGATCGCCGCTGAACGCGCCAGCCTCGATGCTGCCCAGGATCAACCCGCGATACGCGAACAGCTCTTCACGCGTCTTCGGGAAGCCCGCGACCAGCTCGTCCGGCGTGTCGACGCCGAGGCGCAGGTACTTGTTGTCGGCCGTCCGCTGCAGGGCCGTGACGATGAGGTTCGGGTCTTCGGTGACGGCGCGGCGCAGGAACTTCAACTCGAACCGGGGCTCGCCCTCGAAGTACAGGATCTTCTCCTTGCGATCCCGCACATCGATCAGCGCCTCGCGCGCGTTGTTCTCGGTCACCAGCTCGCCCGGCTGCGGCGACACCCGGAAGCGGAGCACGCGCGGCCCGGCCTCGGTCACGCTGAACCGTACGGGAATCGACGCCGGGGTGCCGGCATCGGGCAGCGTCACTTGCTGCGTGCTGACCAGCGTGCCCTCGTCTTCGACGTCGATCGTCACCTTCTGCCCGTCGAAGCCGGACTGCGACAACACCACATCGACCATCAACGTGGTGCCCTTGAGAGCGGTCTTGGGCGTCACCACGCGTCCGACCTGAATGTCCTTCGACAGTGTTTCCTGGCCGACGCCGACGGTGAACACCGGCAGGCCCTCGGCCCTCAGGCCGAGCAGCGCGTCGCCCAGCGCGGTGTCGGCCGTGTCGGCGCCATCGGTGATCATCACCAGGCCGGCCACCGGCAAGCCGGCCAGCTCCTGGCGCACGCCGGACAACGCGGCGCCCAGACGCGTCTGCGATCCGTTGAACGCCAGGTCTTCCTGCGTCACGCGCGACGGCGCCGCCGAGAAACGGAACGTCCGGATGGTGAAGCGGTCCGACAGCGCCTTGAGCAACCCGCGATCGGGCGCGCCGAATTCGTCGCGGACGAACGCCGCGCGCTGCTGGCCGCCGTAATCCGCGATCTGCATGCTGCGCGAATCGTCCAGCAGCACGCCGAGGAAGTTCTGCTGCGGCACCGCGGCCTTGACGACCAGCAGCGGCCGGAAGAGGCAGAGCAGAATCAGGGCGAGCAGCGCCACGCGAATGGTGGCGAGCGCGATGCGATCGCGCGCACGGCCGCGGCCCGACCGGTAGGCCAGCAGCGTGAGGCCCACGGCCACGCCGACCGCCACCGCCGCGACGTACGAGCCCGTCGAGGGCGCAAGGCGGAATTCCCCCTGGCTGAAGACCACCGGGGACAAGTCGAAGAAAAATCGGAAGAGGGCGTCGAACACGAATGCTCCGGATTCTACTTCGGTTAGGCTAACCCGAATGACAGAGCTAAGTCGCCGATCATTGCTGAGTCTGGCCGCCGCCACCCTGCCCGCGTGGGCCACCGCCCGCCCCGCGGTGGCTCAAACGGTCAGACGGCCCACCGTCGTCAATGGCCGCCGATTCCGGCACTACGACGTCTTTACGGCGACGCCGCTGGCCGGCAACCAGCTCGCCGTGTTCATGGAAACGGTAGGCCTCACCGCCGCGCAAATGCAGGCGATGACGCGGGAAACGAAGTTTTCGGAGTGCACCTTCGTCCAGCCGCCGGAAGCGGCGGGGACCGACGTGCGGCTGCGGATCTTCGGGCCGAGCAACGAGATGGAGTTTGCCGGCCACCCCGTGATCGGCTCCGCGTTTGCCCTGGCGGACGAGGGCGCGATCACGACGGGGCAGAGGGAATTCACATTCGGCCTCGGCATTGGTCCCACCCTTGTGGAACTGGAGTGGCAGGGGGACCGGCTGCAGTTTGCCTGGATGACGCAGCAGAAGCCGGTCTACGGGCCGACGCTGAACGCGCCGGGCCCGCTGGCGGCGGCGCTGGGGCTGGAGGCGGCGGCCATGCGGCCCGGCGTGCTGCCGCAGGAAGTGAACTGCGGGTCCGCGTTCTTCATGGTCCCGCTGGCGTCGCGCGCCGCCGTGGATCAGGCCGTCGTCGACACGCGCGCGGTGGCCGCGGTGTTCGAGGCCGCAAAGATGACGCGGCGCGGGCTCTTCATCTTCTCCACCGAGCCGGGCGCCGACGGCGCCACGGCCTACAGCCGCATGATGGGCGCCAACGAAGACCCGGCCACCGGATCCGCGAGCGGGCCCCTGGGCTGCTATCTCGTGAAGCACGGCCTGGTGCCGCCTGACAAGGCCGGCGCGATCGTCAGCGCGCAGGGCGTGAAGATGGGCCGCCCGAGCCGGATACACATCAAGCTCGATATGAACGGTACAGAAGTGACACGCGTCCGCGTCGGTGGGACGAGCGTGTTGGTTGGTGAAGGCTGGCTGAGATCGTCCTGAGCGCGCCGCGTCTTTCAAAATACGGCCGCAGATTCCGCAGATTGACGCAGATGTGAGTTCGCTAGCGGCCCGCATTGTGTGACATCTGCCGCCCTGGTTTGAAATCTGCCTGATCGGCGGCGTGGTGATAAAATCAGCGGCATGTTAGCGACCATCCCAATCACCAAGATATCTGTGTCCCGAATGACGCCGGAACTGCGCGACAGCGCGCCGTTTGGCGCCGTGTTCAGCGACCACATGCTCGTCGCCGACTATGCCAACGGCAAGTGGGGCGATCCGAAGATCATTCCGTACGGCGTGCAACTGCTCGCGGCCGCGCCGGCGGTGGCGCATTACGGTCAGGGCATCTTCGAGGGCTTCAAGGCGTTTCCGCGGCCCAATGGCGGTGCGGTGGTGTTCCGGCCGCAGGCCAACCACGCGCGGATGGCCAGGACCTGCCAGCGCATGGCGATGCCCGAAGTGCCGGCGTCGATCTTCATCGACGGCACGCTGGCGCTGGTCGCGCTCGACCGCAACTGGATTCCCGAGAAGGACGGCAGCGCCCTCTACATCCGCCCCGTGCTCTTCGCCACCGGCGAAACGCTGGGCGTCAGACCGTCCGAGTCGTTCCGCTTCATCATCGAGACCTGCCCGAGCGGCCCGTATTTCTCCGGCGCGGTCGATCTGCTCGCCGAAGAAACCTACGTGCGCGCGTTCCCCGGCGGCACCGGCGCCGCCAAGTGCGGCGGCAACTACGCCGGCAGCATGCTCGCCTCGATCGAGGCGCAGAAGAAGGGCTTTCACAACGTGCTCTGGCTCGACGGGATCGAGCGGAAGTACGTGGAAGAAGCGGGCCTGATGAACGTGGCGTTCGTGATCGGCGGCACGGTCGTCACGCCGCCGCTCGGCGGCACCATCCTGCCGGGCATCACGCGCGACAGCGTGCTGACGCTGCTGCGCGACATGAAGATCCCAGTGGAGGAACGGCGGATCTCGATCGACGAGGTCTTCGATGCGCACGCCAGGGGCACGCTCCAGGGGGCGGCCGGCATCGGCACGGCCGCGGTGATTGCGCCGCTTGGACGGCTGCGCCACCGGGACCGCGAGATCACGGTGCCGGCGCTCTCGCCGGACTCGCCCTTCGCGAAGGTGGGCGCGGAGCTCGAAGCGATCCGCTCCGGGAAGATCGCCGACCGCCACAACTGGCTGATGGCGCTCTAAGGCAGAAGGCAGAAGGAAGGACAATCCGAATGCCGTACTTCGCGTTGACCTACGAGGTGGTGGACGATTTCGTCGACCGCCGCCTGCCGTTCCGGCCGGCGCACATCAAGGAAGTGCGCGACGCGCACGCGCGGGGCGAGCTGATCATGGCCGGGGCGCTGGGCGAGCCGGCCGGCGCCCTGCTCGTCTTCCGCGCGGCCGACCAGTCAATCGCGGAGCACTTCGCGAAGGCCGATCCCTACGTGAAGAACGGATTGGTCGCGAGCTGGAAGGTCCGTCCGTGGACCGTCGTCGTCGGGCAGGACGCCGCCGAGACGCCGCCGGGCCTGCCGGCGTAGACGCCGGCGCAGTCAGCGCTCGTCGGCCGCCGCCGCCGCCCCGGTCGCGAGCCCCTTGAGCTCGCGCAGGACCTGATCGCCCATCCATCGGGCATCATCGGAATCCCACGACGACTGCACTCCGTTGGTCGGGTGGCCGATTAGTCGGTACAGGGCCAGCAGCGACTGGTCGTCGGAGACCCATGGGGCGCCGATGACTTCGACCACATGCTGCAATTCGTGGGCAAGGCTCGCGAGCAAGTCGTTGGGCCTCGCATGGGTCTTGATCGAAATGCGCACGAAGCGATTCGGCGGGCTCGCCCCGATCCAGGTCAGGTGGCCGACCGCCTCGCCAGGCAGCCAGCGCACGGCCTGAACGAACACGAACACGCGGCCACCCTCCACACGATCCACCAGGGACCGCAGGGTCGGCGAGCGGCGCACGCCGTCGGCCAGCAGCGCCGCCAGCCGTGAATCCTCGATGCGAATTTGGGGGCTGGCGGCAGGCTCGGTCGCCAGCGATTGCGGCGCCGCGGCATTCGCAGCGCCGAGCAGGAAGGCGATAGCGAGCGGCACGAGACGAGCCATGGGCCTCCTCAGGACGGGGAGAACGTGGCCGGCGCAACCACGGTTCTCGCCCGTATTCGGGGCTGCTGTGCACGATCGGAGCCAGGTCCCTGCGTCTGGGCGGATGCGTCAGGGCGTTCCGACGCTGCGGAATATCCAGCAGCCGGGTGCGCGAAATCCCACACACCCCAGCACTGGTTTTGGCCGGCGTGGAATTCGATTTGCCAGAACTCTCAGGTCTTCAGCAGCGGCCACTCGGCACGGTTCGTGCTTTGTGCCGAAACGATACGTCTATCTGCACGTCTCTTCGGTAGTCAACAGCGGCTGGTCCTCGTTGTGCTGCTCTGCCCGCATCGTCGCGACCCTGGAGCGCGTCAACGTGGTCACAAAGGAGCCTCCGATGAAGGGCCCACGCCTCCACGCTTCCACGTTCCTGCTGGCGCTCCTCCTGGCCGTGTCCGGTCTGCTGACCGGCACCGGGGTGGCGCAAACACCGCAGCTACCCTCACCCCAGCAGCACTTCGGCCACCAGATGGGCGCCGACGGCAAGCTCGCGGACTGGGTCGGGCTCGTCGCCTACTACCGGTTGCTCGAGAAAGGCTCCGACCGGATGAAGGTGGTGGAGCTGGGGCCGTCCACCGAGGGGAAGCCGTTTCTTGCGCTCTTCATCTCCTCGCCGGCCAATCTCTCGAAGCTCGAAGCGCTGCGGCAGACCAACGCCAAGCTGGCGGATCCGCGCGGCCTGTCGGAGGCGGACGTGAAGACGCTCGTCGCGGGGGGCCGCGCCGTGATCGTGCAGAGTTTCGCGCTGCATGCGAGTGAGGTCGCCGCGTCCCAGACTGCCGCCGAGTACCTGTACGAGCGCCTGACGCGCACCGATGAGGACTCGCGGCGCACGCTCGACAACGTCGTCGAGATCGTCATCCCGTCCTTCAACCCGGACGGGACGCAGATGATTGCCGACTGGTACAAGAAGTACGCCGGCACTGAGTACGATGCTGCGCCGCTTCCGTGGCTGTACCAGAAGTACGTGGGGCACGACAACAACCGCGACGCGTTCATGCAGAACATGATCGAGTCGCAGCACGCGGCGAAGATCCTCTTTCGTGACTGGACGCCCCAGGCCTACGTTGACCATCACCAGATGGGCGGCGGCGGCGCCCGCATTTCCATACCGCCGTATGCGGAACCGGTTCGGCCGGATGCGGATCCCCTCGTGTGGCGAGAGATGAGCTGGTACGGCGGCCATATGGGCTACAAGCTGGAGGAGGCCGGCAAGACCGGCGTCATCGGCGCGGCCATCTACTCGGGATGGGGGCACATGGGCTTCCACTGGATTACCCCGTTCCACAACATCGCCGGGATGCTGACCGAATCGGCGAGCGCGCGGCTGGCGACGCCGGTCTTCATGCATCGTGACCAGATCCGCGGCGGCGCCCGCGGTCTGCCGACGTACGAGGCCCAGACGACGATGCCGAGTCTCTGGGAGGGCGGCTGGTGGCGCGTCCGCGACATGGTCGAGTACCAGAAGATTGCCGCGTGGTCGCTCGTCGATCAGGCGGGCAGAAACCGCGAGACGCTGCTCTGGAACGCCCATCTGAAGGCCAGGCGCCAGACCGAGCGCGGCGCGGCCGCGGAAGTGAAGGCCTACGTGATTCCCGCCGAGCAGCACGACCCGTTGACCATGACCAAGATGGTCAACAAGCTGCTCGACTCCGGCGTCGAGATTCACCGGGCGCCGAAGGCGTTCACGCACGAGGACCGCGTCTACGGCGAGGGCTCGTACGTGATCTCGATGGCGCAGCCGAAGATGGGCCTCATCCGCTGGATGCTCGGCCGCACCTTCTATCCCGACAACACCCACACGCGTGATCGGGAGGGCAACCCGATCCGGCCCTACGACATGTCCACCGACACCATGACCGAGTTCATGGGCGTCCGGAGCGATCCCGCGGCGACGGCGGTGAGCGCGGAACTGACGAAGCTGGCCGCGCACGTGGTGCCGCTCGGGCAGGTGGCTCGCGGCGGTGCCGGGTCTGTGATCGACGGGCGGCTGAACGACGCCTTCACGGCGGTCAACATGCTGCTTGCGAAGAACGTGGCCGTGCGCCGTGTGGACCGAGCAGCCGAGAGCCTCCGCGCCGGTGACTTCCTCGTGTCGGCCGGGTCGGACGCCGCGGTCGCGGAGGTGGCAAAAACGACCGGCGTGAGCTTCCGCGCGCTGCCGGCGATGCCGCCCGGCGGCACGCACGACCTGCGGCCCATGCGCATCGCGCTGTTCCAGCGCTACAACGGCGGCAACATGGACGAAGGGTGGACCCGCTTCATGCTCGAGCAATTCGGGTTCCCGTACAAATCGATCATGGACGCGGACGTCAAGTCCGGAGGGCTCGAGACCAGGTACGACGTCATCATCCTGCCGTCCGACTCGATCTCCGGCATGACCGGCGAGCCGCCACCGGCCGGCCAGGGCCGCGAGTTCGGCGGTCCGCCGCCGGCGAACACGCCGCCCGAGTATCGCAGCGGCTTCGGGGCCGAGGGCGTCAAGTCGCTCGAGGCGTTCGTTCAGAAGGGCGGCACGCTCGTGACCTTCGCTCAGGCGGGAGACCTTCCCATCCAGCGCTTCGGCCTCCCGATTCGCAACGTCCTGGCAAGCCTGCCGTCGAAGGAGTTCTGGTGCCCGGGGTCGACGCTGCACGTGCGCTTCGACAACGCGCACCACCTGGCGTACGGGATGCCGCGCCAGGGCCTGGCCACGTTCCTGGCGGGCAGCCAGGCGTACGAAGTCACGTCGACGGACCGGAGCCAGGACGTCGACATCCTCGCCACGTACGTGGAGCGCGACCTCCTGCAGAGCGGCTGGCTCCTCGGCGAACAGGTTCTCGCGCGCAAGGCGGCGGCGGTGTCGGTGAAGCACGGGCAGGGCCGGGTGGTGCTTCTGGGCTTCCGCCCGCAGCACCGCTCGCAGACGCACGGCACGTTCAAGCTGGTGTTCGACGCCCTGGTGACGCCGCCGACGGCGGCGAAGACGCGGATGACAGAGACGGTGCAGCCATGACGGCGGCCGTGGGAGGCAGCGCCATGAAGAACGTAATCGGATTGCTGATTTGTGCGAGCCTCATGCTGCCCGGAGCGACCACCGGGCAGACCGTCGGTGCGACGACCGGCGCGATCAATGGCAAGGTGGTGGACAGCACCAACGCTGTACTGCCGGGCGTGACCGTGACGATCTCGGCGCCGCAGATGCAGGGAACCCAGGCTGCCGTCACCAACGAGGAGGGCAACTATCGCTTCCCGGGCATTCCACCGGGCACCTACCAGATCATCTACGAGCTCCCTGGTTTCTCGACTGTGGTCCGCGAACAGATCCGCGTGACGCTGGGCTTCACCGCCACCATCAACGTCACCCTCCAGATCTCGGGCCTCCAGGAGAACGTCACGGTCTCGGGTGCGTCGCCGGTGGTCGATGTCTCGTCGACCAAGACCACGACCAACTACGACTTCAAGGAGCTCGCCGCCATTCCCAGCGCGCGTGACATGTGGGCCATCCTCGCGGAGTCGCCGGCCATCACGATGAGCCGGATCGACGTCGGCGGAAGCGCGGCCGGCACGCAGAGCGGCTACCGGTCGTACGACGCCCAGGGCGGTCAGAACCGCGTGATGATCGACGGGCTCGTGACGACCGAAGGCACCGCGGCTATCGGGGTCTACGTCGACTACGGCTCGGTCGAGGAGGTAACCGCCGGCATGGCGGGCCATGGCGCCGACATGGGCCAGCCTGGTGTGCAGACGCAAATGATGATCAAGTCGGGTGGCGACGAGTTCCACGGCTCGTTCTATGGCGATTACCAGAACTCGAGCCTGCAGGGCACCAACGTCACCAACGAGCAGGTGCAGCGCGGCATCCGGGACAAGGACGTGAACCGGATGACCGAGTACTACGACTTCAACGCCGACGCGGGCGGCTACCTCAGGAAGAACAAGATCTGGTGGTACGGCTCCTTCCGCGAGTTCAACACCGAGGTGAACGAGCCGCGCTTCCCGGTCAAGCCGCACAAGACGGCGCTCCGGCACTTCAGCGGCAAGGCGACGTTCTCGCTGCCGGGCAACAACAAGCTGATCAGCACGATTGTCCGGACCCTGAAGGTCCAGCCGACGCGGCTCGACACCTGGCGCGCCAGCAGCGGCATCAACCTCACCGAGGGATCGACGCAGAGCCAGCGGCACTGGGCGTGGGTCTACAAGGCCGAGTGGACCAAGGTGCTGAGCGACGCCGCGTTTGCCGAAGTCCGCGGCGGGCAGTTCGGCTACGACTGGCCGCTCGTCCCCAACGAGCTGGCGTCGGGGCCCCGCGTCGAGGACATCGGCAACAGTCTGGTCTCGGGCCCCAACCGCGACTGGATGCAGACCCGGCACCGCAACCAGGCGCTCGGGTCGCTCAGTTACTTCAAGGATGGCTTCCTGGGCGACCACAACCTGAAGTTCGGCGGCGAGGTGTTTCACGAGACGTTGCACGAGATCTGGCGGCCGACCGCATTCGGGAACCTGTCGATCTCCTACCTGCGCAACGGCACGCCGGTGGAAGTTGACTTGTTCGATCCCGGCGAGATCGACGCGAGACTGTGGACCTACTCGTTCTACGCCAATGACATCTGGCGTGTGAACAGCCGCCTGACGCTGACGCCCGGCCTCCGCTTCGACCGGTTCCGCAACTCGCTGCCGGAGCAGGAGCACCCCGCCGGAAGGTTCAGCGCCACGCCCACCACCTTCCCAGAGGTGAGCGAGCTCGTCAGCTGGAACCTCTTCGGCCCGCGCCTCGGCGCCACCTACGACCTTTCGGGGAACGGCCGCATGCTGCTGAAGTTCAACTACGGCCAGTACTGGTGGAATCCGAGCAACGACATCTCCAATAACGCCAACCCGAACCGCTCGCCGTGGTACCGGCGGTATGCGTGGACGGATCTGAACAGGAACGGCTCCTGGAACGAAGGCGAGCAGGGCACGCTGCTCTTCTCGCAGGGCGGCGCGGCCAGCACCGTCGTCGACCCTGACCTGGAGAACACCTACACGCGCGAGGTGTCGGGGTGGATCGAGCGGGAAGTGGCGGCCAACTTCGGCGTCCGGACCGGGTTCGTCATGCGCCAGATCCGCAACCAGCGCACGACCTCCAACGCGAACCAGCCTGTTGACGCCTTCAACGTGCCGGTCCAGATCCCGGACCCGGGCCCCGATGGCGTGCGCGGGACGGGCGATGACGGCCCCGCGCTGAGCGGATTCAACCTGAATCCCGCGCTGATCGGAGTGCCGACGCTCAGCGTCGTCGGCAATCAGAAGGACGCCCACGGCGACTACTACACCTGGGAGATGAGCGCGAACCGGCGCATGGCCGGACGCTGGTCCATGCGGGCGTCGTTCACCCACACCTGGAACTGGGATCATGCGAGCAGTTACGCCGGCAACTCCATCCGGCAGTACAGCCTCCCGTTCACGCCGAACGATCTCATCAACACCGATCGCGACGACGGCGCCTACGCGTTCACGAACTGGACGGGGAAGCTGATGGCGACGGTCGAGGCGCCGTACGGCATCAAGCTCACGCCGATGATGCGGCACCAGTCCGGCGATCAGATCGGCCGCATCGTGCAGTTCGGCTTCAATTACGGCAGCCGGGCCGTGCTCGTCGAGCCGCTCAACTCGAATCGTCTCGACAACACCACGATCTGGGACATCCGCGCCGAGAAGGTGTTCCGTTTCGGACCGCGGACTTTCTCCGGGTTCCTGGATATGTACAACATCACGAACTCCAACAGCGAGTTCCGCCAGATCTGGAGCTCTGGCAGTTCGTTCCTGCGGCCGACGACGATCATCCCGCCGCGCGTGGTGCGCGTCGGCGCGAAGGTCGAATGGTAGTCAGCAACATCTGACACACTCGCTCCGCGGCACCGGACGCGGGCCGGGGCTGACACCCCGGCCCGTCTACTCCACCGGCCGCAGCCGCGCCGCGAGCGTCCTGGCGATGACCTCTCCGTGCAACCGGCCGTTCTCGATGAACACAGTGCCGGTCTTCTTGCCCGCCAACTGTCCCCCGGCAATGAAGAGCCCGGGGACATTCGTTTCGTAAGTCTCGGCGCTGTACTTGGGCTCCAGTGTCTCCTCGTTGATCGTCACGCCGGCGCTCCGCATGAACTCGGCATCGGCGCGATAGCCGGTGAGCAACAACACGGCGTCGGCTGCGATCGCGCGCGAACCTTTATGAGGAGCCTCCGTGGAGAACCCATCTGAGGAACCCTCGTGAGGAACCGCTTCCACAATCACTTCCGTCGAGCGGATCTCCATCAGGCGCGAATTGAAGTGGGCCGCGATCGAGCCCTCCTTGACCCGGTTCTCGATGTCGGGCTTCACCCAGTACTTGATCGACTCGCCGAACGCCGGGCCGCGATGCACGATCGTGACGTGCCCGCCGGCGCGGTGAATCTCGAGCGCGGCCTCGGCCGCGGAGTTCTTGCCGCCGACGATGACGACGCGTTGGCGGTAGTACGGATGCGCTTCCTTGTAGAAGTGCGACACGTGCGGCAGATCTTCGCCGGGGATGCCCAGCATCACCGGCAGGCCGTAGTAGCCCATCGACAGCACCACGTTGCGTGCCTCGCGCACGCGCGTCGCGCCACGCGTCGTTCGCGTCGTGATCGTAAACGGCTCACCAGGAGCCCCGGGAGGCTCGACGGCAGTGGCTTCTTCGAACAGCGACACCTGCAACTGGAACGTATCGACGACCTTCCGGTAATAGCGCAGCGCTTCGGCGCGTGTCGGTTTCTCGTACGGGGTGGTCAGCGGAATGCCGCCAATCTCCAGCAGCTCGGGCGTGGTGAAGAACACCATGTTCACGGGGAACCGCGCGATCGCGTCGACGAGCGACCCTTTTTCAAGGACGAGGTAATCCAGACCGAAGTGCTTGGCGGCGATGGCGGTGGCCAGCCCCGACGGCCCGGCCCCGATGATGATGACGTCGCGAACGGACATGACTGGATTCTATCGGGCTCCGGGCTCCGGGCTCCGGGCGGCCGGCAGAAAGCTGAGAGCCGGGAGCCGAACGCTGTAATATTCGCCCGAGGTTCCCTGATGCGCCTTCTGCCTGCCGGCATCGCCGTCCTTGCCCTATCCGCCGTCACCGGTGCGGCCCAGGCGCCTCAGCAGCCGGTCTTCCGCGCCGGCATCGAGATCCTCACGGTCGACGTCACCGCCATCGACAACAACACCGGGCGCCAGGTCGTGGATCTCACCGCGACGGACTTCATCGTCGAGGTCGACGGCAACGTGCGCACGGTCGCCTCCGCGGAGTACGTGCGGTCGGTCGACCACCTGCGCGTGGTCGGCGCGCCGCGGAAGGCCGCAGCGGCACCCGACGAGACCTTCTTCTCCTCCAACGCGAAGGGCGCGCCGAGCGGCCGGCTGATCGTGCTGCTCGTCGACCAGGGCAACATCCGCACCGGTGCGGCGCGGTCGGTGATGAACAGCGCCAAGAAATTCGTCGACACACTGGAGCCCGAGGATCGCGTGGCGGTGATCGCGGTGCCCGGGCCCGGCGAGCTCGTCGACTTCACGACCGACCACGACAAGGTCCGTGAATCGCTGCTGCGCATTGTCGGCCAGTCCACGCCGATGAAGGCGCGCTTCAACCTGAGCGTCACCGAGGCGATGGCGGTCTATCTGCGGAGCGACATTCGCATGGCGCTGGAAGTGGTGATGCGCGAGTGCGGGCAGCTGGTGGCGGCCGCCGAGGTCGAGCGGTGCGAGCGCGAGGTCGAACAGGACGCCGCCGAGATCGTCAACGACATCCGGCACCGGACGCAGGAATCGATCGCCGGCATGCGCGCCGTGCTCACGAGCCTCGGCAGTATCGAGGGGCCCAAGGCGGTGATCCTGATCTCGGAAGGCCTGGTGTTCGAGAGTCTGGGCAGCGAGACCGGCGACCTGGCCTCGGTGGCGGCCGATGCGCGCGCCAGCCTCGACGTGCTCCTGCTCGACGTGCCGCAGTTCGACGCCTCGCAATCGATGCGGCCGACCACGCCCCGCGAGGACCGCGACCTCCAGGTCGCGGGACTCGAGATGCTCGCCGGCGCGGCGCGCGGCTCGATCTATCGCGTGAACACCACGGCCGAGTTCGCCTTCGACCGCATTGCACGCGCCCTCGACGGCTTCTACCTGCTCGGCGTCGAGTCGCGCCCCGAGGATCGCAACGGCCGCCGGCATCGCATCGGCGTGAAAACGCCGCGGCGCGGCGTCACGATCCGATCGCGCCGCAGCTTCCTCGCGTCGGTGTCGGCCAAGGCGACCTCGCCGGGGGACGCCGTGATCCGCGCGCTCAAGTCGCCGCTGCCGATCAACGACCTGCCGCTCAGGCTGTCGACGTGGACCTATAAGGAGCCGGGCTCCCGCAAGATCCGCGTGCTGGTGGCGGCCGAAGTGGAGCGGCTGGCCGAGCAGCCGCTCGACTACACGGCCGGCATGGTCATCATCGGCAAGGACGGCCGCGGCCTGATGCCGGAAACGGGATTGAAGAAGCTGACCGTCAAGGACGGCGATCCGGGCACGGCGGTGTTCACCGGGATGATGACGGTCGATCCGGGCACCTACCGCCTGGCGCTGGCGATGGCCGACAGCGAGGGCCGCGTCGGCAGCGTGACGCGCACCGTCACGGCGTTCCAGATGGACGGCCCGGCGATGGCGATGGGCGATCTGCTGATCGGCACGGTGAGTCCCGGCGATCGGACGTCGATGCTGCCGGCGATCGAGCCCACCATCGCGACGGGACAGATCGCAGCGCTGATGGAAGTGTACGGTCCGCCTTCGCTCTTTCAGAGCTTGGGCGGGACCAGCGGGCCGCAATCCGCGGGACTCGAGGCGACGCTCGAGATCCTGGCCGACGAGAACGGCGCGCCGCTGGCGACCATCCCGATGCGGATGGCGCCGGGACCATCGCCGGAGATCGTGGCCGCCGGCGCGCAGGTGAGCACGACCATGCTGCCGCCGGGACGCTACCTGGCGCGCGGCGTCGTGCGGCAGGGCGGCAAGCCCCAGGGCCACCTGCTCAGGCCGTTCCGCATCATTCCCGAAGCGTCGTCGCTGACGGGCGCGCCCGCGGTGGCGGCGCCGGGCGCGCTGCCCGGCGAGATGGCGATGGTGCTGCTCGGCGGCCTGTCGCCGTTCGATCGCAAGGAGCTGCTCTCACCGGGAATGCTCACGAGCGCGCTTGCCGCCGCCGATGCGCGGGCGGCCGGCTCGAAGGCCGCCGTGAAGGAAGCACGCGCCGGCGACCTCGGCGCCGCCGCCATGACGGCGCTCGGCGACGGCGACCAGGCGCTGGCGACGTTTCTCAAGGGTCTCGAGCTGATGCAGCAGTCGCAGCTCGATCGCGCCGCCGTGCAGTTCCAGAGCTCGATGCAGATGGCGCCCTCGTTCGCGCCGGCACGGCTCTACCTCGGCGCGGCGCTGGCCTCAGGCGATCGGCACAAGGAAGCGGCGGGCCTGATTCAAAGCGGCTCGCCCGACAGCGCGCCCAACGCCGCCATCGCGCGCATGGCCGGCGAAGAGTGGATCAAGGCCGGCCAGCCCGGCCTCGCGATTGCGCCGCTCGAGCAGGCGATCAAGCAGCCGGCCGCCGATGCGAAGGCGCGGCAGTTGCTCGGCGTGGCCTACGTGCTGGGCGGCCGCCCCACCGACGCGGTGCCCGTGCTCACGCCCTATCTCGATGCGAACCCGACGAACCAGCCGGCGCTGCTCGCCGCGATCTTCGGCACCTACATCCGCCATTTGAATGCGCCGCAACCCGCGACGCTGGCCGCCGATCGCGCCAACGTGGCGAAGTGGTCAAAAGCCTATGCCGCGACGAAGGGCCCGATGCAGCCCCTCATCGCCGCGTGGGTCAAGCATCTACAGGGCCTTCGGTAGGCCTCGCTCCGCTCGGTGGGCGGGCCTTCGGCCCGTGGGCGCCGCCTTCGGCGGCGTGCGTGGGCTCCAGCAGGTGAACCATCTCGTGTACGACGATGTATTCAAGGCATTCAGGTGGCTTCTTGGCCAGCTCGGTGTTGAGCCTGATACTTCCAGCCCTTGGGCTGCAACTGCCCCACTTCGTCCTCATCCTCTGAACCTGACCCGCACGTGGGGTCGAACACCGTCGTGGCGTTGGTCGTCTTGGCGTCGCGGATGCCGATGGTCTGCGCCATGATGCGGCTCACTTCGGCCGGGGTATAGAACTGCCCCTTGCTCTTGCCGCTCTCGGTGGCGAAGTGCCGCATCAAATATTCATAGGCATCGCCCAGGATGTCGTCGCCGTCGGCGCGATTCTTTGGGAAGTCCAGACGTCTATCTTCGAAGATGGCGACCAGATTCGTCAGCCGGTCCACCATCTCCTGCCCGCTGCCCAGTTTGGTGGCATCGTTGAAGTCGGGCATGTCCGACAGCTTGTTAGCGGCGGCGAGCGGCCCGAGAATCCTCTTGTTGATCTGGTCGCCAATGTCCGGCTTGCCCTTGAGGGCCGCCATATCCCTGAAGCTCGCACCGACGGGAATCGAGATCGGGGCGTAGGGCACGCCCGCGTACTTGTCGCTGACGTACTTCACGAACAACATCACGAGGACGTAGTCCTAGCTGCCCGCCACGAGCACGATGAACAGCAGCGCTCGCTCAAGAGCTCCAATCAGTCGACCACGCTTCAGTTCGATGGAAGAGACGCCCCGCGTGGAATCAGCAGTCGAGACATCGTTCGGCACGCCGCTGGCCAATAACACGCCGCGTACAACATAGGTTCCGCCGTGAATCGTCACGACGAACAAGGCCGTGACTAGCAGGGCGACCGCGACGCGTTCACCCGGAGCCCCAAGAAGCAAGACCCAGAATCGCAATTCCAAAGCGCCGCGATTAATGACGATCCACGCCAGACCGGCAAAGAGCGCGGATGCGATAATCTCGCGTTCTGCCATGCGCCATCTGGCGCCTCTCGCCCGCAGGACCGCCAAGGCCGTTGCACAAAGGAGACATGCGGCCGCGAGCGTCCAACTGGACGACAACACTCCGACGGCGACCGCAGCGCTGGTGGTGAAGGCGAGGCGGAGCGGCAGCCGCCACGCCGACGGCACGCCGGACCTGGGTATTGGAGCCTCTGCTGTTTCAAAGGAGGCGTCCAATACCGAGTAGTTGGCCACGACCCAGAGCAGAATCGCGTGCGCCCACAGCAACAGCGCAGGGGACCTCATCACTGGCGGCTTCTGCCGGATGTCGTAGCCAACTCCAGCGCCGCCTTCCAACCGAGTTCGGCCAGCCGATAGGTCTCGGATCCGGCTGCCGATGCGTGATCAGATACACCCTGTTTGGAAATCTGAAGTTGTTCGGCAGCCTCAGTCTGTGTCTGTCCGTGGCGAAGCAGTTCCACAACTTCAAGCTGGCGATCCGTCATGCGCGCTCTCATGAAGCGCAGCGCCTGGGCGAAGCCCACGAGCACGTCGTCGTGTTTCCCAAATCCACGAAACACGCCGCCGAGAAGCCGCTTCTCGCGGGCCAACTCTAATCAAGTTAAATAACTTGACCTTACCCAATAGAACTTTAAGAAGTCGCGCTCGCACGAGGGACGAAACCGCCGAGCCCACGCCCGAGCGAAGCGAGGGCGCCAACGGCCGGCGAAGCCGGCCGCCCACGGTCGCCGCTAGGCGACCGCCTTGTCCGTGACGTACAGCGCCTTGTCGATGATCGCGAACGCCTCGGCCAGCTCCGCCTCCGTGATGCATAGCGGCGGGTTCGTGAAGAACGTGTTCCACCGCACGAACGTGTAGAGTCCCTCCTCGCGGAAGAACTTGCCGAGCGCCTGCATCTCCGGCGACGTCCCGTTGAACGGCGCCAGCGGCTCCAGGGTCTTGCGGTTCTTCACGAGCTCGACCAGGCCGAACAGCCCGATCGAGCGGACATCGCCGACACAGGGATGGTGCTTCTTCAGCTCGTCGAGCATCTGCCGCATCAGCACGCCCATCGTCCTGGCGCGCTCGATCAGGTTGTCTTCCTCGTAGACGGAGATCGTGGCCAGCGCCGCCGCGCAGCCGAGCGGGTGGCTGTTATACGTGAGCCCACCGTAGAACACCTTCTGCTGGAAGTGATCGGCAATCGCGCGCCGCACGCCGACCGCGCCCAGCGGCACGTACGCGCTCGTCAGTCCCTTGGCCATCGTCAGGATGTCGGGCACGATCTTCCAGTGATCGACGGCGAACCAGGCGCCGGTGCGGCCGAAGCCCGACATCACCTCGTCGCAGATCATGAGGATGCCGTGCTTGTCGCACAGCGCGCGCACGCCCTCGAGGTAGCCGTCCGGCGGCACCAGGATGCCGTTGGTGCCGGTGACGGTCTCGAGGATGAAGCCCGCAATCGTGTGCGGCCCCTCGAGCATGATGATCTCTTCGAGCCGCATCAGCGCCTCGTCCGCGCTGTCGGTGCCCCGCTGGATGCCGTGATACGGGTGCGGCACGTGCAGGATGCCCGGCATGCCCGGCTCCATCGCCCACCGCCGCGGATCGCCGGTCATGGTCAGGCTGGCGCCGGTGCCGCCGTGATACGAACGATAGCGCGCCAGGATCTTGTGGCGGCCGGTGACCAGGCGCGCGATCCGGACGGCGTTCTCGTTCGCCTCGGCGCCGCCGTTGGTGTAGAAGAACACGTCGATGTCGCCGGGCGAGATCGACGCCAGCTTTTGCGACAGCCTGGCGCGGGCCTCGGTGGCCATGAACGGATTGGCGTAGGCCAGCGTCGCGGCCTGGTCCTGAATGGCCTTGATCACGCGCGCATCGCCGTGGCCGATGTTCACGCACATCAGCTGGCTGTTGAAGTCGATGAAGCGCTTGCCCTCGGGCGTCCAGAAGTAGATCCCCTTGGCCTTCGCCACGGGAATGGGATCGACGTGCGCCTGCGCCGACCACTCGTACAGCGAGTGCTTCTTCGACAGCGCCACCATTTCTTGTCCGGTCATAGGTGCCTCAAAATGAAACCACGAAGCTCACGAAGATCGTCACGAAGAACACGAAGATCGAATTTTCCAGAGGATTGAATTCGTGACCTTCGTGGTTGTCTTCGTGGTCTTCGTGGTTTCGTTTATTCTGCTAACGACATCACCGCCAACGCCAGTACTTTCGTTGCCATCACGATATCCGTCACCGCGCAGTATTCATCCGGCTGGTGCGCCAGCGCCAGCTCGCCGGGGCCGTAGGCCACGCATTGCGGCACGCCCGCGATCCTCGCGACGTGCTTCTGATCGTAGGTCCCCGGGCTGGCCACCATCGACGCCGGCCGGCCGACGATGCGGGCGATGGCGGCGGCGAGGGCGCCGATCACGGGGGCGTCTTCCGGCGTCCGCGTCGGCTCCACGACCATCCGGTCTTCGATCGAGAACCGCACGTCCGGCATTCTCGACTGGGCCTTCGCCACCAGCGCCGCAATCT
>MELE01000126.1:82357-93096 GCA_001768615.1 Acidobacteria bacterium RIFCSPLOWO2_12_FULL_67_14b | reverse complement strand
AGATCCTGCGTGGTCTGGACCGGCCGCCCGTTGGGTGCGAGCAGGTGGAACGTAACCGGTGTCTTCTTCGGCCCGATTCGTGGCGTCTCCGCCAGGCCGAACAGCTCCTGCAGCTTGACCGACACCGCGAGCGTGCCGTCGGCGGCGTATTCGAGCCGCATCGATCTTCCACTCGGGACGTCCAGCGTATCGGGTGCATCCCGATCGAGGGCTTGCCGCACCGGCCACGGCAACTGTGCTGCAATGTCTATGTCCTTGAACCCGCGGGCTTGCGCCGCCGCCGTCGCCGCCAGGGCCTGAAGATCGAGCGGCAGGCCGGCGAACCGGGCGCGCCGTTGCAGCCGCTCGACGTCCGGATCGACACCGCGGTCGAGCCAGGCTTGTGCGAGCAGAGGAGCAGCAATCGCCGGGTCGGCCGGCACGGGTCGCTCGCGCAGCACCAGGGCGTCGTACCAATCGGTCGCATGCGCGCGGACGACGCCGGTGCCGGCGTCGATGCTGTGGACCACGTCGCTGCGAGTTGGTGTGAGCCACTCCGGTTCGATCCGGCACGCGGCGCGGACGATTGCCTCGGTGTGAGGGGCCGTTCGACCCGCGGCGACGTCGAGCGCGACCAGCCACTCGCCCTCGCGGACGCCGCTCTCGCGTCCGATCACGGCGCCGTGGCCCGTTGCCAGCGTGACCTTGTCGCCGCCGCCCTTGCGGCGCTTGGCGACGCGGTCCGGGTACCCCGCGAGCACCGCCCGCCTGAACGTGACCTCGTCGACGTGCCTGGCCTGTGCCTCGCCGAGGACGGCCGCGGCGCTGCGCTCGAGGTTCTCGGCCACACGCTTGAGCGGGAACGGCATTCGCGCCCAGCTGTCGATGATCGGCAACAGATCGCACGATGTGGATTGGTCGCTGGTCCCGGCCCGGCCCGGCTCCGACAGCCAGGCACACGCGGCCGCAGCTTCAAACGAGCCGCGCCCCTCGATCAGGATCCGCGCGAGCCTCGGGTGCAAAGCCAGGCGCCGCAGTTTCTGCGCCTGGCCGGTCGCGCGTCCATCGCGCGCGAGGCCGAGGCGTTCCAGCAGGTCGACCGCAATCTCCAGGCGATCGTCGGACGGCCGCTCGAACCACTCGAAGGCTGCCGGATTGCCGCCCCAACCGAGAATCGACAGCACGGGCGCCGCCAGGTCGATGCGCCGGACCTCCGGCTCCCGATGCGGCCGCAGGCGATCGCGCTCGTCCCAGAGCCGCCGCACGACACCAGGTCCCAGCCGCGCGGCCCGACCGGCGCGTTGATCGGCGGAGTCCTGCGTGATGCGCTCGAGCGTGAGGCTGTCCACGCCCCGCTCGCCGTTGTAGCGCGCCACCTTCTGCAGGCCGCTGTCGATCACAATCGACACGTCCGGCACGGTCAGCGACGTTTCGACGATGTTGGTCGCCAGGATCACACGCCGGCGTGTCGCGGGACTCAGGGCGGCGTCTTGCGCGTCGGCATCGAGCGATCCGTGAAGCGGGAGGAGGTCGACGTCGTGCCGGGCCGCCACCGGTTCCGACTCGCGAAGGGCGCGCGCGATCTCGCCTGCGCCGGGCAGGAAGCAGAGCGCGTTGCCGCGAGCGACGGGCAGGACCTCGTCGAGCGCCGCCGCGATCGTCTGCCCCGGCGCGTAACCGATCGATAACGGGTGGAGCGAGCCGGGCACATCGATCACCGGGCAGTCGCCCAGGAAGCGCGATACCGGTGCGGTGTCCAGCGTCGCCGACATCACCAGGATGCGCAGGTCGGGCCGCGCCATCCACGCGTGCCGCGCCAGCGCGAGGCCGAGGTCGGCGTGAATGCTGCGCTCGTGAAACTCGTCGACGACGAGCGTGGTCACGTTGCTCAGCAGCGGATCGTCCTGCAAGTACGCCGTCAGGATGCCCTCGGTGACGACGAGCAGCCGCGTGTCCGCCCCGGCCTTCCATTCGAAGCGGATGTGCCACCCCACTTCACGGCCGAGCGTCCAGCCGCGTTCATCCGCGATGCGCCGGGCCATGGCGCGGGCGGCCACGCGCCGCGGCTGCAGCAGCAGCACGCGGCCCCGGTCGACCAGCGCCGGCGGCACCCGGGTCGTCTTGCCTGCCCCCGGCGCCGCCGTCAGCACGGCCGCCCGATGCTGGTTCAACGCGGCACGGATCGAATCGATGAAGGCATCGACGGGGAGCGCGGACGGGGCCACGTCACTTATGATGGCAGACCATGCGCGTTACGCCACTGTCGACCTTCGTTTGCGTCATCGCTGTACTGGCCGGCCCGGTGGCGGCCCAGACCACAACGCCCCCGCAACAGCCGGCCCGGCGCGAGCCGCCGTCAACCCTGCGCGCGCCGACGCGCGCCGACATCCTGCGCGGTCAATACGGGCGCTATCGGGCGAACAACGACCTGCTGTATTACGAGCTCGACGTCCGCGTCGATCCGGACAAGAAGGCGATCAGCGGCAGGAACACGATCCGCTTCAAGATGCTCAAGGACGACACGCGCATCCAGTTGGAGCTCTACGCCAACCTCGTCGTCGACAGGATCCTGCTCGGCGCCACCACGCTGAAGTACGAGCGCGACCACAACACGGTCTACGTCGATTTTCCCGACACGCTCCGCGCCGGCCGCACCTACACGATCGATTTCCACTATACCGGCCTGCCACAGGAACAGGGCCGCTTCGGCGGGCTGGCGTTCCGCAAGGACCCCGCCGGCCGGCACTGGGTCAACACCGCGAACGAAGGCGAGGGTTCGAGCGTGTGGTGGCCGAGCAAGGACCAGTGGCGTGATGAGCCCGAGGGCATGGAGATCCGTGTCGCCGTTCCCAACGGTTTGATGGACGTGTCGAACGGCAAGTTCCTCGGCAAGACCGACCTGGGCGACGGCTACACGCGCTGGGACTGGCGCGTGCACTACCCGATCAACTCCTACAACGTGTCGCTCAACATCGGCGAGTACGTGCAGTTCTCGGAACGGCTCGGCGACCTTCCGCTGGACTACTTCGTCCTGCCCGGCAGCCTCGAGAAGGCGAAGCAGCAATTCGCGCAGGCGAAGCCGATGGTGGAGGCGTTCGAGAAGTACGTGGGCAAGTATCCGTTCCCGAAAGACGGCTACAAGCTGATCGAGGTCCCGTACTCGGGCATGGAGCACCAGAGCGCCGTCACCTACGGCAATCGCTTCGCCAACGGCTATCTCGAGCGCGACTGGACCGAAGTCGGCGTCAGCCTGAAGTTCGACTTCATCATCATCCACGAGAGCGGCCACGAGTGGTTCGGCAACGCCGTCTCGGCCGCGGATGTTTCCGACATGTGGATCCAGGAAGGCTGGACGACGTATCTGGAGGGTGTCTACGTCGAGGCGCTGTTCGGCTACGACGATGCATTGAAGTACGTCAACGGCTACAAGAAGAAGGTTGCCAACAAGGAGCCGGTGATCACGCAGCGCGGTATTCACCGCACCCCGAACCAGGATCAGTATTTCAAGTGCGCGTTGTTCCTGCACACGCTCCGCAGCGTGGTCAATGACGACGAACGGTGGTGGAAGCTCGTGCGGGGGACCTACGAGCGCTTCAAGTACCAGAACATCATGACCGAAGACGTCGTCCGCTTCTTCAACGCCGAGTTGAAGCAGGACCTGACGCCGCTGTTCGATCAGTACCTGCGGCGCGTCGACTTGCCTACGCTGGAGCTGACGTTTGACGAGCAGGCCGGCACGGTGTCGTATCGCTGGAACGCCGACGAGCGTGCGTTCGCCATGCCTGTACGCGTGGGGTCGAAAGGCAGCTGGCAGGTGATTCAGCCCACGACGGACTGGAAGACGATACCGAACGCAGAGGGCAGGTCGCTTCAAGTCGCGACCGACCTGTATTACGTCAACGTGGCCATCCTCGATGCGGCCGGCCGGCCCGTCAAGTAGACACCAGGGCCGCTTGAAGTAACGGCGCGCGACGGGCCCTCGGCCCAGCGGCCGGCGGTAGAGTCGTACGTACCTACCATTGACATACGTACGTACACCAGACGATCATGCTGCCATGAGCATAACTGCCTCGCGATTACGGAGCAACGTCTACCAGATCCTCGACACCATCCTGGAGACCGGGACGCCGGTCGAGATCGAGCGCAAGGGCCGGCGGCTGCGCATTGTGCCGGCCGAACCGGGCAAGCGCCTGGCGCGGCTGGTGGCGCGGCCAAAATACCTGAAGGCTGATCCGGAATCGATCGTGCACCTGGACTGGAGCACGGAGTGGCGGCCGTAAGTTACCTGGACACTCACGTCGTGGCCTGGCTCTTTGCCGGGGAGGCAGAGCGACTTTCTGCGGCAGCCCGCGCCGCCATCGAGAGTGATGAGCTGCTGGTGTCGCCGGCCGTGGTACTCGAACTTCAGTATCTGTACGAAACCAAGCGGGTCAGTACCGCCGCTGAAGTGGTGATCGACGACCTGGGGCGCCGGATCGGCCTGCAGGTGTGCGACTTGCCATTCATCGACGTGGTCCGCCGGGCGCTGGCCCTGTCCTGGACGCGCGACCCCTTCGACCGGCTGATCGTCGCGCAAGCGGCGGTCCGCCAGGCTCCGCTGGTCACCAAGGATCGCACCATCCGTCGCCGCTATCGCGCCGGTGTCTGGTGAGGCCCTGGCCGGCCCTGCCCTGCGTGAATCGAGCGCCGTCTTCACCGAGAGCATGCGCCGGGCCGAGGAGGTCGTGTCACCGCAGGATCCTCGGCAATGGCGCCGGCTGGCGAGAGCTCTGCACCAACTGGTGCGCGACCACTTCGAAACGTTCCGCGCGCAGGCGGCGCGCCTGCGCGACGGCCAGGGACTGCCGCGCTTCGTGGAGACTGTCCCTGACGCGCGGGCGTCTGTCATCGGTCACGCGTGCGAAGATAAGGAGACGGCGGCCAAGTCATGTCGAAACTCCCGAAGCCCCGGCCCAGTAATCCACTGAAGGCAGAGCGTCGTCTGTCGAAACTGCGGCAGGCGCTTCGCCTTCCCAAGACACTGCTGGCGATCTACCGGATCGTTCGAGAGGATTTCCGGGCTGGTGCGCTGGATGAGTACCTGTGGGCGTTCTGGGGCTTCCACCAGCAGCCAGGGGATCTTCATTATCGAGCGCGGCCATGGCAGAAGGTGCAACTGCGTGCCATCGAGCCGTGGGACGTTGTCGGGATTCAGGTCTGGGAAATGGCGCTCATGTTGCACATCGCCATGGAGGACGAAGAGCCCATCCTCAAATACACCCACCAGAGTGGAGAGGGGTTTCGCTTTCTTCTGCCGACATTGGGACGGTTCATGGGGACGAATGAAGAGCAGGCCAGCTACGCCACCGAGCACGGTCTGACCTGAGCTATATCGTGATGGTGGCGCGCGCAACCGGCCACCTCCACAGCCTGATCCGGAACCTGGCGCGCGATGAAATCAAGCACCTGGCAATCATGAGCGCTGCGGACCGGTATCTGTTCGGCCCCCGCCGCTGGAGGCGCTTTCTCGCCCTGGTCAAGAAGGGACTGGGTAACTACACCGGACAGAGACGGAGCCGATCGGGTGGTGAAGCCCTCGGCAGCAATCCGATCACCGCCCTGGAGGGCATCGCGGCGCACCTGCTGACCGAGCACTTCCTGTGGAAGTGGATCGACACGCTGCCCTTGCGCACGTTGGCGACCGTCTTTGAGACGCCGTCGAGTCTCCAGGAACTGGCGGCATTTGCGCCGTCACCCGAGCGCCAAGCGGAAATTGAGTTGGAGCTGGAGAAGGGGAAGCAGAAGCGCGTTCAGCTTGCGCGGTGGGAGCCGGAGCAGCGGCGAAACGCCCTGGCACAGCGGAAGTTCGAAAGAGACTTCGAAGACGAGATTCGAGAGACGATTCGGGCTGAACTCGCGGACTTCAGCGGCGCCGAAACGCCAGGCTCAGCGGGCAGCAGGAGCATGCGAAGGCGGATCAAGCGGGGCCAATTCCGCGGCGGGGGCCGAATTCAGAGGGCTCTGCAGGATCAGCTGCGCGATTATCAGGTGCAGAACAACCACTACATCCTGTCGCGGCAAGTCAGAAACCCACGGTGACGATCCCGATGCAAGTCGTGCCAACCGGTTTGGATTCGCCGGATGCGGTGTCAGCACGGCAATCCTGCCGCGTAGTCTGGCTGAGAAGCGGCTGATCCGCGCCAGGTCTGAGAACGAGCCCTCCGTTAACAGATGAGGCCGCTGATACGGCCTATCGTCAGCGTGGTCAATGACGACGCGCGGCGGTGGAAGCTGGTGCGGGACACCTACGAGCGCTTCAAGTACCGGAACATCATGACCGAGAGGGCACGGTGTCGTACGATCCTTGGCGCCGACGGCCGCCCGGTCCAGTAGTGCCGGGAGGGGCGGCTCTTTAGAGCCGCCGCTGACTCAGCTGGAGATCTTGCGTTGCGCCTCGGCCACGCGATCGCGGTCGAGGTCGCCGTCTTTCCAGTAGCCGACGAAGCGGCGGTAGGCCCCGCCCGCCTTGCCAGACGAGTTCGCTTCGATTGCGGCAGGCTGCAGTTTCGTGTTCAAATCCAGCCGGCTCTTCGATTCGCAGAAAGCAAACGCAAGGGAACAGGATATGGCGGCCTTGCAGGTGTTCTTGTCTGCAAGGAGAAACGCCGTGTGTGATCGAATGCCGGGGCCTCCTCGGCCCGGCGCATGAAGGAGTGGTCATGGGAATCAGAGTGGCAGGTCGGCGCGCGATGCGTCAGATCCTCATGGCGGCAGCGGTGAGCCTGACGGGGGCGGTCGTGTTCGGCCAGGTCGGGGCCAGACCCGACGACGGTCCGATCCCGATGGGGACAACCAAGGGCGACACGTACAAGCGCCTGATCATCCGGAACGTGACGGTCATCAGCGGTCGGGGAGAGCCGGGCACGAATCGTGCGATGCCGCCGGAGGGATCAATGGACCTCGTGATCGAAAACGGCCTCATCACGAACCTCATCCTGAACGATGCTGTGAACACCCGCACGCGTGGCGACAAGGGGCAGACGGCCGGCGACAAGGTGATCGACGCGACCGGCATGTTCGTGATTCCTGGCCTGGTGGAGATGCACGCGCACCTGCCAGGGCCGAAGGGCGGCGGTCCGCTGGGTGACCGCGCGCTGGAATACGCGTACCGCCTGTACCTGGGGCACGGCATCACCACGGTCCGCGATGCGGGCACCGGGGGCGGCATCAGCGAAATGGGAGAGCAGCGCCGCCTGAGCAACGAGCACCAGATCGTCGCCCCGCGGCTCGTGCTCTGTCAGCGCTGGCCGCTGCCGCTCACCACGTGGAACGAGGGAGACACGCCGGACAAGGCGCGCGCCATGGTCCGGAAGTTCAAGCAGCTCGGGGCCGACTGCATCAAGATCAGCAAGAGCCCGGGCCACTATCCAGACGTTCTCAAGGCGGCCGTCGAAGAGGGCCGGTCCCTGAACATGTTCACGATGGTCGACCTGAAGGTGTCCGAGACGAGCGCGCTGGTGGCGTCCAACGCGGGCGTCGCGAGCATCGAGCACTTCTACGGGTTACCCGAGGCTGGCCTCGAGGGCAGCCAGTCGTTTCCCACCGATTACGATTACTGGGATGAGAACAAACGGTTCCGGTGGGCGGGGCGTCTGTGGACCGAAGCCGAACGCCTGCACCCGGAGCGCATCAGCGCCCTGCTCGACACCATGATCAAGAACGGCACCAACTGGAACCCGACGATGGCCGCCTACGAGGACAACCGCGACTTCGCCAGAGGGATGACGCTGCCGTTCCGCGAGACGCTGTACACCGCCGGAATGCTGGCCAAGTGGGGACCGGATCCGAGCACGCATGGCGAGTACCACAGCATCTGGGGCACGGCAGACGAGCTGGCGTGGCGGGACTTCTACCGGATCTGGATGAAGTACATCCGGGAGTTCTACCTGAAGGGTGGGCTCCTGACCGTCGGCAGCGACCAGGGCGACATCGGCGGGCTCGGCGTCATCCGCGAGCTGGAGTTGATGCAGGAAGCGGGCGTCAAGCCGCTGGATGTGTTCAAGCTCGCCACGACCAACGCCGCCAGAGTGCTCGGCTTCGAGAAGCACTGCGGTGTTCGCGTCGGCTGCGCCGCCGACTTGGCGATCGTGAATGGCAACCCGTGGGAAAACGTCAAGGTGATGTACGGCCGCGGCTACGGCTACTACGGCACGGTTGCCCGCGACAAGCAGGTCGGGATGGGCGGGGTCAAGTGGACCATCAAGGACGGCGTCGTGTACGACGCGCAGGCGTTGCTGCGGGAAGTCGAGTGGTACGTGCAGCGGACCAAAGCCGCGCCGAAGAAGACGACGAGCTAGAATGGCGCCGCTCGTCCCGGTCAACGCGCCGTTCTTCGGAGAACGCTGAGAAGCGGCTGATGCGCGCCAGGTCTGAGAACGGCCCTTCCGTTAACAGATGAGGCCGCTCTTTAGAGCCGCCGCTGACTTAGCTGGAGATCTTGCGTTGCGACTCGGCCACGCGATCGCGGTCGAGGTCGCCGTCCTTCCAGTAGCCGACGAAGCGGCGGTAGGCCTCGCCCGCCTTCGCGGTGTTGCCCTGCTGTTCGTAAATGCGGCCGAGGAAGTAGAAGCTGCGGACGAAATCCACAGGTTCGCGCACGTGCTCGTAGCCGCTGTCGGCCACCTTCTGGAACCAAGGTAACGCGTCGCCCGGGCGTCCCGACTCGAACAGGGCGCGGCCCAACGACGACCAGATCAGGATGTGCGGGGTTTGCCCGACCACGACGGCGCCCCTGGGTGCAAGAGCGGCCTGCGCTTCCTGGAGCGGACCGACGGCGGCGGCCGCGTCGCCTCGCGCCAGGGCCACGAGACCACGAGCCTGGGCCACATTCCGCCGATCGCGCGCCGAAGACAGGGGATCCACGAATGCCACCAACGCGTCGATCGCGGCCTCGGCGTCCTTTTGCCGTCCGGCGGCCGAAAGCGCCCACGCGTGGATGACGAGGGCGTAGGGCTCTCCACCAGAGCCTTTCGCATCGGCCACCGACCTGGCCGATGCCGCCGCGGCGAGGGCGGTCTGCCCCCGTGCCAGCAGGGAAGTCGCGGAGAGTTGATGACCAAGTGCGCTGATCACCCCCGGCGTCTTGTAGGCGCCTGCGGCGCGGTCCGCCCACGTCAGGCTTTCCGCGCTCCGGCCGTGGAACAGGCGCATCGAGTGCTGCGTCGCCGCGCCGAACCATCGCCGGGTCTCGTCGACTGACCCGGTCAGGGCGTCAGCAATTTCGGCGACCGCGTTCCAGTCTTCGCGCAGCGCCTGCGCCACCGCGCGGTTCAACTCCGTCTGGGGGTTGTCCGAGCCCAGCAGGGTGGCCTGGGACAATTCGCGAATCGCCTCTTCGTTACGGCCCAGGCCAATCAGGGCCATCCCGAGGATGGCGTGCCCCGTCGCGTTCTCAGGATTGCGTTTCACGAACGCCTCGGTGACGGCCCGCGCCTTCTCTACCTCACCCATTGCCCGATAGATGTTCGCGAGGTTGCCGTACGCGGTGGGGTTGGTCGAGCCTCTCCTCAGCAGCTCCTCGTACTGAATCGCGCCTTCCTGATAGCGTTCGAGCGTGCTGTAGATCAAGCCCACATTGTGCCGGCACGCCTGGTGCCCCGGATCGATGTCGACACACTTCTTGTACGCGTCGATCGCTCTGGCAAGTGTTGCCCGCCGGCCTGTGTAGAAGTAGCCCTCGATGTAGAAGCGTTCGCGCGGCGTCAGGCGATCGGCGAGCTTCAGTGCCCGGGCTGCGTATTTGTCCCGGCGATCGACATGGCCGAGGTTATTCTCCGTGACGGCCAACTTCACATAGGCCATCGCGAACGACGGGTCGATGGCAATGGCCTTCTCGAACATCGCGGCGGCTTCCTGCTCGCGAAAGCGTTCGTGCAAGTTGATGCCCTCGGCATACAGGCGATAGGCATCGATCGACGAGGTGGTGACGTCGCCGAGGCCGCGGTCGAGCCCCGCCGCGCCGCCGGAGCCGGGCGCCGTCAACAGCGCCGCGTCGGCCCTCAGCCCTTCGAACTTCGACCGGATTCGCCGTGACAGGTCGTCGATCATCGCGAACAACGCCGAGGCATTGGCGCCTTCGACACGTTCAGACGACTCGATGCGGCCGGTCCTTGCGTCCTGGAGGCGGACGTTGATGCGAATCGCGTCGCCCGACTTCATGTAACTCCCGACCAGCACGCGGTCGACGCCGGTGCGCTCGGCCACCGCGCTGATCACGTCCGGCGAGAGCACGCGGTCGTCCTGGCGATTGAGCTCGGCGAGAATGCCGTACAGGCGATCGGTGCCGACCACTTCGATGTCCTGCGACTGCGACAGGTCGGTCACCACCATTTCGGTGATGCCCGTCCGCATCCAGTCGAGTTCCTTGTCGCCAGTGGTGTTGTCGAAGTAGAGGACGGCCACCGACGGCTTGCCCGATTCGCCGCCTGCAGCCGATCCCGACCCGGCATCGGATGGACGCGTTCGGGTGAGCAGGAACGCCGCTGCGGCCACCACCACGGCGGCCGCCGCCATCCAGGCCCACGCCGGTAGCCGCGTGGCGGGTGTCGCCGCCGCGGCTGGATGCGTGCCCGTGTCCAGCCGCCGTCGCGCCGCGCGGATGTCGACGACGGCGTCCTTCATGCCCTGGTAGCGATCGGCTGGGTCCTTGGCGAGGCACTTGTCGACGATGCGCTGGATGTCGGCGCCAGCCTCGGCCACAACGGCCGGCCCGAGCGCGGGCA
>MELE01000126.1:77190-82323 GCA_001768615.1 Acidobacteria bacterium RIFCSPLOWO2_12_FULL_67_14b | reverse complement strand
GACCGGTTTCGGTGGCCGCACCGGCCGCCGCCGAGACCTCGATGAGCTTCGCGATACCGAAGTCGATGATCTTGGCGTGGCCTTCGCTCGTCACCATCACGTTCGCCGGCTTCAGGTCGCGGTGGACGATCCCCTTTTCGTGAGCGAGCGCCAGGCCGGCCGCTGTCTCCGCGGCCAGTTCGAGCGTGCGGGCGGCCGTCGGCCGCTGTCGCGCCAGCAGATCGCTGAGCTTCTCGCCGCGGATCAACTCCATCGCGATGAAGGCGAGCCCGTCGACCTCGTCGGCCTCGTAGATCACGGCGATGTGCGGGTGCTCGAGCGCCGAGGCCGCTTGCGCCTCCTTGAGGAAGCGCCGCCGCCGATCGGCGTCGTGGGTCAGGTCGTCAGGCAGGACCTTGAGTGCGACATCCCGGTTAAGACGCGTGTCGGTGGCGCGGTAGACGATGCCCATGCCGCCGCGGCTGATCTCTTCCCCGACGCGGTAATGCCCGAGCGTGCGACCGGTCAGTTCCATGGATTGGGGGAAAGGCATGCGCATTCTATCCCACCGCCGAGGCGGCAGCGCGGGCCGGAAGGTGGTAAGTTTGGAGTTGCCGCCAGGGGTATCCCGCCTTCGCGCCGTCGGCGCTTCGGCGGGGTTGAGACAAACCCTGGAACCTGATCCGGTTCAGACCGGCGGAGGGAGAGCGGAATGAGCAAGTCCACACCAGTGCCGGTCGCCTCGACGTACGAAGAGGCCTATCCCAACTCAACCAAGGTCTACGACGAGCACAGCGTCCAGACGCCCTCTGGTCCGGTCGCGCTGCGGGTGCCGTTCCGCGAGGTCGCGCTCGGCGGCGGCGAAGCGCCGGTGCGTCTCTATGACACGAGCGGCCCGCAGGGCCACGATCCGCGCGTCGGCCTGCCGAAGCTGCGCGAGCCGTGGATTGCGCCGCGCCGTGCCGCCGCCAAGGCCGGCAAGCCGGTGACGCAGCTGCATTACGCGCGCAAGGGCGAGATCACGCCGGAGATGGCGTTCATTGCCACGCGCGAAGGGCTGCCGGCGGAATTCATCCGCGATGAAGTCGCGCGCGGCCGCGCCATCATCCCGTCCAACATCAACCACCCCGAGCTCGAGCCGATGATCATCGGCCGCAACTTCCTGGTGAAGATCAACGCCAATATCGGCAACTCCGCCGTCTCTTCGTCCATCGACGAAGAGGTGGAGAAGCTCCGCTGGTCCACGCTGTGGGGCGCCGACACGGTCATGGATCTGTCGACCGGCAAGAAGATCCACGAGACGCGCGAGTGGATCATTCGCAATTCGCCGGTGCCGATCGGCACCGTGCCGATCTACCAGGCGCTCGAAAAGGTCGGCGGGCGGCCGGAAGACCTGACCTGGGAGATCTACCGCGACACGCTGATCGAGCAGGCCGAGCAGGGTGTGGATTACTTCACCGTGCACGCCGGCGTGCTGCTGCGCTACATCCCGATGACGGCGAAGCGGCTCACCGGCATCGTCTCGCGCGGCGGATCGATTCTCGCCAAGTGGTGCCTGGCGCATCACCAGGAGAACTTCACCTACACGCACTTCCGCGAGATCTGCGAGATCATGCGCGCCTACGATGTGTCGTTCTCGCTCGGTGATGGACTCCGTCCCGGGTCGATTGCCGACGCCAACGACGAGCCGCAGTTCGCCGAGCTGAAGACGCAGGGCGAGCTGACGAAGATCGCGTGGGAATACGACGTGCAGGTGATGAACGAGGGCCCCGGCCACGTGCCCATGCAGCTCATCCGCGAGAACATGGAGAAGCAGCTCGAATGGTGCAGCGAAGCGCCGTTCTACACCCTTGGGCCGCTCACCACGGACGTGGCGCCGGGCTACGACCACATCACGTCCGCGATCGGCGCGGCGATGATCGGCTTGTACGGCACCGCGATGCTCTGCTACGTGACGCCGAAGGAGCACCTCGGCCTGCCGAATCGAGACGATGTCAAGGCCGGCGTGATTGCCTACAAGATCGCCGCGCACGCGGCGGATCTCGCGAAAGGCCACCCGCGCGCCCGCGCGTGGGACGATGCGCTGTCGAAGGCGCGGTTCGAGTTCCGGTGGGAGGATCAGTTCAACCTGTCGCTCGATCCGGTGACCGCCCGCGCCTACCATGACGAGACCCTGCCCGCCGACGGCGCCAAGGTCGCGCACTTCTGCTCGATGTGCGGCCCCAAGTTCTGCAGCATGGAGCTCACGCAGCAGGTGCGCGCCGAGGCGGCGGCGAAGGGGATGGAAGAGAAGTCGGTCGAGTTCCGGAAGAGCGGCGCCGAGATCTACGTCAGCGCGGAGCCGGGACGATCTGGATGATGGTCGGGAACCGTTCCGGCGTGGCGCCCTTCTTCGGGTTCGGGAAGCCCGCCGATCCGCCAAACGTGTAGTCCTTCACCGTCACGCTCGGCGCAAACGCCATCGTCTCGTCGCGGAACCGGCCGGTGTCGAACTGGTGGGTCGGCGGCGATTCGAAGAGCTCGTCGCCCTTCTGCTTCAACACGGTCTTGTAGTAGTTCACCAGGTCGACGTATGGCACGGTCGTGCCGAACAGGTAGAAGCGCTGGCCGCGGCCGGCGTCGTACGAGGTCAGGTAGATTGCCGACGGATAGATCGGCGCACCGAGCATGGCTTCGGTGGGGGCTCCTAACTGTGCGGCAGGTGCGGCAGGTGCGGCAGGTGCGGCAGGTGCGGCAGGTGCGGGCGCCGGAGCTTTAGGGGCCGGCGGCGTGCCGGGACGCGGGAACGGCTGGGGCTGCTGCGCCGACAGGGCGACGCTCGCCAACAACAGGCCAGCGAAGAACCCCTGAACCCCTGAACCCCTGAACCTCTGAACCACGAGATTATTATAAGGCCCGCCTCCGCCGAAGGCTACGGCGAGGCAGGCTCACATGGACCGATGACCAATTACCTGAACTACTGTCTTGCGAATCATGAATGGCTGCTCGACTTCATCGAGGCGCTCGTCGCGATCGAATCGCCCAGTGACGATCCGGCCGCCGTGAATCTGTGCGGGGCTGAGCTGGCATCGCGCCTCACAGAACTGGGCGCCACGATCACCCGCGCATCCTCGTCGACCGCCGGCGATCACTTGCGGGCAAGCTTCGGCACGGGCGATCGGCAGGTGCTGCTGCTGGGACATTTCGACACCGTGTGGCCGGTCGGCCAGCTCGAGCGCATGCCGCTCAAGCGGGACGGCGGCAAGCTCTGCGGCCCCGGCGTGTTCGACATGAAGGCCGGCATCGGCCTCGCCACGCTGGCGACCCGGGCGCTGATGGCCCAGGCCGCGCTCGATCGCGCGCGCATCGTCATGCTGTGGACCTCCGACGAAGAGATCGGCAGCATCACGTCGCGCGCGATGATCGAAACCGAAGCGCGGAAGAGCGAGGCCGTGCTGGTGTTCGAGCCGTCGCTGCCGGGCGGCGCGCTCAAGACCAGCCGGAAGGGCGTGGGGCAGTTCGAGCTCGTCGTCCGCGGCATCTCCGCGCACGCGGGGCTCGATCCCGGCAAGGGCGTGAGCGCGATCCACGAGCTGGCGCGGCAGGTGCTGGCCATCGAGCGGATCCAGGACCTGGACCGGGGCGTCTCCGTGAACGTCGGCATCGTCCAGGGCGGGTCGCGCGCGAACGTCGTGGCCGCGGAGGCGCGCGCGACGGTGGATGCGCGCGCGGTCACCATCGCGGATGCGGACGCGATCGATCGGACGTTGAAATCGCTCGCGCCCGTCTTGACTGGCACGAGCCTGGAGGTGATCGGCGGCTTCGATCGGCCGCCGCTCGAGCGCAGCGCGGCTGTCGTGAGGCTCTACGAGATGGCCCGCGGCATCGCCAGGGAGATGGGGATCGATCTGCACGAGGGCTCCGCCGGCGGCGGGTCCGACGGCAACTTCACGGCGGCCCTCGGCGTGCCGACGCTCGATGGCCTTGGCGCCGTTGGCGATGGGGCCCATGCCATCCACGAACACGTCGAGATCGAGGCGCTCGCGCCGCGGGCGGCGCTCATTGCGGGTCTGCTGACCCGCCTTTGCTCTGCGAGCTTCGGCGGGGCAGGTAGCGGGCCCGCATGAGCGACACCGCTTCCAGCACGCGCGCGTTGTAGTCTTTCGGCACGTACTTGCGCGCATAGAGCTGTTCGTACCGCGTCACCATCTCCGGATACTCGCGGCCGAGGAAGCTCATGAAGTGATCGCGCGTGCCGCCCTCCATGTGCATGACCATCGCGCCCACGGAGGTCGCGCCGGAATCGGCAATCGCCTTCACCGTGCGCTCGAGCCTGGCGGGCTGCGTGGAAAAGCCCGGCACGATCGGCGCCATCAACACGCCGCAGTCGATGCCGGCGTCGACCAGCTGCCGCACGGCCCGGAGCCGTTTCATCGGATGGGCCACGCCGGGCTCGAGCGTTTCCCACGCGTCTTCGTCCACGGTGGGCACGCTGATGTGCACCCGGCAGGCCGCGCGCACCGACAGGTCCTTCAGCACGTCGATGTCCCGGACGATCAGCGGGCCTTTGGTGACGATGCCGACGGGGGTGGCGGCGTCGCGGAGCGCTTCGAGCACGCCGCGAGAGAGCTTGTAGGTGCCCTCGATCGGCTGGTACGGATCGGTGGCGGTGCCGAATCCGATCTGCTCCTTCACCCACGACGGCTTGTCGAGCTCCCGGCGCAGCACCTCCACGAAGTTGGTCTTGACGAAGATCACCGACGCGAAGTCGTCGCCCGAATTCAGCTCGAGCTGTGTCTGGTATCGCCGCGCAAAACAGTAGTGGCAGCCGTGCGTGCACCCGCGGTACGGGTTCAGGGTCCACTTGAAGAAGGGCATGCCCTTCACCCGGTTGAGTGCGGAGCGGCAGCGGATCTCCTGGTAGGTGGCGGCATCGCCGCGGCGCACGGCGTCGGGCAGCGCGGCCACGCCGCCGTCCTTCACCAGCCGCGCGACATCGCGGGTGGTCGGTGAGGAATGGAGGTCGAACAGGAGTGGGTGAGTCGCCATTTCTCCGGCGCCACCCATTATTTCGCTTTTTATTCGCCAGTCAAGGACAGCTTTCGGCTTCCAGCTCCCGGCTCTCAGCCCTCCGAAAGCCGAAAGCCGAAAGCCGAAAGCCGAAAGCCGAAAGCC
>MELE01000126.1:66898-77162 GCA_001768615.1 Acidobacteria bacterium RIFCSPLOWO2_12_FULL_67_14b | reverse complement strand
TAATCGAGCAGGTAGTTGACCGTCTTCTCCAGCGGAATCTGCGGCGTCCAACCCGTGTCGGCCGTCAGCCGGGAGTGATCGCCGAGCACGAGCGGCGTATCGTTGGGGCGGAAGCGCACGGGGTCCTGTTCAATCCGGATCGGCACGCGCGCCCGCGACAGGAAGGTCTCAACCAGCGTGCGGATCTTCACCGCCCGCCCCGAGCACACGTTGTAGGGCACGCCGGGCCGCGCCGACTGCATCATCGCGCGATACGCGCGCACCGTGTCGCGAACGTCCATAAGGTCGCGCTGCGGCTCGAGGTTGCCCATCGCCAGCACCGGCTCCATGCGTCCGGCCTCGATCAGCGCCACCTGCTTCGCAATGCTCGGCGCCACGAACGACGGCGCCTGGCGCGGTCCGGTGTGGTTGAACGCGCGCGCGATCAGGCCGCCGATGCCGTCATCTTCCCAGGCGCGCCGCGCCACCATTTCCTGCGCGAGCTTGCTGGTGCCGTAGGGACTGTTCGGACAGACACGATCGGCCTCCGTGAGGGCACGATCGACGGGCGTGTAGACCATCGCCGAGCTTGCCACCAGCACCCGCGGTGTCAGGCCGGCAAGCCGCAGGCATTCGAAGAGGTGGTGGGAGGCCAGGGCGTTGCCGGCGAAGGTGTCCCTCGTGTGCGACCACGAATCACCCAGGTGGGGGACGCCGGCCAGGTGGTAGACCGCTGACGGATTGGTGCCGGCGATCGCGGCGGCGACCGACGCGCGATCGTGCATCTCGACGTCGACCCAGCGCACTCGCTCGCCGCGCACGAGCGGCTCGGTGCCGGGGCGCAGCCACGCGACGATCTCGACGGCGTCCTGTTCGAGCAGCTCGAGCAGGTGGCTGCCGACGAACCCCGCCGCGCCCGTGACCAGGACGGGAGCGGCCATCAGCGCTTGCCGTACTGCGCTTCGATGTAGGCCTTGTAGGCGGGGTCGCGTTCCTTGATCGGCCGCCACCACCACTCGTTGGCCTGGTACCACGCCACGGTGTCGCGCAGGCCCTGTTCGAATGCAACCTGGGGCTGCCATCCCATGGCCTGCAGCTTCGCGGTGCCGAGGCTGTAGCGGCGGTCGTGGCCCTTGCGATCGGCCACCGGCCTGATCAGCGCCTCCGTCTTGCCGGCGTGCTTGAGGATCGCGCGCGTGAGGTCGACGTTCCTGACCTCGTTGCCGCCGCCGATGTTATAGGTCTCGCCGTTCTTGCCGGTGTGGATCAGGAGGTCGAGCGCGCGGCAATGATCCAGCACGTGCAGCCAGTCGCGGACGTTGCCGCCGTCGCCGTAGAGCGGCACCGGAATATCGTCCATCGCGTTGGTGACGAAGAGCGGGATGATCTTTTCCGGAAACTGGTACGGGCCGTAGTTGTTGGACGCGCGCGTGACGATCACCGGCACGTCATGCGTGGCCCAGTAACTGTAGGCGAGCCGATCGGCGCCCGCCTTGCTCGCGGCGTACGGGTTGCGCGGCTTCAGCTCGTCGGTCTCCGTGCTCGAGCCCTCGGCCACGCTGCCGTAGACCTCGTCGGTCGAAATCTGGATGAACCGCTTCAGTGCCGGGCTGCGGCGCGCGGCCTCGAGCAGCACGAACGAGCCTTCCACGTCGGTCTTGATGAAGTCGCCCGCGGCCATGATCGACCGATCGACGTGGGTCTCGGCGGCGAAGTGCACCACGTAGTCGGACGCTTCCACCAACGGGCCGGCGACCGCCGCGTCGCAGATGTCGCCGTGCACGAACGTGTGGCGCGGATCGTCCATCACATCGTGGAGGTTCTCTTTCCGGCCGGCGTAGGTCAGCTTGTCGAGCGTGGTGACGTGCCAGTCGGCGTGCGTCTTCAGCGCGTAGCGGACGAAGTTGCTGCCGATGAAACCCGCGCCGCCCGTGACGAGTACCTTGATCATCGATCGATTACCAGCGGATCCAGACTTCCGAGTTGTCGCCCAGCATGAAGCGATGGGCCGAGGGCTTGAGCGGCAGGCGGTGAATCTTGACGCCCCGCCCGATCAGGCTGTCGGCCACGCGCACGTCCAGGTCGTGGATCAGCGACCCCTCGAGCACGATGCTGTGCTCGATTTCCGAGTGCCGGATCTCGACGTCCTTGCCGATCGACGTGAACGGCCCGACGTAGGCGTTCTTGATCCGCGCGCCCGGGCCGATGATGGCCGGCCCGCGAATCACCGAGTGCTCGACCGTCGCCCCGGCCTCGACGATCACCATCCCTTCGAGCCGCGACGCCCCGTCCACCGTGCCCTCCACGCGCGCCGTCAGCGTCTCGAGGATCAGCCGGTTGGCCTCGAGCATGTCCTCGAGCTTCCCGGTGTCTTTCCACCATCCGTCCACCAGATGCGGATTGACGCGCAGGCCGCGGTCGATCAGGTCCTGGATCGCGTCGGTGATCTCCAGCTCGTTGCGGAAGCTCGGCTTGATGCGCTTGGCCGACGCGAAGATCTCCGGGCCGAACATGTAGACGCCGACCAGCGCCAGGTTCGTCTTCGGCTCCTTGGGCTTCTCGACCAGCCGGACGACTTTGTTGTCCTTGAGCTCGGCGACGCCGAACATCTGCGGATCGGGCACCGGGGTCAGCAGGATCTGCGCCGCCGGACCCTCACGGACGAACTGCTCGACGAACTCGACGATCCCGCGGTTGAGCAGGTTGTCGCCCAGGTACATCACGAACGGATCAGTGCCGATGAACGCTTCGCTGATGAGCACCGCGTGCGCCAGGCCGCGGGGCGCATCCTGTTCGATGTAGGTCACGTGCGCGCCCCACTTCGACCCGTCGCCGACCGCCGCGCGGATCTCCGCCTGCGTGTCGCCGACCACGATGCCGATGTCGGTGATGCCGGCGCCGACCAGGGCCTCGATCCCGTAGAACAGCACCGGCTTGTTGGCCACCGGCACCAGCTGCTTCGCGCTCGTGTAGGTGAGCGGCCTGAGGCGCGTGCCCTTGCCCCCGCTGAGGATGAGTCCCTTCATGACAGCAGACGATCTTAATACGTGCCGCCGCCGAATGCGCCGAAGAAGTTGGAGAAGGACCCGACGCCCGCCAGGGTGAACGACATGTTGAACCGCCGGTCCTTCGGCACCAGGATGTTGGTGTTGGCCGAGTAGTCGTACTCCTGGTATTCGACCGAGACGCCGCAGCACTGCGCGCTATAGAAGCCGACGTAGCGGTGGTTGAGCAGCTTCGACCGCCCGATGTCGTAGTTGAACGTCACCGTCCCCCCGAACCGCCCGTCCCGGAACCGCAGCGACGTGCCCTGGTTGATGTAGTTGTTCGACCGGCCGCTCGAGGTGTTGCCGTAGGCCTGCCGGCTCCATCCCGTGGTGCTTTCGATCATGCCCGTCCGCATCACCCCGTTCAGGCCGAACCCCAGGAGCTTCTTCTCGGCCGCGCTGGTCGGGTCGTACTCCAGCCGGAAGTCGACCCCGATCGGCACCGTCGGCGCCGCCCGGGCGGTGAGCGAGATCGGCGAGAACGGGCTCGGCTTCCGGTACTGGTAGCCGTACGAGTACGACGAGTCGAACTGGCTCGCCCGTTCGTCGGTGTAGTAGCTCTGCCGCAGGTTGACGGTGAGCAGCTCGCGCGGACCGCCGGCCTCCGGGTCGGCGCCGGACCCCTTGCGCACCAGGAAGCGGTTGGCCACCCCGTAGCTCACTTGCGTCGTCCCGCCGATGATCGTGTCGTAGCCGCCGGCCGCCCGCGGGATGAAGTCCTGCGACGCGATCTTCGTCCGGCGCTGCACCGAGTACGACGGCTCGATGATGTGCTTCAGGCGATCGGCGATCGCGTTGTTCGGGTTGAACACCTTCGAGAACACGGGGCCGACCACGTCCACCCGCATGTCAGCGTACTTGCGCGTGACCGGCGTCTCGATCTGCGTCCGCTTGTCGGCCGCCAGGCTCTCGCTGAAGTAGGTCGTGCGATACGACGCCGTGGCGTTGACCTGCAGGAACGGCAGCGTGCTCAACGGCGCCCGCAGCGACGGCACGATGTCGGCCTTCATCAGCGACAGGTCGTTGGTCGTGGTCGTGGTCTTCTGGACGTAGAGCACCCGGCCCGCGTCGGCGTTGATCGACGCATACAGCGGCAGCGGCCCGATCTTGTAGCCGCTGAACGACGCCGTCATGCCGGGCTCGGAGCCCTGGACCACCGAATTTCCCAGGTTGTCGAACGACTCGACGCGCTGGAACGTGCCGTTCACCGCCAGTCCGCGCCAGGCGCCGGAAATGCCGCCGGCGTAGGTGCGCGTGCTCTGCGACGCGTCCTGGAAGTTGTTGTTGTAGAGCTGCTGGACCGTGACGTTGGTGAAGTAGTCGACGCGCGCGCGCGCCGACAGGCCGAACGGCAGGCCCTGGCTGAGGCCGCCGGTCACGGTGGTGCTCTTTCGCGGCAGCTGCGTCCGGCCGTTGATCACCGCCTCTTTCTCGTCGAGAAAGTAGTAGCGGAACGACCCCTGCGATTGCGGCGCGAACATGTAGCGATACTCGGCCCCCTGGCCGGTGCCGCGCGAGAACAGCCAGTCGTGGAAGATCGTGGCGTCCTGGCTGCGGTTGATGGCCCAGAAGAACGCATTGCTGATCGATTGCCCGCGGGCCGTCGACGCCCCATAGGTCGGAATCAGGAGGCCGGTCGCGCGGTCGTCGTCCTGGATCGGGTAGTACATGATCGGGATGTAGAACACCGGCACGTCCTTCACCTGGATCACCGCGTTGCGGAGCATCGCGTAGTCGTGCAGGTTGATCGTGGCGTTGCCGCTGACGATCTCCCAGCGCGGCGTCGGCTGCACGCACGTCGTAAAGGCGCCATTGCGGATCCGGTACTTGTCGGGTCCGATCTTTTCGATGGCCTCGCCGCGGAAGTAGATGTCGGGCTCGAGCGTGCCGAACATGCTCCGGTTGCGCTCGCCGCGCTCGCCGAGCGACGCAATCCCCGACGCGATTGAAAACGTGCCGAGCCGCGTCTTCGTGTTGAACGTCACGCTGTCGGCGGAGATCTGCGCCGTCGGCGTCCGGAACGTGACGTTCCCACGCGCGGTCAGCTCGCCGGTCTTGGTGTTGAGCTCGAGGTCGTCCGCGAAGAACTTCTGGCCGGCGTTGGCGCTGCCCGGCTCGCCCTCGATCTCGACCTCGCGCATCAGGCGCACGCGGTCGGCGTCGATCTGTTCCTGCGTGAACGACTGGGCGTTCCACCCCGGCACGATTTGCGCGCCGGCGGGAGCCGCCGCCACCATCAGAATCAGGACAGCGCAGGCAAACCGGATGGGTCGATATCGCATCGGGGCCGCGGATAAGGCAGGCACGGGCTCTGGTCGAGAATATCATGCGACACAGGCGCCCGGGTCGAGTGACACAGATCAAAGGTGGCCACAGATGGGACACAGATTCAGCGCAGATCTTGACGACACTTCCGCCGGTCACTCTTTGACGATGGCACTCGCTGGCGCAGTACTGGCAACAGGATGATCAGGGCCGTCCGCGCGATCGAAACTCCGTCGAGGTGGTGAATACCTGAGATGGCGTACGGCGTATGCCAAAATGCCCAGATCACCGAGTCGGGGAAGCAGCCACGCTCGCCAACCGACTTCCTCGAAGAACGCCAACAACAGCGACCCAATCCACCCTCGGCGGCTCGTTCAACGCTGACTGGACAACCAGCACGGCGATGGCCGGCACGAACATCGAGATAATGCCGAGTCCGATCAGGGGGCTTTGGTTTCCGCCCGCCTGGCCCCGGCCGCGATCAACCGCGCCCGCAGCGGACCGATCAGGAAGATCGATCCGGCGGCCACCGCGCGCGGCGCACCGTCCGTGGCCGCCACCACCGCCGCCTCGGGCGACGGCTCCGCCTGAACGGGAATGCGAGGCGCGATCTCGCCGATGGTGTCCGCGAGCGCCTGCGCCGTCCGCGCCCGCGGATGCGCCGCCGTCGTCGCCACGAACCTGGAGGCGACGCGGCGAAGCGGCGTGATCATGCCGCTGGCGTCCTTGTCCATCATGATCGCGATCACGATCGGCAGCGGCGCCACGCCGGTGTCTTCGAGATAGGTGGCCAGCGCCGTCGCGCCCGCCGGGTTGTGCGCCGCGTCGATCAGCAGCTCCGCGCCCGACGGCAGGCGCAGCCACTCGAGCCGCCCCGGCCACTCGCACTCGGTCAGCCCGGTGACGATGGCCGCGGTCGCGATCGGCGAGACGACCGCCGACCAGGTTTCGAGCACCGCCACGGCCACCGCGGCGTTCTCCAGTTGATGGCGGCCGGCCAGCGCCAGCTTCAAGGGCGGGTAAATGCGGTCCGTGGTCGTGGCATGCGCGTCGATCACCGGCGCCCCGACATCGGCCGCCACGTCGGCGATCCGCGTCCACGCCTCCTTCGCCACACGACCCACCACCAGGGGCACGCCCCGCTTGGCAATGCCGGCCTTCTCGAACGCGATCTCCGGCAGCGTGTGGCCGAGATGCCGCTCGTGATCGAACGCGATGGACGTGATCGCCGTCACCGCGGGCGCCAGCACGTTGGTGGCATCGAAACGGCCGCCCAGACCGACTTCGACGACGGCCACGTCGACGCCGGCCCGGCGGAAGATGTCGAACGCGACGGCCGTCGTGACTTCGAAGAACGTCGGCGTGACGCTCAAGGCGCCGGTCCGCAGGCAGTCGTCCATCACGCCCAGCACGTGGGCGGTCACCTCCGCAAATGTGCCGGCGTCGACCGGCGTGCCGTCGATGGCCACGCGTTCTTCGATCGAGGTGAGGTGGGGCGAGGTGTAGCGCCCGGTCCGCAGGCCCGCGGCCCGCAGCCCGCGCTCGACCATCGCCGCCACCGAGCCCTTGCCGTTGGTGCCGGCGATGTGGATCGACCGCCACGCCTGCTCGGGATGGCCGAGCGCCGCCAGCAGGGCGCGGCTGTTGTCGAGCCCCAGCTTGATGCCGAACTGTTCGAGTGAGAAGAGTCGTTCGAGGGGTGTCACTTGCCCATGAACTGCAGCGCACGGCCGATGGTGGCCTTCATCTCGCGGCGGTCCACCACCAGGTCGAGCATGCCCCGCTCGACGAGGAACTCGCTCCGCTGGAAGCCGTCGGGCAGCTTCTGCCGGATCGTCTGCTCGATCACGCGCGGGCCGGCGAAGCCGATGAGCGCCTTCGGCTCCGCGATGTTGAGGTCGCCGAGCATCGCGAAGCTGGCCGTGACCCCGCCCGTCGTCGGATCGGTGAGGATGGAGATGTAGGGCAGCCGCGCCCGGTCGAGCCGGGCCAGCGCCGCCGCGATCTTGGCCATTTGCATCAGCGACAGCGCCCCTTCCATCATCCGCGCGCCGCCCGAGCACGACACGATCAACACCGGCGCCTGGCGCTCGAGCGCCAGTTCGATGCCGCGCACGATCTTCTCGCCCACGACTACGCCCATCGAGCCGCCGATGAAGCTGTACTCCATGGCCGCGACCACCGACTCGACGCCGTTGATCCGGCCCACGGCCACGACCACCGCGTCCTTCTTGCCGGTGGATTTCTGGGTGGCCAGCAGCCGCGACTTGTACGGCTTGGTGTCGGTGAATGTCAGCGGATCGTTCGACGCCAGGTTCGCCGCGATCTCTTCCCAGTGCTCATCGTCGAACAGCGTCTTGAGCCGATCGGTGGCGTTCAGCCGGAAGTGATGCGCGCACTTGCCGCAAACGTGCAGGTTCTTGACGAGGTCCTTGGTGTAAATGATGGTGTCGCATTCCGGACACTTCACCCACAGGCCTTCGGGCACGCGGCTGGTCTTCTCGGGCGTCGCAATCGGTTTGCGCGCCTTCTTGAACCACGCCATATCCGCCCAGCTTAGCAGAAGTCCCGCCGGAGCCCGGCGCCCGGAGCCCGAGAAGGTTACCTGCGCGCCACGTAGTAGCGCGTCCCCTTGCCCATGTCCTTGATCTGCTTGACGAGCTCGTCCAGGGCGGCGTCGTCCGATTCGGGATCGAACTCCGAGGTCTCCACCACCAGCAGCGGCGTCGCCGTGTAGTGGAAGAAGAAGTGTTGATACGCCTCGTTCAACTCGCGCAGGTAGTCCGGATCGGGCGCCGGCACCTGGCGCTCGGGATCCGCGCCGCGCGCCTTCAGCCGGCGGACCAGCAGCTCGGTGGGCGCCTGGAGGTAGACCACGAGATCCGGCGGCGGCACGTCCTTCGCGAGCAGGTCGAACAGCCGCTGGTAGATGAACAGCTCGTTGTCGTCGAGGTTCAGGTAGGCGAAGATCTTGTCCTTGTCGAAGACGTAGTCGCAGATCGTCGTCTGCAGGAACAGGTCGGCCTGCCGCTTGCTGGTGAGCTGGCGATGGCGGTTCAGGAGGTAGTACAGCTGGGCCTGCAGCGCCGAGCCCGGCCGGTCCGCATAGAAGTCGGCGAGGAAGGGGTTCTCGGTGTCTTCGAGAATTGTCGTGGCTTCGAGCCTTGCCGCCAGCCGCTCCGCCAACCGCGTCTTGCCAACCCCGATGGGGCCCTCGATGGCGAGATAGTGAAAGGCCACGACGCAGCCGAGTATAGTTTGTACGAGTGAAGATCGAGAAGGTCGAGTTGTTCCTCTGCCGGCTGCCGCTGGTGCATTTTTTCGAAACGAGCTTCGGCCGCTCGTACGACCGCACCTTCGTGCTCGTCCGCGTCGAAGCGGACGGACACGAAGGCTGGGGCGAATCGGTGGCCGAGGCCAATCCGTACTACAGCAGCGAGACCACCGAGACGGTGTGGCACATCATCGCAGGCTTCCTGGCGCCGCTGGTGATCGGCCGGACGTTCGGGCACCCGCGCGAGGTGTTTCCGGCGCTGCGGCGCGTGCGCGGCCACAACATGGCCAAGGCCGGGCTCGAGATGGCGGCGTGGGATCTGCACGCCCGTACGATCGGCCAGCCGCTGTCGCGGGTGCTGGGCGGCACGCGCGCCCGCATCGCATCCGGCGTCTCGATTGGCATCCAGGATTCGTTCGAGCAGCTGATCGAGAAGGTCGACAAGGAGCTCGCGGCCGGCTACCAGCGCATCAAGATCAAGATCAAGCCGGGCTGGGACCTCGAGGCGGTCGAGCGCGTGCGCGCGCGCTTCGGCGGGATTCCGCTGATGGTCGACGCCAACGCCGCCTACAGCCTAGACGATCGGGCTCACCTCGCGCGGCTCGACCCGTACGACCTGATGATGATCGAGCAACCGCTCGATTACGACGACGTGATGGACCACGCGGTGCTGCAGCAGGCGGTGAAGACGCCGATTTGCCTCGACGAATCGATCCACACCGTGCGGATTGCGCGGGATGCGATTGCCGCGAAAGCGTGCCGCATCATCAACATCAAGCCCGGCCGCGTCGGCGGGCATGGTGAATCGATCGCGTTGCACGACCTGTGCGCGGCCCACGACATTCCGGTCTGGCACGGGGGCATGCTCGAGAGCGGCATCGGCCGCGCCCACAACATCCACCTCGCGAGCCTGCCGAACTTCCGGCTGCCCGGCGACATCGCGGCGAGCAAACGCTACTACCAGCCGGACCTGATCGAGCCGGCGATCGAGGTCGGCCCCGACGGCACCATCGCCGTGCCGGATGGGCCCGGCATCGGCGTCAACATCGTCCGCGATCGCGTGAACAGCGCCACCCTTCGACACGTGAGCCTATGACCGAACCAAGCTCTCGACACCTGGGGCCGGCGCTGCTGGCGTTGCTGCTGGCCGGCGCTTGCGCCCCGAAGGCCGCCCCGCCGGTCAGCACCACGCCGACCGTGACCGCCTACGAGCAGAAGATGCGCTGGATCCTGCAGCTCGAAGACGAGCGGCAGCTCCGGGGCGGCGGCGGTGACCTGGTCATGCTGCTGCAGGACCCGGAGGCGCGCATCCGGCGGCGCGCGGCGCTCGCCGCCGGCCGCGTGAAGCTGGCCGACGCCGTGCCCCCGCTGACCACCGTGCTCCAGGGCGACGCCGATCCCGAAGTGCGGCAGATGGCCGCCTTTGCCTTGGGGCTCGTCGGCGACGCCTCGGCGGCCGATCCGTTGATGGCTGCGCTCGCCGATCCCGATCCGCGGATCCAGGGCCGGGCCGCGGAAGCGCTCGGGCTGACCGCGCACAAGCCCGCGGCCACGGCGATCGGCGCGATGGTGGCTGCGCACGTGAACACGGGCGCGCTCGCCGGCATCACGCCCGACGACATGGCGATGCCCAAGGGCCCGGCGGCCGACGCCGTCCGGTTGGGCTTGTATGCGCTCGTCCGCGTGGGCGGGTACGACG